>CAZXJV010000063.1:0-16862 GCA_964641135.1 uncultured Treponema sp. | reverse complement strand
AAGACGGATATAACGAACGAAGGTCTTCCGTGCAGCGTGAAATCAAAGCACCGAATCTGATTCTGGGCTTGCTCATCTGGTGGCCGTCTCTTTTGTGGGTGAGCGGGCCCAAAGAGTATCAGTACATTCAGTTGAGCCCTGTTGGCCAGTAAAAAACCTTGTATATCCGTAGAAGCCCTCAAGGGGCCGCAGGATTTCTACTGCTGCTGGTTCTGGCAGTTCTCCTGCTAACAGCCTGCGGTTCAGCTGCCCGTCTTGAAGGCCACTGGGTTGATGATACGCGCAGTCTGACCCTGGGCGACGCAGTGTTTACAATCGGGTATCCGGCCGGCGGGGCGGTTTCTGCCTTGCGCGGTGAATACCGGCGGTACAGAAACCGGCTGGAGCTGGTTTTTACAGATTGGCAGGATTCAGATGGTACCTGGAACTCTGTGGAGGGAACTGACCTTGACGGGCACCGTGAGTTTCTCCAGTTCCGTTTTGAAAAAGATGAACTGGTAACGGTTGCCGAGCATAGCGGAAGGACATTCCGCTACCGCAGGCTTGCCGCCCCCTGACCCCGCACACAGACGGCCGGACCTTTCCGGCCGTTTTTTATTCTGCGTTCCTTCCCAAAAACACCCCGTTCTTATATCCCTGGATCGACCTGTCTGCTTCCGCCAGTTCAAGGCGTTTTAAAGCCCACAGGCAGTACTCGCGGTTCTGTTCCACAGTGCAGAACCGGCGTCCGAGCTTTCGTGCAGTCACAGCGGTTGTCCCCGAGCCGGCAAAGGGATCGAACACCAGGTCGCCCGGCCGGCTGCTTGCAAGGATCAGCTTCGCAATGAGTTTTTCGGGTTTCTGTGTGGGGTGGTCGGTATTTTCGCTCATGGACCAGTAGGGTACCGTGATATCATCCCAGAGGTTCGACGGATGGGTCAGCCGGAATCGTCCTTCAGCTTCCTCTTGCCAGTCCTTCGGCAGTCCATCCTGGCGGTAGGGGGCAAGCACCCGGCGACGCTGCATCACAGCCTCAACATCAAAGTGATAGCCCTCCCCGATGGTGGCAAACCAGATATCCTCCGAGCAGTTTTTCCAGTTTCGCGCCGCGCCGCGCCCCTTTTCCCGCTGCCAGGTGATGCGGTTGCGAATCACCGCATGCTTTGCAAGCTCCGCCTCAAACGCGCCCGAGCATTTCCAGTCGCCGCACAGGTACACGCTCGCCCCCTCCTTCGCGCAGGCCAGAACCCCGGGCAGCCACCCGGCCAGCCACCCGGCATAGTCCTCGCCCTTCATTGCCCGGAAGCGCGACCCGTGAAAATCCTTGTCCAGGTTGTACGGCGGGTCGATTATCACCAGGTCCGCAAACCCGGCAGGAAGGCGGGGCAGAAGGCAAAAGAGATCATGATTAAGTATGCGGTCATAAAGGTGTTCGGGGGCGAGCCGCTCAAGGGGGGCGTTTTCATGCGCGGTCTCTGCTTCCTCCGCGCCCGCCGGGGCGGGGCCCTGCAGGTGGTGCGTCTCCTGTGTTGACGGCTGCATGGCATCAAGCACAAGAGCGAGGCGCCTGCGCTCTGTATCGGTAAGAGTAAGTGTTTTATTTCGCGGCGCCCGCTCGGGAGTTGTCATGGGTTATTCAGTCCTTTTGTGTCAGTCAACGGGAATCTTTCTTGTCGCTCTTTTGATAATCCATTTGGTGTGCCGGTTATCTGATTCTTTCCATCTGGTTATGAGCTTAACAGTTGGCTCCCTGTTTACCTTCAGCCAGTCAGTTAGATGGTTTGCAACCGATTTCTTTACAAACAAAACTTCATCTTCTTTCAGCAGTTCCAATATATTAAATACTGGATCGGGTTTGTCGGTGAAGACGTCCAGTTTTTTGGACCAGGGAAGCTTTGGACGCAAGCCCTCGCTGGCAAGCCGCCTTAAATGAAAATTCTCTGATTGTGCCCAGTTTTTCATAACGTGTAATAATTCCCCGGGATACTTTCTGATGAACGGTCTTATTGCATATTCGCCGGTATTTCTTTTGGTTATCTCTTCGATTGCCCTGAGGGAAATTTCCAGGTGTTCTAACCCGTATTTTTCTACAAATTTTCCGATTGGCATAATCCAATAAAATTCTGTGAACATGCCTGTTTCATTCCTGTTTTCTTCACCCAGGGTAGACATCAGTATTTTAACAGCTTTTGTGTAATCTCCGGGAAGATACAGGCGAAGCTGGTCGGCATGAAGTTCTATTCTCCGGGTTAAGCTGAGATTATCACCAGTATTCTTGATGGCCGCAATATAATCGTGTGTATTAAAGTCTTTATAGACTTTACTTATTTTGCCTGAAAGCAGTTCGGCCAGGTTTGCCCCAAAATGCTGTGTTAATCCCTTTTCGTTATCCATCTATCTTTTTCCCTATTAAATTTCGGTGAAGACATTCAACAGTCTTCTCTCCACGGCTGGTAATCCTGTTTATAAGAGCTTAAGGGGGCCTCTAAAAACATCAGTTTTTAGAGGTCTACCAAAAATAAATGCAAATACTGTAAGGATTTGCGAGGGCACGTCGAAAAACCAATATAGTTTTTCGACGTGCCCTTAAATAAATTATACCCAATTATCCATCTGTAAAGTTTTTATCCTTTCAAACTCTCTTGTATTGTTAGTTACAAGGATTAATTTGTTGGAAATAGCTTGCGCAGCAATTTGCATATCATAGGGACCTATACGTTCGCCCATCTTCTCCAAATCTGCCCGTATTATTCCGAATATTTCGGCATCATTATCGTCGAAGGGGAGAATATCAAACGCTGAAACAAAATCAATTAATCCCGCTCTGTTTTGTTCCCGATATTTGCTTTTTGAAATTCCATACTCCAATTCACCAACCGATATTGCGGATAACTTTATTTGAGAAGGCTTAAATGACTTTATTTTTTTAACTACGGTTCCTGGACTGTTGTTTATGATATAAATACAAATATTTGTATCTAATAGAAACATTTAAAGGCCGTTCCTTTCTTGCATGGGTGGCTGACATCTTCCGTCGATCATAAAATCATCGGAGAATTCTGTTAAACTTCTTTCAAACGCTTCCCAGGGATCATCCTTGGGAAAAAGCACAATCGTGCTTCCGACTTTCTTGATATAGAGCTCTTTCTCGTTGACTTGATATTCTTTGGGCAGTCTTATTGCCTGGCTATTGCCGCTAATAAAAACCTTTGAAGTTAACATGGCAAACCTCCTGGTTAAAGTATACACTTGTGTATATACATAAATCAAGTCTTTCTTTACCGCGGCACTGAAGTGCTGCCCGGTTTTACCAGCTGTCAACACCCACGCAGAAAATACTGATTTGCATTATTGCCCAAACCCTACCATAATTCACAATGATGGCGGTGCTGTCTTTATGAAGCATGTTTGAGTATGAAGGAGTTTACCATGGCGAATGGAAAGTACAGATCAATTGTGAAACTGGATTTTCAGTATGCACACAGATTCATGAATTACCCCGGAGAGGCAAGTTATCTTCACGGCCACTCGGGATATTTGACCCTCGAGATTGAAGGCGATATGAACGAGCATAATTATGCCTATCCTGTCAAGGAAGCACAAAAACTGGCATGGGCAGTCGCAGACAATTTTCATCATGCAACAATCTTCCAGGAAGGAGATCCCTTGCTGGACCTGGTTTTGCAAGGATATGAAAAAACAGGCATGAAAGGAACGACAAACAGGTTTGGAAAGCCCGCAATGGCTTTAAACCATGCACTGGTTAAGTCTTTTCCGGAAAGCAGGGTGTCTGTGAGCACAGGCCCGTCAACCTGTGAGTGGTTTTGTACAGTATTCTATGAACTGCTGAAAGACAAAATGAATATCAAGAAGATAGAATTCCGCTCTTCTTCGCTTAATTGTGCTTCACGGGAATTTTAACAAAACCGGAATTACCATGAAAACCTGCAGGAGGTAGTTTTTCGCATTGTAAAAAACTGCCTCCTGCTGTGAATTCTGTTGAAACCCGCCATTTTTTAGTATTACGAGCCGCTTATCTCGCCCAACAGATTCAGCATCTCGATTGCGGTGACTGCAGCTTCAAAACCCTTGTTGCCGGCCTTGGTTCCGGCGCGTTCAATGGCCTGCTCTATTGTATCGGTGGTCAGCACCCCGAAGATAACCGGCTTGCCGCTGGCAAGGCTGACCTGGGCGGTGCCCTTGGCTGCTTCCGATGCCACGTAGTCAAAGTGGGGTGTGGAACCCCGGATAACCGCGCCCAGACAGATCACCGCCCCGATCTCGGGCTTTGCCGCCAGCTTCTGGGCCGCAAGAGGAATCTCGAAGGCCCCCGGTACCCAGGCAAGACGTATGTCCTCCTCGCTTATTCCGTGCCGGTGCAGCGCATCAAGCGCCCCTGAAACCAGTTTTGATGTGATCAGCTCGTTAAAACGTGCTGCCACCAGCGCAATGCCGGGCCGGGGTGAACCGGCTCCGGCTGCCTTCTGCGGTGCGACAAGATTTCCTTCATAAATCTTCATGTAGTGTCCTCCATGTACTGCTATCAATACTGTTGTTTTTTACAGGTTTAATGCATGTTCCATTCTGCTGGCCTTGGTTGCCAGATATTTGTGGTTATGGGTATTTGACGGAAGGCTTAAGGGTATCCGTTCCGTGATAGTGAGCCCGTAGCTTTCCACTGCGCCGGTTTTTGCCGGATTGTTGGTCATCAGACGCAGGGATGAAGCGCCCAGGGAGCGGAGAATCTGAACCCCGACCTGGTAATCCCGTTCATCGGCGGCGAAGCCCAGATGAAGGTTCGCATCCACGGTATCCAGGCCCCCGTCCTGCAGGGCGTAGGCCCTGAGCTTGTTCAGGAGCCCTATACCCCGGCCTTCCTGGCGCAGATACACCAGAATCCCCCGGCCTTCTTCTGCGATACGCGCAAGGGCTGCACGGTACTGCTGACCGCAGTCACAGCGCAGGGAGCCCAGAGCATCCCCGGTTAGACACTCGGAATGGACCCGGCACAGAACGTCTTTACCGTCGCCATGCTCTCCCATGGAAAGGCTGATGTGTTCCTTGCCGGTGTGAAGCTCCCGCCAGCCGGTCAGACGGAAGGTCCCCCATTCAGTGGGCAGAACTGTATCGGTGACGCGTTCCACCAGCTGTTCTCGGTTCTTTCGCCAGCGGATGAGCTGTTCCACACTGATCAGTACCAGTCCATGCCGGGCTGCAAAGAGTTCCAGTTCGGGCCGGCGGGCCATGGTGCCGTCCGGATTCATGATCTCGCAGATGACGGCCGCATCGCGGGCGTCTGGCCCGTCCGGGCTGTAGACGCCGCCGGTACGGGCCAGGTGGGCAAGGTCTACTCCGGCTTCGGTGTGGCCTGCCCGTGAAAGCACCCCTCCCGCCCGGGATACCAGGGGAAAGATGTGACCTGGCCGGCGCAGATCGGCTCTTCCGGTAGAAGGATCGGCCAGGGCGCAGATAGTGCGGGCCCGTTCGGCAGCCGATATACCGGTGGTGCTTTCGATGTGATCGACCGAGACGGTAAAAGCGGTGCCGTGTGGGTCGCTGTTCCCGGCGGCCATGGCATCCAGCCCCAGAGCGGCCGCACGGCCGGCTGGCAGGGGTACACAGATCAGGCCGCAGGCCTCGCGGGCCATGAAATTGACGGACTGTTGATTCGCGTGACAGGCGGCCATAACGAGGTCGCCCTCATTTTCGCGCCCTTCGTCATCCGTAACAATGATCATCCGTCCCTGGTTGATCTGTTCAAGGGCATCTTCTATTGTATTCATCGGTTTTCCTCCGTCCGTTGATGGTATTTCTGCCCGGCTTAGAAGCCCGAGGCTCGCCAGCCTGATGGTCAATAGCCCAGCTCTGCAAGGCGTTCCAGGCTGAGACTTTGTGCGTCAGGCGGGCTGGCCGGCCCGGCATCGATAAGATTTGCAAGGTAGCGGGCAAGGAGGTCGCATTCCAGATTGACGCGGGAGCCGGGCTTCAGTGAGCCGAGGGTGGTTGCGCCGGCGCTGTGGGGAATAAGGCCGACACTGAACCGGTCGCCGACCCGCTTGATTACGGTGAGACTCACGCCGTCAAGGCATACTGAGCCTTTGCAGGCGATGAGGCGTGACAGGTGTACCGGGGCTTCCAGGGTGAGGATGCGGGCAATGCCGTCTTTTGTGATGTCCGTGACGCGGGCAATAGCGTCAACGTGGCCCGAGACCAGGTGTCCGCCCAGACGGTCCTGAAGCCTGAGTGCGCGCTCCAGATTGACCGGGGAGCCGGCTGTAAGGCTGCCCAGGGTGGTACGTGAAAGGGTTTCGGCCATGGCTGCGGCGGTAAAGCCGGTGCTCTGTGCTGCGGTGACTGTGAGGCAAATACCCGAGACAGCAATGCTGTCGCCGATTGCAGCATCCAGGTGCACTTTCGCGCACTGGATGTCGAGTTCGGCGGAATGGCTGCCGTGCTGGATGGCGGCTATGCGGCCGACTTCTTCTATCAAACCGGTAAACATGGTGACCTCCAGGCCAGATCGGCCTCAATGGCGATGTCGGCCCCGCAGCTTCGATACCTGAGGGGCCCCACCGGGCAGGCAGAGCGGGCTGTTTGGGGGTCCGGAAACCCGATCCCTGCAAGAAGGCCGGGCGCGTGTGCGCCGCCTATCAGGACTGGCGCAAGATACAGGTGCAGCCGGTCAACAAGGCCGGCCTGTACAAGGCTTGCCGAAAGGGTAGCCCCGCCTTCGCACAGAACGCTGTCGATTCCTTCGGCCGCAAGGGCGGCAAGGAGGGCATCCGGGTCGCAGCGTCCGTGCATCGCGGGAAGCTGGAGGGTGCGGGCCCCTGCGGCCTCAAGGGCGGCGATCCGTGCGGGTATGTCGGAAGTGTCGCCGGGCGGGACTGCCGGTGCGCCGGGGCGGGTTTCATCTGTAACTGTATCCGGTGCGCAGCCTGCAATAAGTATTGGGCCGAGATCGGCGCTTTTAAGGAGGCGCGAGTCCGGCGGGGTGCGGAAGGCGCTGTCCAGAACAACCCTCAAGGGCGGCCGCTCGGCTGCGTGCGGGCTGGCTGATGCGTGCGGGCTGTCTGATGGCCGGGGCAGGAGGACCGGGTCATCGGCAAAAATGGTTCCCGCACCCACCAGGATGGCGCGGTGGTTTCGCCTGAGTTCCTGCACCTCGGCTCGGGCTTCGGCGCCGGAAATCCAGCGGGAGAGCCCGGTTGCAGCAGCGGTTTTACCGTCAAGGCTCAGTGCAGCTTTCAGTGTTACCCAGGGGCGCTTTTTTTCCATGAAGGTTATAAAGATGCGGTTTTGCTCGCAGCACTCGTGCTGCAGGACGCCGCCTGATACCTCGATGCCCGCATCACGGAGGGTTTTTTCTCCCTTTCCGGAGACCAGCGGGTTCGGGTCTGTAAGGCCGAAGACCACCCGGTCGATCCGGTGGCGGATCAAGGCTTCGGTACACGGCGGTGTGCGCCCCTGATGACAGCAGGGTTCAAGGGTGACATAGCAGGTTGCCCCGCTCAGGTCGGTGTGGCCGTTTTGCAGGGCATCGGCGATAGCGCGAACCTCGGCATGAGACTCTCCGGCGCGTTCATGCCAGCCTTGACCGATGATGATGCCATTCCGGACGAGCAGAGCTCCGACAAGGGGATTGGGGGAAACGGTACGGCGGCCGCGTTCGGCAAGAGCAATCGCCTCGCGCATAAACCGTTCATCAACAGAGAGTGCTGCAGAAGACATAAAAAAACCCCGAAATCTGGTTTGGCAGGTTTCAGGGCGATATATACGCGCTATGGTACGCTGTCGGCTCTGGCGGTCTAGGTGCCGCTGGTTTTACAGGTGCAGACCCTGACAGTGTACGGTTCAAACGGCGCATGCATAGCGCCGGGTGCGTGTAATGCTTCTTTCATCCAGACTGTACTGTCGGCTCCGGAGTCTCACCGGATCATGCCATCTCTGGCTCGCGGGCTATACCGCCGGTGGGGAGTTACACCCCGCCCTGAAGACTACACGTGCAGGGTATCGACAGCAGGGCTGTCTGTCAAGCGGGAGCGGTGTTTTCGGCCAAGCAGGAGCCGGTGCTGGACACAGATCAGCGAATTTTAATTTTTTTCTCTTTTTCGAGCCAGAGCTTGAAGGCGACAAAGATTTTTTCGTCGAAATTGACCCCGACCAGTTTTTCAATAGACTTGAGCGCTTCTTCCGGCGGGAAGGCCCGGCGGTAGGGTCGGTCGGAGATAAGGGCGTCATAAATATCGGCAAGGCTTATGATCATAGCCTCCCAGGGATAATCGCCTGGAAGTTTTGCATAGTAGCCGGTTCCGTCCATTTTTTCATGGTGGTAGCGGATCAGATCGCGAATCTCGCCGAAAAACGAGTTCTCGTTGATTATATCATAGCCGATTTCGGTGTGCTTTTTGATTTCTTCGAATTCCAGCGCAGTCAGTTTTTCCGGTTTTGCGATAATCGAATCGGAAACGCCGATTTTTCCGATGTCGTGCAGGATGGCCGCGTAACGGATCTTGCGTACAGAATCGAGCGACAGCTCCAGTGTTTTTGCAATCCCGACGGCATACTCCATGACCCGTTCGGAATGGCCTTTGGTATAGGGATCCTTGGCCTCGAGGGCCCGGGTAAGGGACGACACCGTGGCGAAATAACTTTGTTCGAGTTCGTCATACAGAAGTCTATTGTTAATTTCGGTCGCAATGAAAGATGCAGCGATTTCGACTGTATAGCGGTGTTCAACACCGAAGGCCGCTTTTGATTCCGGGGCACGGCTTAAGGTGACCACACCGATCATGCGTTTATCTGTACAGATCGGGGCAGAAACGAAAGAGCCCTGGATAAAGGCTTCTTCTTCCATAGCGGAAAATGAGGGGTGCTTGGACCGTTCCGGAACAAAGGTTGCCCGCTTGCGCTCCAGTGTGAGCCCCGAGATTCCCTTGCCGGGGTTGAGTAGCGGCGGCAGCCCCGGCACTCCCTTCCATACTATCGGTATCAGTTTCTGGTGGTACTCGTCGTATTGATAATAGATGCCGGAATCAAAGTGGATTTCACCGGCAATATCATTCAGAATGTTCTCTACCAGATCCTGAACGCCCTCGCGCCGGTGCAGCACAGTGGGGAACTCTGCCAGCTTGAGCAGTTCTCTCTGCCGTTCATCGGCAATAGATGCGGCATAGAGGTTGGTTTTAAGGCGGTTTGTCAGGTCAAGAAGAAACGAAAGTTCGCATTCCGAGGGGGTCTCTGCCGGCAGGCCGGGTCTTCCGGCAGAATCAAACCCGATCAACAGGAAGGCCAGCAGTTCAAAGCGGTGAACTATGGGTGTAATCCAGTGGGCACCATAGGCGCTGGTTAAAAGGCCTTCCAGCAGGGGGTCGTCCAGTACGTACTCGGTAAAAACGCCGCTTACACTGATGCCGGTTTCCTGCATGGCAAGGCATGCTATAAACAGGGAGTCATCCGGTATGGCCGCAAGCCCTTCACGGTCTATTTCGCGGTACTCATGGGCTTCTTTTACATGAAAAAAGAGGTATGCCTTTGCTCCGGGTATGCGGGACGCTACCGTTGTCAAAACGCCCTCGGCCAGGCCGGCCGTGGTATGCCAGTTGTCAAGTTCGTCCAGAGTGAATCTGCGGTTTAGTTCTGTTATATCGCCTTCGCCGATCGAAGCTGTATCATTCATCCGTAGTTGTATTCCTTGATTTTTTAGATCAAGCGCCGGGGTTGTTGGACGCAAGTGACGTACCTGATTGTAGGTCCGGTTTTTACGTTTTGTCAACAAAAGAGTACTGTCAGAAACGGATGCTGTGCTACACTTTTACAAATCAAGTATAGCAAAGAGGTATAAGTATGGTTTTATGGATTGTCGGCGGTCTTGTTCTTCTGGTCTTGATGGCCTTTATTGGTATGTATAACGGTTTTGTGCAGCAGCGCAACCAGTGCGAAGAGGCCTTTGCCACAATGGATGCCTACCTGAAAAAGCGCTGGGATCTGATTCCGAATCTGGTTGAGACAGTAAAGGGCTACGCCTCGCACGAAAAAGAAACCCTCGAACGGGTGATTCAGGCCCGGAATATGGCAATGGGCTCCTCGTCGGTCGGCGAGCTCCAGAAAAATGAAACAGCCCTTGTTGCAGGGCTGAAAAGCATATTTGCCCTGAGCGAGGCCTATCCTGACTTGAAGGCGAACCAGGGCTTTGTGAACCTTCAAAATCAGCTGCAGACCCTTGAGACCGATATTCTGCAGTCGCGCAAATATTACAATGCGGTAATCAAGATTTACAATATCAAGCGAGAATTGTTTCCCCAGTCTATTGTTGCAGGCATGATGAATCTTCAAAAGAAAGAATACTTTGAAATACAGGACGCCGAGCGTGCTTCTGTTAAAGTGTCATTTTGAGGTTCCCTGCATGAAAAAAACACTATGTACAATACTTTCCATTCTGCTCCTGCTTGGCCTTGCGGCAGGGCAGGAAGCCTTTACAATCGAGCACTATCATGTGCGGATGGAGGCAGCGGAAAACAATTCCTACCGAATCACCGAAGTGATAGATGTCAATTTTCACGAGGAACGGCGCGGAATTTTTCGGGATATTCCCCTTGTATTTGATAAGAACCCGGTAAAGATCCGCTCGGTGCGGGTTCCGGGGTATTCATTCAAGAAGCTGCGTGAGGGAGAGAACCTGCGTATCCGCATCGGAGACCCTGCTGTTCTTCTGTATGGACCGGTGCGCTATGAGATTCACTACGTCTATGATGTGGGTGCGGACCGTCTGGAAGATATGGACGAGTTTAACCACAATGTAATCGGTCTTGGTTGGGATACCACTATCCGGGCAGCAAGCTTCGAGATTGTGATGCCCAAGCCCTTTGACCCTGCCAGAGTTAATTGCACCTCTGGTCCGTATGGCTCAACCTATAGCGGCAATGTGGTATGGACTGTAGAGGATCTGACTATTAAAGGGCAATTGGTTCGTCCCCTGAGACCCAATGAGGGTCTGACTGTGGCGCTGCCCCTGCCTGAAGGCTATTGGGTCGGTGCCCGCCGGCATATGCCGTCGCTGCTTCCTTTATTGAGCCGGTATCCCGTTTCTGCGGCGGTTATTCTGCTTGCTTTTCTGTTGTGGTTTCGCAAGGGCCGGGATAAACGGGTCATCAAGGTGGTTGAATTCGCACCGCCTGATAACATGACACCTTCGGAGATCGGGTATATCGTTGATGGTTCTGTTGATCCGGAGGATATCACTGCGCTGATAATTTACTGGGCACAACAGGGCTGCCTTGAGATTGCGGAACTGCCGGTCTCCCGGGGCTCGGGTACAGAGCTTCAGCTTACCCGGTTAAAGGAGCTGCCGTCCAGTGCACGCGGTTATGAAAAAGCCTTGTTCAAGGACTTGTTTTCTTTCGGCACTGACGGAATTGTCAAGATGAGCGATCTGCACAATGTATTTCATCCTTCGTTGTACAGGGCACAGGGTGAGGTTCAATCCTGGTTTCAGAATACCGATGAGCGCGCCATTTTTGACACCAGTGCAGATAATACCAAGGTAGGCTGTTTGACTCTTTCAACCGGTTTCCTGTCAGGGATTCTGGCCTTTATTCCGGTATTTCTGCTCGGTTTGCGTTTAATGCGCACGTTCGAGCCGCGGTTTATGGGTGTGTTTCTGGCATTTTTTGTTTCCATGTTTGTAGTGGTTTTGTATTCAATGGTTGTGCAGCAGATAGCTCTGGGTTCTGTTGCTTCCCGAATCAGGCTGATTGTGACAGCGTATTTTGCTGTGATGTTAACCGGCGGAATCGGCTTTCTGGCCTTGTGGATCGTTCGCCTTCCCGTTCTGGATTTCGCACTGCCGATGGCGACCTCCTTTATCTGCAGTTGCTTTGTTTCGGCGATGGGACGACGGACGCCCTACGGGGACAAAATTCTGGGACGTGTACTGGGTTTCCGTGATTTCTTGGTTAAGGCCGAGAAGGACAAGCTTGACCGTCTGTTTGCATCAAATCCGCAGTACTTTTTTGATATCCTGCCGTATGCGATTGTGCTCCGGGTAAGCGATAAATGGGCACGGCATTTTGACGGTCTGGCACTGCAGCCGCCAACCTGGTATCGGGGATACGGGCATGACCGCTTCAATTCACGGGACTTCACCCGTACTCTGGGGACTTCTGTTGCGGTGATGAGCAGTACAATGAGGTCTGCTCCTTCTTCATCCTCCGGCAGCGGCGGTAGCAGCGGCAGTTCCTCTTCCGGCGGCTTCTCCGGCGGCGGCTCAGGCGGCGGCGGAGGCGGCAGCTGGTAAGCGTATGGCGTCTCGGGGTGAAAACCTGTGTTTGTATTAAAAAAAAAGCTGTACAACAAAAGAGTGGTGATGTAAACTAAGCACACTTTTCTTGAACAAGGAGTTAATATGAAAAAATTGTGTGTTGTGTTGATTGTGCTGTGCCTCACCGGACCGGCTGTTATTGCACAAACAACATTCTCGGACCTTGCATTGATCACCTCCGACTTGATCACAAATGCAATCGACTGGACTGCCGGGCCCAATGAACAATTTAATAAGTTGGAGAACAACTACATACTTGGCGGGCTGGATTTTACCGGCCCCAACATCGGGTATTACAAGGCAGGCTCAATCCCGTTTGCAATACGGACAGATTTTGATCTGTGGAAAAACACAGACACAGTCTCTGAATCCGGGTTTATGGTCGATACTACAATTGATCGCCCTTTGTTTAATACATATGATATGTATCTTTCCGGTACGGTTGGTTTACCGAAAGCAAGCAACCTGTCCATCGGTTTGAATGTGTATTTATACGGTCAAGATTATGGTTTTGACAGGGAGTCTCTTACGGCTTCCAGAAAGCTTGTTGACAGGTCAGGAACTCTTGGTTTGGAAGTCCCGTTTGGTTTTAATATCGGTACATTTTATAATTACGGCCGTGTATCTGTATTTAGTAATTCTTACGAGTATAAGGATAGCGATGACCCTTCACTGACCGAAAAAGAGTCACAGGTATATTTCGCCCTGTATGACAAACTGCGTATGCCCTCACTGTTCAAATCGGGTACAGAATCCGCAGTATGGGTGTTTTATAACAGCCCGAGAAAAAACAATGTCCTCATTGATGTGTCCGAAAGTCAATTTGGTATCGGAGCCAGCAATCGGTTTGATCTTGAGCTGGCAGAAGGTATTTCCCTGATTTTGAATCCCTATGTGCAAACTGGAGGGATTTTTATTGAGGACTCCAGCATTGTCGGAGTAAAGACAAGTAGCATCGTGATTGCTCAGTTGCTTGGTGTTCAAACTGCCCTGTCTGCCAAGCTGGGAAGTTCGCCGTTTACCGTTTCAGCTGGTGTCGTTCCCTCCATCGCTTTTGACTGGCAAAAACGTACTGTTAAGGCCCTTATTGATACGGAATCCTATGGCTATGGTGTAAGCAGTGAAAGTAGCCATGCGGCCCTGCTTTGTATCACAGCCGACCTGCCCGGCAACGTACAGGTTGATTTCCTGATTAGAAATAATAGCACCTACGCAATAGAATGCGTAATTCCGCTTAAGTAAGGTTTTAGCTGTATGTCAAACAAAAGGCCCCCGGTGATTAAAGCCACCGGGGGCCTTTTGCTTTAATTTATACAGGCAAGCAGGTTGTTTATAAATTCGATGTTTGCTATCAGTCTGTAAGGGCATGGCCGAAGAGCTTGCCGGTCAGGCAGAGCAGATGAGCGCAACCGTAAGTTATTTCAGGATTTGACAAGTCTCCCCGGTGAAACTACAGTTATAGGGGTAAAACGTTGGTGCTGCTGTTGTATTTTGCAGTCAACAGACTGCCGGGGGGATTATCAAGATGAAAGACAAAGAAGGAACTCAGTCCGGTTTTGTAAAGAAAATCAAGATTGGAATGAAAATTGCCATATTATTCGGATTGACCACGTTGTTGGTCCTTGGATTCCTGGCGGGAATTGTTGTGTATATGTCAGCCTCTGCCCTGGAGCGTACAACCGAGTTGTATACCGAGGAAATAGGCGCAGCCAGGGCGGATGAGCTTTCTGCTCATATCAAGGAATATGTGCGTTTTGCCCTTGATGAAGCAAGCCGTAATGTTATTCGCGGCGGAACACAGGCAGAGATTGAACGAACAATTGCCGAAAAAATGCGGGAAATGGGCACCTATGTAGCGGACATCTTTTATGTAAACAACGCAGGAGACTTTGTTACAAGCACCGGGGCAACAGGAAATGTTGCTGACCGAGATTATTTTCAGGCAGTCGTCCGCGAAAATGCTTCCTGGGCTATCAGTAACCCGACAATATCACGCACACTCAATGTACCGATCGTTGTTGTTGCTGCTCCGGTCATGCGCGCAGGCCGTGTAGACGGTATGATAGGTCTGCAGGTTACCCTTACATCTCTTTCAGATTCAATCTCGAAGATAAATATTGACAATGCAGGCTTTGGTTTTCTTGTTGACCGTACTGGTCTTGTAATCGCACATCATAATCCACAATATGTGCTTGAGTTGAACACGACCCAGTCTGATGCTGCAGGGTTTTCGGGTCTTGCAGCTCTTGGCCGCCGTATGATAGCCGGGGAGCGCGGTGTGGGGCGATATACAAACCCGGAGGGCATTGTCCAGCGCGCCTTCTTTGCTCCGGTTCCCGGTACGGGCTGGTCGCTTGCCATTACGGTTCAACAGGAGTACATCCTTCGCAACGTTGTTGTTCTTACATCATGGGTTATCGGGATAAGCCTGGCTTCTCTTCTGGTTATTCTCCTGGTATCCTTTATAATCGGTCGCTCTGTAGCCAAACCGGTTGGTGCGACTGTTGTCATGGCAACACGGATAGCATCCGGGGATTTGGGCGAGGATGTAGACGGCCGCTACCTTGAACGCGGAGACGAGATCGGTCAACTTGCAAATGCCTTCCAATCCATGATTGTCAAGCTCCGGCAAGTGATTGGCGAGATGTCGAGTGCCGCCCAGCAGGTGTCGGCCGGAGCCCAGCAGCTCAGCGGTTCTGCCCAGCAGATGAGCCAGGGAGCAACCGAACAGGCATCCTCTGTAGAAGAGATATCCTCTTCCATGGAAGAAATGAGCTCCAACGTCCGTCAGAACGCAGATAACGCACTGCAGACCGAACGGATTGCCCAGCAGTCTGCCGCAAAGGCCGAAGAAGGCGGAAAATCAGTCAGTTCTACAGTAGAAGCAATGCGCGAGATAGCTTCAAAAATCAGCATTATTGAAGAGATAGCCCGTTCAACGAACATGCTGTCGCTGAATGCGTCAATCGAAGCCGCCCGTGCCGGTGAGTACGGTAAAGGGTTTGCGGTTGTTGCTGCCGAGGTTGGAAAGCTTGCCGAGCGCAGCCAGAAAGAAGCAGCCGAGATCAGCCGTCTTTCAGGTGAAAGCGTGGCGATTGCCGAAAAGGCCGGAGCGACAATCAATGAACTGCTTCCCGAGATCCGCCGTACAGCAGAGCTGGTGCAGGAGATAAGCGCAGCCTCCGGAGAACAGAACTCCGGCGTAGAGCAGATCAATGCCGCCATCATGCAGCTTGACCAGGTGGTACAGCAGAATGCCTCGATGAGTGAAGAGTCTGCTTCCATGGCCGAAGAGCTTGCCGGTCAGGCAGAGCAGATGAGCGCAACCGTGAGCTATTTCAGGATTGATTCTTCCGGTGTTCGTGAAACACCGCATGCATCAGTTAAGCGGCCTCTAGATACTGCTCCTGCAGCAAAAAAACCTGTACCCGCCCAAAAGCCTGCACCGGTACCAAGACAGGCTCCGGCAAAAAAAGCCTCAGTTCCGCCGGTAGTCGCAGAGGTTGCAAAAAAAATGGCAGATGAAAAATCTGCTGCACAAAAAACTTCAGGCGCAGTCACGGGCGTTTCTTCACCAAAAGAAGAGTCGCGTCTTGCATCTGCCCGTTCAGTAAAACCGAAACGATTGCCTGTTGGCGGTATAGATCTTAATCTGGATGATGACCATCCGCGGTCTGCCAAAGATGCGATGGACAGTGAATTCGAGGAATTTTAAGGAGGCTCTTGAATGGCAGAAATTAATCGCGCTGATATTCATCAGTATTTGACCTTCAAATTGGCTGACGAGCTGTATGCTGTGAATGTCGCTAACATCAAGGAAGTTCTGGGGGTTCCAAAAATTACCAGGGTACCGCGAATGCCGGATTTTATGAGCGGTGTAATCAACCTGCGGGGTTCAGTCGTGCCGGTGCTGGATCTGCGCCGCAAGTTTGAACTTGGAGAAACTCCGATAGACCGCGAGACAGGTATTATAGTAACCGAAATCGAAAACCTGTTTGGCGATGACAGTGCAGATGAGCTGACCGTAGGTATTTTCAGTGATCAGGTGCAAAAAGTAATTACCATTGAACCGTCACAGATAGAACCGCCGCCAAAAATCGGAGTGTCTATTGATACCTCGTTTATTACAGGGATGGGCAGGGTTGATGATGATTTTGTAATCATTTTAAACATCAATAAAGTGCTGACCGAGCGTGAGATACAAATGCTGCAGACCACCGAGGCGGTAACGAATGAATAAGCCGGAAACGGCCCTTGTTCTGGAAAAAAACCTTACTGTTGAACGTATCGCGTTCTGGAGGGATGCGCTTCTGGGCGCTCTTGCGTCGGGGGCGCCTCTATCTTTGGATTTTAGCGGTCTGACACGGCTGGATCTGGCCGGTCTGCAGCTGCTTGTTGGTTTGTTGCGCGAAGCTGATGCCCGTAGTCAGTCTGTGCGTTTTACCGGAACAGTATGCGAAAACTGTCTTCAGGCTTTTATCTCGGCCGGTATTGATTCGGATTGTGAAGGAGATGCCGGACGTCTGGAGAAGGCATTGCGCCTGTTTGTCTGGGGAACCGCACC
>CAZXJV010000062.1:0-17575 GCA_964641135.1 uncultured Treponema sp. | reverse complement strand
GTTGCGTAAATAAATTCGGGGTATTTGGAGACTGAACTAATATTGACTATTCCACAATGAACTCATGGAATCCCGCAGTAGTGCGGATTTTGATATTGAGACAGTTCTCAAGTGGGGCACCCTACCTCCCATTACGGGTCTTAATCCCCGGGACGCAGCAGACACCCTCAACGCGTATGTAGAAATTTATTTGCGGGAAGAAATTCAGATGGAAGCTCTGGTCAGGAACCTTGGGGGTTTCACCCGCTTCCTGGACCTCAGTGCTGCCTATTGTGGAGAAATCATCAACTTCAACTCCCTTGCTAAAGAATGCGGCCTTCCCCATCGGACAGTTCAATCCTATTTTGAAGTCCTGGAGGATACCCTCATAGCCTATCGCTTGCCAGCTTGGCGGCAGAGTCCCACGAAACGAATGGTTGGACACCCCAAAATCTATCTCTTTGACAATGGTGTACCAATGCCCTCTGTCACAGACTCGCAGGCTCACTTGATGCCGCAGCCCGGGGCAGGCTCTTTGAACAGTTTTTTCTTCAGGAAACCCGACGAATTCTGGATTACAAGGGCGTCGTCATGGGTCTGTATTACTGGCGTACAAATAACGGAGCCGAGGTGGATCTCATTATGGAGCAAAATGGCCGACCCCTCATGGCCGTGGAATTCAAGAGCCGTCCAGAAATCGATCGGGCCGATCTCAGTGGTCTACGATCATTCCATGAAGACTACCCCGATGTCCCATGCCTGATTGTGTGTACCTGTCCTGAACCATGGACCCTCGACTTTGCCCTGATTCTTCCCTGGAATGTATTTCTTGACAGGCTCTGGAAGGATCTATACTAGACAGACAGATGCAACGATCGGAATCTGTAACAGGTTTTAACGGAATATGTTTCCTTTATGTACTTCTCATTTCTCCCCGGCGCTCTTTCCCCTTCCCGTCCATTTGACCATGCTGGTCGAAATCCCTGCCAGGCGTAAAAACGCGAGCCACAGGGGATAGGGCCACAGGCGATGCAGAAGCTTCAACAGCGTTACAGACCAGGGCAGATCAAGCCGGGTGCGCTTGCGTTGTACCGCGCGTACGACAGCGCGCGATACTGCTTCGGTTTCAAGAATGGGAGTTAATAAGGGTGCGCGGGCGCCTTCGAACAAACCGGTGCCGATATACGAAGGACAGACAGTCAGCACCCGGGTACCGGCAAATCCGCGCAGGCGAAGCTCTTCCGAAAGGGATGAGGCAAACCCGCGCACTGCCCATTTGGATGAAGCGTAGCTGGAAGCCATCGGCAAGGGGATGTACCCTGAAGCGCTTGCAATAAACACAATCCGGAAGTCCTTTTCGCCTTCCATCAGGGGTACAAATGCCCGGGTCACCAGAATGGTTCCGGTAAGGTTGATATCTACTGTACGTCTGTGCTGTTCGGCGCTGACAGATGAAAGCTCACCGCCAAAGACAATACCGGCGTTATTTACCAGCACATCAAGGCCTCCCCACTGTGAACCAACCCGATCGGCTGCGCGCTGGATAGACGCTTCATCGGTAACATCCAGCTCAAGCAGAAGAGCCTGGGGGAACCGCTCTGTAAGCGAAGCAAGAGCGGCAGCGTTTATATCAGCAAGGGCAAGCCGTGCACCCCTGGATGCAAAATCAGCGGCCATAGCCAGCCCCAGGCCGCCGGCACCTCCGGTTATCAAAACCCGTTTACCTTCCAGTTTCATCGTTTACAGCTCCAGCGGCCGCTTGTTGTCGGCCAGACGTTTTTTAAGATAGTCGCGGTCCAGATCCAGAACCCGGACCAGGGCACGGGTCTGTTCGGCCGACAAAAGGTTCTGCTCGGCAAAAAGATACACAAGAGCCCGCTCGGCTATGCAGGGCACCAGCAGGGCATGCATCTGCTGATACTGCGGACGCGGACCTTCCAGATAGGCGGTGCGAAAACTGCGATGCAGATGGGAAGAAGTCATGTCATACTTGATCAGGCGCAGCTCCTCTTCCAGGGGAGCAAGTTCGCCAAGACTGGCCTTTTGTCCCAGAGGCTTAAGGGTAAAAAAGGTGTACTCTTTACCCGGCAAAAAATGATGCTCGTCGCAGCGTGTGCAGTAGTTTGGCTCCCTGCCGTCGTTTTTATCACAGTCGCCGCCAACAATAATGAGGGGGTCAAAAAACAGTGCCGGACATTCACGACCGTCTACCACATAGTAGCGGTAGGTATTGTAGGCCTGTTCCAGGCACTCTGCATGCTCGCAGTAGGCCGAAAGAGGATAGATATCTGTCGAGGTTTCCATCAGCAGACGGGCAGTCGCATTAAACAGCTCACCGCGGAAATTAAGCAAGAGGGTCGGCATCACAAAGACGAGCCCACGGCTTTCGCTTTCGCGCTTTACCAGATAGGCCAGCCGCTCGTCATAAAACGCCGCCTCGTCAAGAATCCAGGTACCGACGCCCGGATGCTTGCGAATCAGCTCCTCCAGCTCAAAGGAAGAACTGATGGTCGCACAGGCGCTGCCGCAGCTCTGATGCCCGCCGCGATAGGCAATTGCATTGTCCGGGCAGTCCGGAAACCGCTGACGGTCAAGGGCATACCGCACAAAGAAGGTATTACGACGGTCTGCTGTCCCGATGCCGGTTTCCGGCTCAAACAGATCCTTCTGGGTACCGCCGCCGGAGGTTAAAAACGAGATCGCGTTCCCCTTGCGCCTCGCCACCTCTGCATCGCGCCACAGCCGTGCAGCGTACTCAGTTTTCCCCGAACCCATGGGACCAATCACCAGAATGGTGCGGGCAGGTTCAACAAAATCAAAATGGCTGAAGGCTTCGTGGATCGTAAGCGAGGGAAAGCCCAAACTTTTATACAGGGTGCCGGTGTGTCTGTCCATAATTAAAAAGTATACCACAGCCTCGCTATAGTGCTATCAATTTTGTTGGAAACTGTCCGCTCGCCACTGCTATCAATTTTGTTGGAAACGGGACGCGGGACCATGCTTCGAAGGGGCCGCGGAGGGGCAGAGGGCAGGAATTTCGTTCCCTTGACGATTACCAACACGAAAGGCCATACTGCTTCGCATGAAAACAACACACAATTCAGTAAACCGATCGCTTTTTGCACCAATTCTCGCCGCTGGCCTTGCAGCACTGTTCGTCATTGCAAGCCTTTCTGCAGCCGGCTGCGCCGGAACTCCGCAGACAAGCGCTCCAGAGGCTCAACCCGCGAAGCCTGCTCTTTTACCCCTGGCCGACGGCTGGTACAGCTATGACTTTGTACGCGTCATGAAGGGGGTGGAAGCTGAATACCTGTTCGCCGCACAGACCGGAATGCGCATGATTCAGGAAACCACCCTTGACCAAAAAGGAACTGTAATCCTGGCCGATAACGGCATATTCCGCGACCCTGCAGCACTGGTACTCCTTCGCGCTGACGCTGACGGGCGGATTGACAGCCCCGATAACCCGACCATTAGCGGCCTTGTACGCGCCGACGGCAGCTTCCGCTGGAGCGGCTATGTAGATACCGGCATGCTGTGGCACTATGAATTCTCAGGACGCCTGCATCCAATTACAGCCGCCGATCGGGCCGGTGAGGCCTTTAACGGACTGTATGAGATCACTGATTCAGGTTCGGGCAGAAGACAGCTGGTCAGCATTACTGACGGCCTGTATACCTGGCGTTATCTTGACAGCCGCGAGGAAGACAGCCTTTATGAGCCCTGGCCTACCCTTGTGCAGCCGGACGGTTTCTTCACTTTTGAAATGGAAATCACCTCGCTTGTAGAAATGATCGGCCTTACCCGGTCTGATTTTACCACCCGCCACACAATGGAAGGCCGGGTCGAACAGGCAGGCGGAATCAGCATGCAGAGCCTTACTGTAACCGGCGGTGCCGGAGCCCTTCCTTCCGGGGGAGCACCGGCGGTGTATTCCGGCGTTCGCAGCGTTGACGAAAGCTGGCAGGCCGGCGACCGTCCGGCGCGGCCCGAGGTACTGGCAGGAGCTGCGCCAGCCACTGCTGCTGCCACTGCGGCAGCCACTGCGGCTACCACTGCGGCTGCCGGGCAGCAAAAGGCCGGTGCGCCTTTAGTTAACCCTGCCGCACCCGGCTGGTTCAGCGCAATACCCGCCCGCGACGGATACCTCCGTGCAGCAGGCAGTAAAACCTTCCGCGACCGCTCAACTGCGTTGGCGATGGCCGAGGCCGTAGCAGCCGCCGATCTTGCCTCCCGCCTGCGTGTTCACCTTGAAAGCAGTCTGGAAACAGCCGCAGGCACCGAACGGGACAGCCTTGTGCGCGTTATAAACGCCCGCTCCAGTCTGCGCCTTCCCTATTCGGTAGCCGAAAGCAGCTGGGATGCTGCTTCTTCCACGGCCTGGGTTCTTGTCGAGATAGACCGCGGGGAAGCCCTGCGCACCGCTTTCGCGGAATAACCGGCTAAAACCAACAATATTGGTAGCAGTACCAACAATATTGGTAGCAGTTTCTGTGGTATACTGACTAACCATGAAACTAACTGAACAGGACCTGCGGCCGGTCCGTGAAACGGCCGCACGCATAACAAAGGCGGTTTCCGCCGTATACCTTGGCAAGGATGAAGTAATAGAACAACTGCTCGTGGCCCTGTTTTCCGGTGGCCACGTTCTTCTGGAAGAAGTGCCGGGAACCGGCAAAACCATACTTGCCAGGGCCCTGGCTCAAAGCATAGAAGCCCCCTTCGCACGCATCCAGTGTACGCCTGATCTTCTGCCTGCCGACGTTACCGGCAGTGCAGTCTTTTCTCCCAAAACCCAGCGCTTCCGGTTCCGCAAGGGGCCTATCCATGCATCCATTGTGCTGGTGGACGAGCTGAACCGGGCAACTCCGCGAACCCAGTCCGCCCTGCTTGAGGCCATGGCCGAGGGGCAGGTCAGCGCGGACGGCAAGCGTTTCCCGCTGCCGGAGCCCTTTTTCCTTATTGCTACCGAAAACCCCGTAGAATCCGAAGGCACCTTCCCCCTGCCCGAGGCCCAGAAAGACCGCTTTATGCTGGCAATAACGCCGGGTTACCCGGACGGCGAACATGAAGCACAGATCATCGAAAACCAGCGTCGTCCGGGGCATCCTGTTGACGATGTTATTCCGGTAGCAACAGGAGCAGATATCCTTGCCTGCCGCGCGCTTACAGTGAATATCCATGTGCAGCACAGTGTCCGCGACTATATCATCGGTTTTTCGGCGGCAACCCGGGCGGACTCCCGCATCGCTGTCGGAGTTTCCCCGCGCGGCAGTATCGCGCTGTACAAGGCGGCCCAGACGCTGGCAGCTATCCGCGGACGCTCCTTTGTAGTGCCCGAAGATGTAAAAGAACTGCTGATCCCGGTATTTCGCAAACGACTTATCGTCAAACCTGAATATCAGATGCGCGGCTACAAAAGCGAAAACATCCTTACCGAAATCGCGGCAAGCCTTCCGGTACCAAGCTTCAAGGAGCAGTCTTGAAAGCTGGAACCGTAGCAACAGCGCTGGTTTTATTAACTGTATATCTGTATGTACCGGACCGTGCAGTGCAGTTTTTGGCAGCACTGTGGCTTTTAACCCTACCTGTTTCTTTTATCTGGAGCAGGCTGTCAAGCCGGGCACTGAAAGTACACAGAACCGTCCAGGATCTTCGCGTGGCCCGGGGGGAACAGCTTGAACTCGTCCTTATTGTCGAAAACCGGTCTTTGTTACCGATTTCCTTTTGCGCGGTGTCCGATACACCGGGAATCCTTTCATTCGCGGCAGACTCCGGCAGGTTCCTTGTTTCCCTGCATCCCCGCGAGGTGAGAACCCTGCGCTACACCGTTACCGGCATACGCCGCGGTGCCTTTGTTGTGGGTCCGGTCCGCCTGAACGGAGCCGATCCTCTTTCCCTTTTCCCGTTTCAGCGTGTTATTTCCGACGAAGTATCCGTACTGGTGCGTCCGGCACGAATACCGCTTTCTCCTCCGGTAAACCGCGGGCTTCCCCAGGGTCACATCACGCTCCGCGACCCGAGATACGAAGACACCAGTATGTATCGTTCAATACGGAACTATCGAGCAGGAGATGAACTCAGGCGCATTAACTGGAAGGCGTCCGCACGGCTGGGGGAACTGTTCACCAATGAATACCTGGATACCCTCAGCTGTCCGGTTTTTATTTTTCTGGACCTGCAGCCGGCAAGCTGTCCTGAACGCCAGCGTCATGCGCATTACGAAACTGCAATAGAATCGGCAGCAGCCCTGGTAAGCCATATGGCACAGCTGAGGCAGGACACCGGCTTTGCTTCAACCGGTTATCTGGGTGATTCGGGGACGCATCCGTTTATCAGCTGTGCTGCACATCAGTCCGAGGCCATACTTGATATCCTTGCCGCCATAATTCCGGCTGCAACCGATGCACCTGATGCGGCAGATCTTTTTTTGCGCGCCCGGTCTGTAGTCCCGTCGGGCGGCCGGCTGTATCTGGTAACACCGGTGCTTTCACCCGGGATGAAAGAGATGTCCATAGCCTTTAAATCAATAGAGGAACATGTATATGAATGCAGTACATGACCCTCGTCTTTTTGCCAAGCGAGTAATCCACCGCCTGCTGGCCTTTGTTCTTTCGTTTTCTTTTTGCGCCAGTATCCGCCTTCTGATCGGCGATGCCTTTTCTGTCCTGGGCCATGGCAGCATTCTGTTCCGGTTTTTTCTTCCTGTTTCGGCAGTGCTCTGCATTGTCGTTTGTGCCCTGGCCGACGCGGAACGGGTACGCAGTGCGGTTCGTATACAGGCACTGTGCCTGATGCTGCTGGTTTTTTATTCCATACAGATGCTGGTATCGGGAAGACTCTACCCTGCTTCTTTTGGACCTTTTGCAGGCCTTTTTTTTGATTCCGCCGTCCTTGCGGCGCAATGGCTGTATATCCTGTATATAGAAAAGATGTTTAAACCCCGCGAACAACTGCTTGCGGAAATTCAGGAATGGAGCGACCAGCAGCTGTATGAGGAATTGCGATCGGAAGGACATCTACTGTCGCTAGTGCAGAAAAACCTGAAAAGCCTGGATAACTTCGCCCTTCACGGACTGCAGTTTATAGCACTGATTCTGTTTGTTCTTTTTGTTGCCCGCCGTAACGCGGGCGTGGTGACCATCACGATGACAGCTCTTTTTGCCTTCTCGGTACTGGTGTTGAGAACCCTGATGCGGCTGTATGACCGCGAGCTGCTGTATGGAGGACAGGGCATAAAACAGGCCTTTGATCTTTCGTTGTTCAGCATGCGAATCATCCTGATCCTGTCTATAGTTCTGACAGGGACAGCCCTGCTGCTTTCATCCGATACAGCCCTCTTGCCCCCGACGCCCTTTCAGTATCTGCTTTCACTCATTACCAGGGAAGGTACACGCAGCGTATCCATGCCGTACCGCCCACCGGTAGAATCAACACAGATTCCAGGCCCCTTTGTTGATATGATGGATACTATGGGGCACAGCGAAATGCGTTCCCTTGTGAACATGGATCTTGTCATGCGCCTGCTGGGCTACGTTCTTTTGGCAGGAGCCGTGCTTGCAATACTCACCTTTTTGTTTGCTCCGCTTTTCAGTTCCCGCTTCAGACATTTTTTATTGCACGGCCGTTTACGCCGCCTGATAACCCGGTTTCTCAAATCGGTGCGCTCCATAGTGAGTGCATGGAAACGACTGTCAAAGAAACAGTACCTTCGTCAAAAAAGAACCGGATCCCGGTCGGCCCTTGCAGCCGCCCTTAAAGACCGTATCAGCCGGGCACGCACCACCCGCGAACGCAAACGCCTGGGCCGGCTGGCCGCCCTTTTTATGAAGCTGATAGACTGGGGTGAAAAACACGGAACAGCCTGGACAGTGGATCTGGCACCTGCCGAGTACACCGGCCTGCTGACCGAAATACCCGGCCTTGAACCGGAAAGCGCCGTCTTTTTGAACACAGCCGGAACCCTGTTTGAAAAAGCCCTGTGGGCCGCAGACCCCCTGACAGGGGCCGAGGAAACACGGTTCCGCGAGGCAGTTAAGGCCATTACACAACTGCTGTAAAACAGCAACCGCAGGGCTTAAAAAGCCCCTGCTGCAATGGCAGATGCTAGGGTTTCCATAACCTGCATCCAGTCAGGGTCCAGGGGATTAAGTACAATCACCGTTCCCCCGACAGCCTGTGCGATGATCTCCGCACTGCGCAGGGGAAACTCGCTCTGGGTAAACACGGTCCGTGCGCCATCGCGAAGCGCCTGATCGATAATCCGTTCAAGATGCCGCGGCGACGGCTGCTTGCCCTCAAGCTCTATTGCAAGCTGACGTATCCCGTAGCTGTTTACAAAATAGGCAAAGGCCGGATGAAAGACCAGAATGGATCTGCCACGCAACGGTGCGAGCATTCCGGCAAAACGGCTGTCCATAGCCTGAATCTCGTTGTCAAAGGCTTGCCAGCGCGTACGGTACACCTCCTCGCCTGCCGGATCACGGGCGATCAAGGCATCGCGGATTACCGCAATTTGCGAACGCACCTCACGCAGGCCAAGCCAGACGTGGGTATCGGGTTCATCAGCTCCGTGCAGTATTGCGTTCCCGGCTTCATCATAGTGATAATGGGGCACACCATACAGCAGATCAAGACCTGCAAGGGTATCAATAACCGGCAAGAGCGGATTTGCCTGACGCAGCTTTGGCACAAGCCCCTTTTCAAAGGGCATACCGATTGTAAAATACACATCCGCTGAAGAAAGTCGTGAAACCTGCCGGGGGCTGGGATCAAAGGTATGAGGATCGCGGCCCGGGGCCACAAGGACCTCAACAGTTACCCGTGTTCCCCCGATTCGTTCCACAAAATACCGTTGCGGGCCGATGGTCACAAAAACCTTGACCGGCCTGTGTTCAGAAAATCCCGTTCCGGCACCTGCAGCAGCACTCTGTGTCCGGTCCGGGGAACCGCCGGCCGCCAGGAGGGCCGAGCACAGTGCGAACACCGCTACCCCGATCCCTTTTTTCAGGAATACAAAACTGTGGATATCCATCAGTGTTTGACCCCGGCTGTCTGCAAATGTACAATCGCGGTTATCCGGCCGGGTCCTTCAACAGGAAACTCGGCTTCAATCTCAAGATGATCAAGGGAAACAAGACGAATCACGGAAGACGCAGGATCACTGACCCACACATGTCCCTTTCCGTACGAAAGCGTCGCAGCAGGCATTCCGTCAGCCAGGGGGGCGACCGTTCCGGTAGCCGAACGCAGACTTCCGCGAAGGCGCAGTGTATCCGGATCTATGTCGTGCAGGGTACCCTCGCTGTCCAGAACCACCAGATGCTCGCCGGTCATATCAAACCCGAACTGTGCAAAGGGAGCGCTGAGCTGCAGGGTCTTCCACTCCTTGCTGACAGGATCAAAGGAAACCAAAAAGTTGCCCGTGTTGGTGCGGCCTATAAAGTGAGGCACCAGCACATGGGAGCGCAGATGATTCACCCGGGCACCGCCTGTCAGCCCGGAAGGATTCGGTGCTACCCCGGCGCTGAACTCACGGCCGTTCCAGGTAACCAGGGCGATACCTTCCTCAAGACCAAAGGCGGTAAAGCGGCCAAAACGTGCTTCACCGTGCAGTCGTGAACCGCCTGTAAACCGCTGGCGAACAGTTCCCTCCATGCTGAATACATCTATGTCAGGAGAATTAAGATACCCGACAATAACCGAGTCTCCAAACAGCACCGGAGCTCCATGATCAACACGTGCCTTGAACGAAGTAACAACGGGTGATGAGCGCAGTGTAGATTCATCAATGACAGAAATGGTTCCTGAATCGTCGTTATACACAATGGTGCGGCCGCCTGCGCTGTAAAAATGCGAAGGCTTTGCACCGGTGCGCAGTTCGGCCTGTATTTCGGGTGTATGTTCGTGAAGGTCGTAGTGGTCGCCATGATCTTCCAATGTAAATCCGCTGTCTACAACCAGGGTTGTCCAGTTTGAACGGTGGGTAACATAGGCGAATTCTCCGGTTGAATTGGCATGAACCATGGCCGCTCCGGCATCCAGTTTACCTGTAAACCGTGCCAGCACATCACCGTCGGCAGCATCCAGCACCATAACAGTACCGTCATCGGTGTGTACAACAAGACGTCCGAAATTTCCATGGTGTTCATGCCCGTAGTGATCATGGTGATCCAGATGGCGGGCCGGCGATGTACAGGAAAAAAGAAGCGCAATCAAAAAAAGGGCGCCTGAAAAAACAGGATATAATCGTGTCCGCATAAATAAAACTCCTTGATAATAAAAGTATTACTATGTAATACCAGAAGTATCGCCAATACGCACTGAATTGTCAAGAAGAATACTGTCAGGAAGGTGCACTGCCTGTTGATCGTCTGCGGTAGCGCAAAACCGATTTGATCGCCAGAACCGTAACATACACCAGGGAAGCGGCAAGAATAATCATGGCGCCGGAGGGTAAATCAAGTACATAACTTGATACAATGCCCCCAACCGTAAACAGCATACAAAATCCGGTCGCCGCCACCATCATCCATTTAAGTCGACGTGTTACAAGACCGCCTACCGCGGCAGGTATGGTCAGAAGGGCGATTACCATAACGATACCGACCAGAGTGGTTAAAAGAACAACAGTCAAGGCGGTAAGCATGATAAGCAGTGCCTGATAAAAACCGGTATTAAGCCCGCGTACCCGCGCAAAGTTTTCATCAAAGGCGACTGCCAGAAACTGGTTATAAAAAAGTACAGCTATCATCACAACCAGAAGATCCAACACCACAATAACCAGAAGGTCAAAGCGGCTGATCAACAGGATATTGCCAAAAAGATACGTCATCGGATCTATATAGCCGGGAGTCTTGTGTATAAACAGAAGACCGGCTGCCATGCCAACAGCCCAGATAATACCGATGATGGTATCCTCGCGCTGACGGAACCGCAGATTTACTATAGATATTATTGCTCCGGAAATCATGGCGCTTGCAACAGCACCCAGTACCGGGGTCATAAAGGTCCATCCTAAATGGTACTGCAAAAACAGTGCCGCCCCTATTCCGCCAAGGGCCGCGTGACTGATTGCTCCGGCAATGTAGGAAATGCGCTTTACTACAACAAGTGAACCGATAACTCCGAAGGCAGCGCTGGAAAGGATTCCGGCAAGAAGGGCATAACGAACAAAGGGAAGATTCACGCTGAACAGCGCCTGAAAAAACTCAGCCATGACAGCAGCCTCCATCGCAGGTACCGCTGCGGCCCGCTTCCAGGTGAACATGATGATCCACCGCAACTACATCTGTTCCGTATAAAACAGAGGGCACAGGACCTGAACCGAGTTCGCGGGCAGGATGCTCGGCCAAATTCCGGTTAATGCAAAAGACCCGTGTAGTAAGATTGGATACAAAGCCCATATCGTGGGTTACCAGCAGTATTGTCATGTTCTTGTTCAATTCCTGCAACAAGCCGTTTAAATGCCCACCCACAAGAGCATCTACATTTGCTGTGGGTTCATCAAGCATCAGTATCTCGGGATTTGCAACCAAAGCACGGGCTATCAAAACCCGCTGTCGCTGACCGCCTGAAAGATCGGAAAAAGGTCTGTCATATAAATCTCCCAGACCTACTGTAGAAAGGGCGTTCTCTGCTTTTTGACGTGCAGCAGAACTATAAAAACCGAAAGGTTTTGAAAGGGAGCCCATAAGTACTACATCGTGTACAGTAACCGGAAAATGGGGATCAAACAGGCTGTACTGGGGTACATAGCCCATTATGCGCCGTGCGGAGGCGGGATGCTGCCCGTTAACCAGAATTTCACCCTGCCCTCCCGTCAAAAGACCAAGCAGAAGCAGAAGCAGGGTTGTTTTACCCCCGCCGTTCGGCCCTACAATGGTAACCATCTGGTTTTTTTCCACTGTAAAATTGATATTTTCCAGTACGCTGTTTTCACCGTAGCTGAAGGACAGGTTTTTTACCTCTATAATGCTCATTGACCCTTGTTTCCTTTTGTTCCATGACGGTTCCCTGCCGCAGAATTTGCATTGTGCCCGTCGCTTTGCATGGCGTTTCCGGAGTCTATCACACAACTGATAAACAGTTCATCACATTCATCACACCGTTCAATGCTGTGTGTTTTCAAAAAGGAATCCCAGTGCCTCTTCTGGCCGGGGGTCAGTATTCCGGTTCCCTGACACAGGGGACAGACAGAGTCCATCGCCTGCAAAATTGCATGGCGAATAAATTCCGATCGGTTCGGTATCTCGCGTATCAGGTCCATGAGGGATTCATCCACCTTGAAGGTGACTACTTCCTGTTTTTTCATCTGTTACCCCTTTCCGACCGGAATCAGCCCTTCCTGAAGCTCAGTGTATCAGATCCTTCCGCATGATCAACCCGTATTGTTGACCCGTCGGGGAACTGACCTGCAAGAACCGCCTTTGCAAGGGGATTTTCCAGCTCGGACTGGATAGCCCGCTTGAGGGGCCGGGCTCCGTAGACCGGATCGTAGCCGGCATCTGCCAGATACTGGCGGGCACCGGGGGTAATCGCGAGTTTCAGTCGACGTCCTGCAAGCCGCCGGGCAACTGACTGCAGCTGAATATCTGCAATTTTCAGGATATGTTCCTTCGAAAGGCGGTTAAAGGTCAGTATCTCGTCAATGCGGTTTAAAAGCTCCGGCCTGAAACTGGCCTTGAGCAGTTCCTGTATCTGGGGCTTGATGTCATCCATGCTCCTCGCGGTCAGAATATAATCCGAGCCGATATTGCTGGTCATGATAATAATGGCATTGCGAAAATCAACTACCCTGCCCTGCCCGTCTGTCAAACGTCCGTCGTCCAGCAGCTGTAAAAGCACATTGAACACATCAGGATGTGCCTTCTCTACTTCATCAAACAAAACCACGCTGTAGGGTCTGCGCCGTACCGCTTCGGTAAGCTGACCGCCTTCCTCGTAGCCGACATAGCCGGGAGGAGCACCGATCAAACGGCTTACCGCATGCTTTTCCATGTACTCGCTCATATCAATGCGGGTAAGGGATTTTTCATCATTAAACAGAAAATCAGCAAGGGTGCGGGCAAGCTCGGTCTTGCCGACACCGGTAGGCCCGATGCACAAAAAGGAGCCGAGAGGGCGGTTCATATCCGAAAGGCCCGCCTTGTTGCGTCTGATGGCATCGGCAACAGCGCTAACGGCAGCATCCTGACCTACAACACGTTTTTGCAAAACAGACTCCAGTTCCAGATACTTCTGCATCTCGCTGGCCAGCATCTTGGCAACAGGAATTCCCGTCCAGGTGGAAACGATGCGGGCAATATCTTCTTCGGAAACCTCTTCACGCAGGAGCTGGCTTCCGCTGTCTGACTGCTTTGAAAGCTCTGCGCCGATGACGGCTATTTTCTTTTCCAGTTCCGGTATACGTCCGTATTTTATCTCTGCAGCCCTGGTAAGGTCGCCGTCACGCGTATAGCGGGTTTCCTCAAGCCTGAGCTGTTCCAGTTCTTCTTTCAGCTTGCGGGAATCTTCGATACGGCTTTTTTCGTTGGTCCACTGCATCTTCATTGCATCCCGGCGCGAACCAAGCTCGGCAAGTTCTTTTTCAAGTTTTGCAAGACGTTCCCGCGAGGCAGGATCGCTTTCCTTGGAAAGGGAAACCTTTTCTATGTTCATTTGCAGCATGCGCCGCTCTACCTGATCCAGCTCTGTGGGCTGGCTCTCAATCTCCATTTTGAGCCGGCTTGCAGCTTCGTCTACCAGGTCGATAGCCTTGTCCGGCAAAAACCGGTTGGTGATGTATCTGTCCGACAAAGTGGCAGCGGCTACCAGGGCTTCATCCATAATTCGGACACCGTGGTGCACCTCATATTTTTCCTGAAGTCCCCGTAAAATCGAGATGGTATCTTCGATTGTGGGTTCAGGGCAGTAGACCTGCTGAAAACGGCGCTCAAGGGCGGCATCTTTTTCAATGTATTTGCGGTACTCGTTCAGGGTTGTCGCGCCGATTGCACGAAGCTCGCCCCGGGCGAGGGCCGGCTTTAAAAGGTTGCTGGCATCCATCGAGCCCTCGCTGGCCCCGGCTCCGACCAGGGTATGCAGTTCGTCGATGAACAGGATCACCTGCCCGTCCGATTTTTGTACCTCGTTTATAACGGCTTTTAAACGTTCCTCAAACTCTCCGCGAAACTTTGCCCCGGCAACAAGGGCTCCAAGATCCAGCGACAGGAGCCTCTTTCCTTTAAGGCTGTCAGGTACGTCTCCTGACACAATTCTGCGGGCAAGGCCTTCTACTATTGCTGTTTTTCCGACCCCCGGTTCACCTATCAATACAGGGTTATTTTTTGTACGGCGCGAAAGAACCTGCATAACCCGTCTGATTTCTTCATCCCTGCCGATAACCGGATCAATTTTTTCCTGACGGGCAAGAGCAGTCAGGTCACGGCAATATTTGTCCAGGCTCTGAAAGGTAGCTTCGGGGTCTTCGGTTGTTACCCGCTGGCCGCCGCGGATATCCTTCAGCGCGGTCAAAACACGTTGGCGGTCAATACCTGATGATTTTAAAAGCTCTGCGGCAGGATCAGGGGCCTGCAGGATAGCTAAAAACAGATGCTCGGTGGATACATATTCGTCCTTGAGGGCGGCAGCTTCCTGTTCGGCCTTTGCCAGAACCTTTGCGGTCTGGGGAGAAAACTGTACCTGGGCATCACCCTGTACACGGGGTTTTCGGTCCAGACGGTCAGCGACTGCATCAGTCAAATCGTCAAGGGATACCCCGATACGCTCCACAAGGGGAGGAATAACTCCCCCTTCCTGTTCCAGAAGGGCAGCCAGAAGATGGTCTATGTCGACCTGGGGATTATCGCGCTGCTGGGCAATGGAATGAGCTTCCTGAATTGCTTCGCGGGTTTTAACGGTACATTTATCCAAATTCATACTGTAAATATAGATAAAAAAAAACCGGTCGTCCATCGGGACGGCCGGCAGTCTGCACGGAAACTGGTGTGTATTCGCACCGAACGGTGTTCCCGGATCAGAATTTGGGCAATTTTCCTTCGTCTTTGTCTTTGGGGAAATTGCGGTCAATATACTCCAGGCACTGTATTGCTACCTGCTGGGCATGTTCATACCAGATACGATACAACTCGTTATCGATAACATTCGGATAGGGCGCCCCCTGCACGTCGGAAACCAGCTGCTTCAGTATCTCGTATCCCTCATGGTCCATTTTTTTCATGTGTATCCGCTCCTCCTGCATGCGCTCATTAAATCGAATTATACCGTGTAGCGCTGTACTTCGCCAGTGAATTCGTATTTTTTTGCTGCTTTAATCTGTTTTTTGCCGCCCAAAACAGCCATCGAGACGCCTGACCAGTGCCCGCTGAGGCGTGAAGCGCAGGCTGCCATGTCTTCCGGCGTAACACTCAAGATTCTGGCAATCTTTCGCCGCCGGTGAGCATCGCTGATTCCGTACAGGAGGCGAACAAGGGCCGTAAATCCCTTGTCGGCAGGTGATCGGGGCTGCAGTTCCCGGCTGTAACAGCCCGTAATCGTCCGATCCAGGGTCTGTTTGTCAAGACGGGTCTGTGCCGCCTGTTCCAGGGCTATCCTGAATACCTCCAGTGACTTGACAGGGTCGGGATCGCGGTAGGTAGCAAGGATAAAAATATCCTCAAGGCTGTCCGGGTAAGCAAAGGCTCCGTAGGCGCCGCCGGTTGTCCGGATGCGTTCCCACAGGGGGCCTGAAGCAAGCCAATGGCCAAAAACAGTATCAACCGGCTGATCGGGTTCACCGTAGGGCAATCCGGGAAGGACTGCAGCGGCAAAACCCACCTGTATTGATGCAGAAACAAGCTCCAGCGAGGCTTTTTTTGCATCCGAAGCTGCAACAGATCCGGCTTTAGCACCGGAAATACGGGAGGCCAGTGCAAAAAAAGCCTGCGGATCATGGGCTGATGGATCAACAGGGCCCGTGCGGCCGGCAGCGAGAGGACCAAGAGCGGTTGCAGCAGTTGAACGTGAAGGAGAATCGGCCGTCAGGTTAAGGAGCATGCCGGCAGCAGACAGCCGGCTGCGGATGTCGGACAGGCGGCCGGCAAGTTCGTCCATACGGCGAGAATCACGGCATTCGGCACTGAGGGTACGTATATAGTCCAGCTGGGTCAATCCGTTCCAAAGTTCATCAATGGCACGGGAACGCCCGGCGAAAGCCCCGGCCCGGGATACCGCATACTGGTTTCCGGCCGGAGCGACGGAAGAATCAAGATCATTCCGGTATTCAAGCATGATATCCATTAGGCGCTTGGGGTCAGAAAAATCGGCCCGGTCCAAAAACCGGAAGGCAAGAGCAAAAGCCTGCTCCGACAATTCAGCCAGCGCCTTGACCCGGATGATCATCCAGTCGCGTCCAACCAGCGTCCGGTCAAGGGCAAGCCCGGACAACCCGTTGTTTCCGGCCAGGGTTTGAGATTCGGCAAGGGGATCGGCAGGAGTGCTGGTAAACAGCATGGCAGCAAGGCCGCCGGTCCATCTGGCGCTTAATGCAGAGGCTTCCTGCCAGGATAGTCCATCCAGGGCCATGGCAGTGAGGGCGGAACTGAACAAGGGTAAAAGCGGATAGTCGTCAGGGGACAGTACATCTACCGGCAGCGCAATATCAAGATAGACAATGCCGTTTGTGCCCTGTTCATGCACAATAAGGGGAACACCGTCAACCGTTTCAAGCTCGCTGGGGATGCTGTCGGGAACGGCAGGCAGGTCCTCGTGAGCTATGTGGGGGATTAACGACAACAGATGCTCCGGGTCAGGTTCGGCCTGGAGATCAAAGAACTTTTTCTGGGCATCAAGAAAGTCCTGACGGGCACAGTGATCCAGACTTGAGTCAAACCGCCTGCAACGTTCTTCCAGTTTTTCTTCCAGCTCCTTTTCATAGTCTGCCGACGGATAGACCTGTACGGCAGCGCGATGCTGATTATCGATAAAAAAACGGTGCAGCAGGCTGCATACATACCGGGGATCTGCATGGACGCGCGAACGCACGGTTTCAAAGGCAGCTGTATACGAAAGGGCAAATTCCGGATTATAGCCGTGCAGCCAGCCGCGTAAGGAACGGCGCATAAGGCTGAGAGAAAACGGCCCGCCGGAACGTCTGACCTCGCGGTTGGAAAATTCTATGGAGCGCAGGGCAGTTTCCAGTTCTATCTGCCCGATCCCTGTTTCGGCCAGGGTGGCGATAGTATCCAGCACAAGAGACTCAACCTTGTGAGCATTGGCTCTGGATACACCGCGCAAACCGGTACTAAAACACAGGTATTTGATTTCTGTTTCAAGGCCACTGGACGGAGAAAGGTCCTCGCCCAGACCTGATTCCATTAAAGCCCGGCTCAAGGGGCTGGCATCGTGACCCATCAGCAGTTCCGCTGCAAGGTTTGCTTCCATCAAGTCTACGGGATCGGAAGAGGGACCCAAAAGCCAGTTTACCTGGACGGTCGCCTTGCCGGTATCCTGACCGGGAGCAGCCGGACCGGTCACTTCGAGGGTACGGGGTGCAGAAAATGGAGCAACAGGAGCAATGGGCGGATGTGCTTCGGCCGGGGAGAACTCTTTAAGAAAC
>CAZXJV010000061.1:0-17632 GCA_964641135.1 uncultured Treponema sp. | reverse complement strand
TAGCACAGCATAATTTATGTCAAAGAACCCGACAACTATATTGACATATTCCGGGTGTGGCTTCCCTGTACAGATGATCAAAGCGACCTGTACAACAGGGACCGGCGGGCAGAGCAGCGTCACCCGGAACTTTCCGCTCTGCTGGAAACAATATTGTCAGGGTATCGGGACACGCCCCGTTCTGCCCTTGCGATTCTGGAATGGGTTTCTTCTTTTACAGCGATAAATCCGGCCATGAAGGGCGAGATCCTCCGGCTTGCAGAATCGGCATCACCACAGGAAAACTAGCAGGATGCTGACACAGGGAGAAATATCGTGAGTATCGGAAAAATTGAGGGGTATGCAAGCTACGATGAAGGAATTCGACTCTATGTAAGCAAGACGAACCGCTATGTTTCTGTAGATGCAGAAATAACGCCTCTATTCTGTATGAAGTGCAATACACAGCTCGCCGGGCAATTCGGGATCAACGGCTCACGATATGGAAGTGTCGGCACGGTGCAGTGTGATACCTGTCAGGCAGAAATTAGCTGTGTAGACAGCGATGCATTTCCCCGGGAAAAAATGACAACGTATACAATATTCCGAAATCAAAGCAGTGTTCTTACATTCGACTATCCCGCACTGTATCTTTTAAAACAGGGAATCTGGACACGTATCAGAAAAAAAACCGGTTATGATATCTATGACATTCACGATACACACGATGTAAGCCTGAACACGGTAATAAAAGAAATCTGCCGGGAAACAGGCACCAAGGTAGTTCTTTTACAAAAGACAAAAGATGCATTCGCCAAAAAAACAAGCAGCTATATCAGCGAGTATCCGCGAATAATCTACAAATGGTTTCTGTTACTGCAAAAACTCGGTATTAAATCCTGAATCAGCCGTAAAAGTCCTTTTTCCACCGCTTGATGCCGGCAGGACCGTCCCGCAGCAGGGCTGTAATGATCGGCCGTGCGATAAGAACTGTCGAAGCGCCGAGAATGGCAGCGGCGGCTAGATCGTCTGCTGTCCGCAGCCCCCCGTCAACCCACAATTCGCCGCAGTAGTTCTTCAACTCCGGGCCGTGGGTTTCAAGGAAAGCAGCCGAACTGCCCCGGCCGGTTTCAACCCTGCCGCCATGGTTTGAAACCACAACAATATCAGGCTTAAGCTCGCGAACAAGTTGAATATCTGCGGCTGTAAACACGCCCTTTACCGCAAAGGGCACACCGGCGCGCGAACGCAGCTCACGAAGGTCAGCTGCAGTTTTACACTCAAGCTGTGCCAGATTCCGCATGGTAACGATATTGTAGGCATCAATATCCACCCCGACAATCTGTGCAACATCATGCGCCCACTCCAGACGCTCAAAGAGGTGCTCGTTCGGATAGGGCTTCATAAAAACAGCGGCCTTCGCGCCGCGCGAACGCAGAGCCTGAATACCGAACTGCAGTTTTTCATCCGGATAGCCGTCGCCGATCGAAAGCTCCATACCGGCATCGATACAGCCGCTAATCAGATCCTCGTAAAAAGTCTGCTCATCGGCATAGCCGACATTCTGGGTGCCGCCGGTAATGGGAGCAAGACGTACCGCCGGCAGTGCCTGAGCAGCAAGACGATTGTCGCGAGAGAACCGGCCGGCCAGAATCTTCCATTCGGTGCAGTTGGCGATAAAATTATAGTTTTCAAAAACGCCGCCCATGCCGGGAAGCTCACCGATACAGCCGCGGCCGTCGCAAACCGGGCAAAAATGACATTTGGGTGTATGTACCATGCTGAAAATTCCTTTCCACCAATAATAGACCAGCTTCCCCCTTCCTGCAAGCTCGTTCTGATGATATAATTTCCATTGACAACTAAAAGACCAGGCGCAAGGCACAACCACCTGCAGCCCGGGAAAAGGGAGACCGTTATGGAAAGAATATGGTGGAAGGAAGCTGTTGTATATCAGATATACCCGCGGAGCTTTATGGATTCTAACGGCGACGGAATGGGCGACCTTCCCGGCATCACCTCCCGTGCAGACTACCTGGCCGAGCTGGGAGTCACTGTTGTATGGCTTTCCCCTGTATACAAGTCGCCCAACGCCGACAACGGATACGATATCAGTGATTATCAGGATATAGCCGAAGCCTTCGGCACAATGGCCGAATGGGAAGCCCTGCTTGAAGCCCTGCACAGCCGGGGCATCAAGCTGGTGATGGATCTGGTGGTCAATCATTCTTCGGATGAACACCCCTGGTTTGTTGAATCCCGGGCATCACGGAATAGCCCCAAACGCGACTGGTATATCTGGCGAGACGGCCGCACTGCCCCCGACGGAACCGGGCTGCCGCCAAACGACTGGGGTTCAATCTTTTCAGGTTCAGCCTGGAAATACGATGAAGCAACCGGCCAGTGGTACCTGCACCTCTTTGCCGAAAAACAACCGGACCTTAACTGGGAATGCCGGACTCTTCGGGAAGCTGTATATGCAATGATGCGCTTCTGGCTGGACAAGGGCGTAGACGGCTTCCGCATGGATGTCATCAACATGATCTCAAAGGATCCCGGCTTTACCACCTTCATGAACGGGCCCCGCATTCATGAGTTTCTGCAGGAAATGAACCGTGCGTCCCTTGCGGGGCGGGATGTCATGACTGTCGGGGAAACACCCGGTGTAGACCCTGATATGGCTGCCCTGTATGTAGGCCCCGGACGCGGCGAACTAAATATGGTATTCCAGTTTGAACACATGGATGTCGATTCCGGCCCGCACGGCAAATGGGATATAAAACCCTGGAAGTTGAGCGACCTGAAACGCATTCTCGGCAAATGGCAAACCGGTCTTGACGGCCGCGGCTGGAACAGCCTGTACCTGAACAACCACGACCAGCCGCGCATGGTCTCGCGTTTTGGAGATGACAAAAACTGGCGCCGCGAAAGCGCGACCCTCCTTGCAACCATGCTGCATACCATGCAGGGAACTCCCTACATATACCAGGGAGAGGAGATCGGCATGACCAATGTGGCCTTCCCGTCACTCGCGGACTATGACGATATCGAAATAAAAAACTTCGTGAAGGAAGCCATGGAGCGCGGCGGCGAGACCGAGCTCACCCTGTTGCCCAAAATCCATTATCGCGGCCGCGACAACGCCCGAACGCCAATGCAGTGGACAGCAGGACCACAGGCGGGCTTTACCACCGGAAAACCCTGGCTTGCCGTGAACCCGAATCATGCTTCGATCAACGTCGAAGAAAGCCGCGCTGATCCTGATTCGATCTTTCACTATTACCGGCGGCTGATCGCCCTGCGCAAGGAAAACCCGATTATGGCCTACGCCGGAGCCTTTATGGATCATCTGCCCGGCGACGAGACCCTGTATGTATTCTCGCGCCGTCTGGAGGATGAGGTTCTGGTGACCATTCTAAATTTCAGCAGCAGCGCAACCGCCGCCGAGGGCCCCCGCAGCCTTGCAGCCAGCCGCCCCGGGGGACCAGGCGCAGCAGGAAGAAAGGGGGTTCGACTCCTGATCGGCAACTACACGGACTCGAACGCAGCAGATGAAGCGGATGCAGCACAACTCAGGCTCCGGCCCTGGGAGGCAAGAACCTACATCCTGGGCTGATAGTCCGGGGATTGACCGGCAAATGATATTGTATTAATACTGTAGTAATACATATGCCGGAGCACAACCTTCCCCGTTATCAGCTGATTCGGGAACAACTCAGAACCGATATCCTCAATGATGCCCTGCCCCACGGCAGCCGGCTTCCGGCCATAACCGATCTTGCCCGTGATTTTTCGGTAACAGCGGCTACCATACGCCGCGCCCTGCAGGATCTGACTGCCGAAGGTCTGGTACACTCCCATGTAGGCCGCGGCACCTTTGTGCATAATCCGCTTGAAGCCGCTTCCGATATCACTCCCCGCGAATACGGTGCTGCCGCCGGAACCGGTCAGCCGGCCGAAGCGGCAGCCGCACCCCGGGCGCGCCAGATCCGCCCACGGGGACAGCAAGCCCTCACCGATTTACTGACACTCGCACAGCGCCCCGGCGTTATAGCCTTTACCCGCGGCGTCGGCGACCCCGACACTATCGCAAAAGGAACCCTGACCGAGCTTACACGCAGAGCCCTGGCCTCCGGCGAGGAGCTTTTTCTGGACTACGGCGACCCCCGCGGCCTTCCCGGCCTGCGCGAGGCGATTGCAGCTCTGTACACCGCCCGCGGGGCAAAGGTAACCAGCGAGCAGGTCCTTGTTACTTCGGGCAGCCAGCAGGCAATCAGCCTGATGGCCCAGCTTGCCGCAGAACATGCAATGCCGGTCTGGTGCGAAACCCCCTGCTACAGCGGGGTGGTAAACGCCTTTCAGGCCTTCGGCCCGGAGCTTTCAGCCCTGCCCCGCGGTGAAAGCGGCCCGGACCCGGCCATAATTCCGGCCCGGGACAACAACCTTTTGTATATTTGTCCGGTAATACATAATCCGACCGGACTAAACGTAAGCGGTGAGGGACGGCGCACCCTTGCCGACTGGGCGTCTCATGGCAACCTGCTCCTTTCCGACGAAGTCTTCAGCGACCTGCAGTTCGAAGGCCCCGCCGTTCCCTCGTTTCTGAGCGACCCCGGACCGGAACACGCAGCTGTACTGGGTTCTCTATCCAAGTCCTTTATCAGCGGCCTGCGCGTCGGCTGGATCATAACCTCGGAAAGCCGGGTGCGCGAACTGACCGCCCTTAAAAAATCCCTTGATCTGGGCTGCCCGCCCCTGATGCAGGGCATAGCACAGGCCTTCCTCACCGACCGTGACGGATACACCGCACACGGCATGCGCATGAGGGAGCGCTACCGCATGCTGCGGGATACAGCCCTCGCCTCGCTTGAACGCCATATGCCGTCCTGCGTACGATGGACCCGGCCGGAGGGCGGTTTTCAGCTGTGGGTAACCCTCCCCGAAGGTCTTTCCAGCGTGCAGCTCTACCTTAAGGCGGTGGAATACGGCGCTGCCTTTTTGCCGGGCCCCCTGCAGGATCTGGAGGGGGGCTACCTCAATTCCTTCCGGCTCTGCTACGGAACCCTCAGCCCTGCCGAGATTGAAACCGGAATCGAACGCATCGGCCGGGCGGTGCGGGAGCTTCTTGAACCGGCGGCCCCGGGCGGGCCGGACGGACACCTGGTCTATGTATAACCGTGCCCTGCACGAAACTGTAATTTTGTAAGGAGTTTTTTATGGTAATAAACGAAGCATTCAAACTGAAAATCGGCCTGGCCGAAATGCTCAAAGGCGGCGTCATCATGGACGTCACCAACCCCGAACAGGCAAAAATCGCCGAACAGGCCGGAGCGGCCGCGGTCATGGCGCTTGAACGCATTCCGTCCGACATCCGCAAGGAAGGCGGAGTTTCCCGGATGAGCGACCCAAAGATGATCCAGGAAATTCAGAAGGCGGTGTCGATACCCGTTATGGCCAAGTGCCGCATCGGGCATTTCGTGGAAGCACGCATCCTCGAACAGCTTTCGATTGACTTCATCGATGAAAGCGAGGTACTGACTCCTGCCGACGAAGAGTTCCACATCAACAAGCATCAGTTCAAGGTGCCCTTTGTGTGCGGCTGCCGCAACCTGGGTGAAGCTCTTCGCCGCATCGGTGAAGGCGCTGCAATGATGCGCACCAAGGGCGAAGCCGGAACCGGCAACGTCGTTGAAGCCGTACGCCACATGCGCCAGCTGATGGCAGATATCCGCCGCATTGTCTCCATGGATGAAGCAGAGCTTATGACCGCCGCCAAGGAGCTGCAGGCCCCCTATGAGCTGGTTCTTGAAACCCGCCGTCTGGGCAAGCTGCCGGTACCCAACTTTGCTGCAGGCGGAGTTGCCACCCCGGCCGACGCCGCCCTGATGATGCAGCTGGGCGCCGAAACCGTATTTGTCGGTTCCGGTATCTTCAAGAGTGCCGATCCGGAACAGAGGGCAAAAGCTATTGTCAAGGCTGTAACCCACTACAAGGATCCGGCGGTTCTTCTTGAGGTTTCAACCGGACTCGGCGAGGCCATGACCGGCATCAATATGTCAGAGCTTTCAGAGGATCAAAAACTCGCCGGCCGCGGCTGGTAAAAAGACAGGGCGCTGCAGCACCAGGTGCGGCGCCCTGTTACTGCAGTGCCGCCCAATACCAAGGAGTACATCATGAAACCAGTGATTGGACTGTTAGCCCTGCAGGGCGGGTATGCCAGCCATTCGGCTGTTCTTTCATCTATCGGCGCCGATGTTCGCGAGGTTCGTACCGCTGCCGATCTTGAAGGCTGCGCCGGTCTGGTTCTGCCGGGCGGTGAATCCACCGTCTTGAGCAAGCTGCTGCTGGCTCCCCCTTCAAGCGGACAGGGACTGTATGAGGCCATCAGGGTCTTCGCTGCAGAAAAACCGGTTATGGGCACCTGTGCAGGACTCATCATGCTTGCCGAACCCTGCGGGGACGACCGGGTCGCCTCCTTCGGCCTTTTGCCTGTGAAGGTTGAGCGCAACGCCTACGGAAGACAGACAGAGTCCTTTATCGAGATGCTGGAGCTTGATCCGGAGCTGCACACCCCGCATGTGCAAACGCCGGGCCAGAAAGCATCCGACAATACAAAAGACGCCCGCTACCCGGCAATTTTTATCCGCGCCCCAAAGATCACCGCTATTGAAAGCGGCGTACGCGTACTGGCTTCGAGCGGAACCACCCCTGTACTGGTGCGCTACAAGACGCTGCTGGGCCTATCCTTTCATCCGGAGCTGAGCCCCGAAGACACCCGCATTCACCGCTACTTCCTGAAAATGGTTCAATCGTAATATTCCGCTGCAAAATGCACTACACTTCTTAATGGAGGAATTCAATGTATACAGCAACCATGCGTTACGAGTTTAAAAGCGGCCATGGCGCCGAAGGTGCCGAAGCCTGGAAAGACATTGTGCTTGCACGCGCAGCCAGCGCACCGGGTCTGGTGCGCATGCAGCTGCTGACCTCGGAATCAACCGCACTGGCGGTCGGAACCTGGCAGGAAAAACACTTCGCCGAGGACTTCATGCGCACCGGCGTTTTCAAGGAACTGATGGAGGCGATCGAGCCGATGCTGCGCAGCAAGCCCGCTCCCGAGCTGTGGACTCTCACCGCCTTCGTCGAAGGCGAATCCTGAACAGCCTGCTAAGCAACTCATACACCTCCTGATCAGAGCGCAAACCACTTAAGGGCGCTCAATAAGCACTTGCCCGTCACACCCAGAACATGAGTGCACAATTTTTCAAATTTGCATACTTTTTATCCGCTTCGCTTGACCCTCCCCTTACGGGAGACAGCATGCTCGGGTACATGGAGGCATGAATGATGAATACAGTGCTTGAAGTACAGCTTTTGCGTAAAAGCTACGGATCGCTGGAAGCGGTTGCTGGAGTTTCGTTCAGCGTTGCGCGCGGAAGCATTTTCGGACTGCTCGGGCATAACGGAGCGGGAAAAACGACAACGATCGAATGCATTCTGGGCACCCGCTCAGGCGATGCGGGAAGCGTGCGCATCCTCGGGATGGACAGCATACGCGACAGGCGGCAGCTGTTCGAACGGGTCGGCGTGCAGTTTCAAAACACAAGGTTCCAGGATCATCTGCGTGTAGGGGAGGCCTGCGCCCTTGCTTCTGCGCTGTACCGTGAACCCGGTGACTGGCGCGCTCTTCTGGAACAGTTCGGTCTGAGCGATAAAATCAAAACATGCGTGAATGAATTATCCGGAGGGGAACGTCAAAAGCTTGCAGTGCTTCTGGCTCTCATTCCTGACCCGGAGCTGCTGTTCCTTGACGAACTGACCACCGGTCTTGATCCGGTTTCACGGCGCACCATGTGGCAGCACCTGCTTGACCTGAAAAAAACCGGGGTATCAATTGTGCTCACAAGCCATTATATGGATGAAGTGGAACGCCTGTGCGACAACATCGCCCTGATGAAAGACGGCGTGTTCGCCGCCAGCGGGACCCCTGAACAGCTGATTGCAGAACAGGCAGCACGACAGGACGGGATACGGAACCTTGAAGACGTTTTTCTGTGCTATATGAACAAGGAGGAATGTGATGAAGCTTAAAACACTGGCTGCAGTATTCAGAACAGAGGCCCTGCTGGCGGTACTCGGAGGGGACATGCTGCTGTTCGGAGTTGCCATACCGGTCGGAGTCATGGCTCTGTTCGGATTTGTCTCTGCTCCCGAAAACCTGTCAGCTGCCTGGGCAGGTGTAGCGACCATCGGCATCTGTGCGTCTGGTCTGATGGGTATACCCCTGACCCTCGCCTCCTACCGTCACGATAAAATTCTCAAACGGATGCAGGTTACTCCGGCCAGCCCCCTCCTGCTTCTGGTCTCGGTAGCCCTTGTGCAGCTTATTTTCGCCGTGCTGTCGGCAGCAGCTGTTACTGTGACCGCCGTTCTGTTCGGACTGCGTCTTGAGGGAACCGCGGGTGCTGCAGCAGGAACACTGCTTTTCATCATCCTGCCGGTTTATGCCATCGGATTTCTGATCGCAGCCCTTGCCCCGGATATCAAAAAAGCAAACCTGATCTGCACCCTGGTTTATTTTCCGACGCTTTTTCTTTCAGGCGCAACAATTCCCTTCGAGATACTGCCGGGAGCCGTGCGGGCAGCTGCCCGGATTTTTCCGCTGACAGAGGGAATCCGACTACTGAAAAATGCAGCTTCAGGCCAAAGCGTCCCCGCTGATGCTGCAGGCTTTGCTGTACTGGCAGGTGTTGCCGTGGTATCATTTGCCCTTGCGCTGCGTACCTTCCGCTGGGAATAAAAGAGAGGAAAACCATGTACAGGATCGGACAGTTCTCCCGGATTACAAGGGTTACAGTTAAAGCCCTGCGGTTCTACGAAGAAGAGGGACTGATCCGTCCCTGTCATGTGGATACCGCAACAGGGTACCGCTACTACGACAGCTCACAGCTGCCGGTGATGCACAAGATAGTGGCGCTGAAACAATGCGGATTTTCTATTCCTGAAATCAGGATGCTGCTTGCCGGAAAAAATACAGCAGCCCTCTTTGCTGAACGCCGCCGCGGACTGGAAGCCCATGCCAGGGAAACAGGGCGGCAGCTTGCTTCAATTACTCATTATCTGGAAACCATGGGAAAGGAGTCCGGTGTGCGCTATGAGGTTGTTATAAAGGAACTGCCGCGGGTGCTGGTTTACAGCAAGCGGTTCACTGTTGATTCCTACGACAGCTATTTTACGGAAATACCAAAAATCGGCGAGGAGGTCGCGGCGGCAAATCCGGATCTGCGCTGCGCGGATGATCCGCCCTACTGTTTTATCATGTATCATGACGGTGAATACCGCGATCATGACATCGACATTGAATACTGCGAGGCAGTAAAAAAACCCGGTGTTGAAACCGGCCTATCCGTTTCAAGATCATAGACCGCGTACCGCAGGCGGCCTGTGTACTGCACCGCGGTCCCTACTGTGATTTGGGGGCAGCCTATGCTGCCGTTTTTAACTGGATAGAAGACAACGGCCTGGCAGCCTGCGCCCCTCCGCGGGAATCCTACATCGACGGTATCTGGAACCGCAGTGACGAAGCGGACTGGCTTACAGAGGTGCAGGTGCCGGTCAGTTCACCGATATAAATACCTTAAAAACGCCAGACAGCGGTAAGAGCGGCACGGTAGAACTCAACCCGCTGCGGGTCGGAACGGTCAACGCGGCGCTCCTGGTAAAACCCGTTACCGGCTGTTTCGGAAGTAAAGTTCCGGACGGTCTGCCACTGAGCAAGCAGGGCAAGGGATAAACGGTCTCCTGCTTTTATGACCGCGAGCGGGCCGAAGATATAGTGTGCAAGGTCTTCGCCCCAATAGCTGCGGCCGGAGGTTTCATTGAGAGCCAGGTCCCCTTCGCCGTAAAAACCGACAAGGGACAGGGGCAGCGGCATTGCATAACCCAAAAAGAGATTTCCATTCCATTGCCAGCCGTTGCGGTTTTCTCCCGCATCTGCCTCCCAGAGCCAGGACTCATCTGACCCCGCAGCTGTCCATGCGCGGTAGCGAAGGCCGTGGTAGCTTCTGAACAAAATATGGTTCCAGTCGCCGGGCCGGATTGCAGCCCAGTCGAACTGGAGGGCGCCGCCTGCACGCATAGACCAGACAAGACCGTCAAAGTCGCCGGCAATCAAGCGGTTGCCGCCTGAGCCATCCGGCTGATTAAAGCGCAGCCCGTCTGCAAGCGGAATATTCCAGCCGGTTCCGGCTCGTGCCCCGCCGGAAAGTTCAAGGAAGGGAAGGACCGTCCAGGCTGTCTCAGCATCAACGTTTACAGATACCGGTGATACAGCACAGCTGAAAGCAGCCTTCAGCTTATCGGAAAAAAAGCGCTCATGCTTCAGGTTAAGCTGCATCTCAAGGGTGGTTGCCACCGTCAGGCTCAGTTCTGTAACCGGATCAGGCGTGTCTTTCTGCTCGGCGGCCATAAGAGATGCAAGGACGCTTAAACTCATGCAGAGAACCACAAGCTTTTTTTTGCACAGGACAGTTTTTTCTTTGAACACAGACATACCTCTCTATTGTGGATCTCGATAGCTTTGCAGGATGCTGAAAACTAAATGCTTGTCAGCATCCTGTCAGCGAGCCCCCTATTTTTGTTCCAGCACGGCAGAGCTTACAATCTGCAGAGCAGTTGTCAGGCCATGAAGCCCGGGGCGGATTCTGCTGTCCGAGCCGTCAACCGCACCCTGCCCTGCGGGTTCGAGCTGTGTGAGACCTGCGGTACCGGCTGTAAATGACGCTTCATAAATCACTGACGGCTGGCCGTTCACGCCAGACCAGGATTCAGAACCCCGCCGTGCTTTTTTCGGCCAGAACTCATTATAGTCAAAGCTGTTGTTTATCTCCAGCCGGATGATATAGCGCCCGCCCGGCGAAAGTTCCTCCGTACGCCAGGCTGAATCCACGCCTGCTGCCGGGGTTGCCGAACTTGCAGCGTCAATGCCAGCGCTTCCGGCTGTGCGCGATGCATGCGACCACACCGGTAATGCATCAGGCCGGCCGCCGTCGGGGTTGCCGCGCCAGCTTCCACGAGCTGCACTGTCAGAAACCACAAGGGTGCGCACAAAGCGGCCGTCGGCTGTTTCTATCCAGGCGGCAAGCTGCGGATGGTGCTTGAGCCGGTACAAAAAAAGCCAGGTGGTTTCTTCCCAGCGGGGGCCCGGCTCAATACGCAGCGACAGGTTCTCTGCAGCAGCAGGCATAACCGCCCCGCACACCAAGATCAAAAACAGAGTGATTACCGGTATGGTTTTCATGTTTCTCTCCTTCATGTGCTATCTGGCGCTGTCAGCGCAGCGCCAGATAGCACATGCATATTTCGATAGACCGTTCGGTAAATTCAATACCGCGATCCCAGTATTCAGGCAAACTGCGTTTTACCAGCACCGATTCTACGGCGCCCCACACGGAGGCGATACAGACCGAGCTGTCCAGAACCGGATCTGATGACTGTGCTGCCCCGGATTCCACAGCGCGTTCCAAAAGCGATACAGCAAGCCGGACACTCCGGTAGTAGCGCTCCATCTCGCCAGCTTCGGCATCGGCATCGGCATTCGGCTTGAATCCGCTCATTACCAGCAAGGCCACCTGCGGAGAGGTGAAACACCAGTCACGAAAGGTTGCCAGTCCGGAACGAAGGTCAGCAAGGGGATCATCGGTAAGTGTAAGGTGCTCACCTATCCAGGCGTCCATACCGGCAAGACAGCGCAGTTTTACCGCTTCGATCAGGGCTTCCTTATCCCGGTAATAATAATACAGGGTTGTAGCCGTCACACCGCAGCGGCGGGCGATATCGCGCATCCCGACGGCATCCAGCCCTCTCTCGATGATCAATGCCAATGCCGCATCCAGTATTGAATGCTCAAGATCAGAATTGGCTGGTTTCATGAACAACTCCCGGGAATAAATCCCAACTCGTTTTCCACATCCTGGCTCCAAAACTTAACACCGTTAAGATAACAGTGTTATATTACGCAAATTATTCTATGTCAATGTCCGGTATATAAAACACACCCTCCCTTAAAATCCGTCACCACCGGGCAAAAAAAGTCGGGATGTGTAGTAAACTATCATGCATAGTGATCTTACCAGGGAGCAGGACAAGGAAATGGATAACGGAGCAGTAAACTGGCAATACCGGATGGAACAAGCACTGGAGTACATTGAAGCCCGGCTGGAAAACGAAACACCGCTGAAGGGAGCAGCTGAAACAGCACACTGTTCGCCGTTCTACTTCATGCGCATGTTTGAAGTGATCACAGGCATCAGCCCGGCGGAATATGTTCGCCGGAGAAGACTATCCAGGGCCGCGCTGGAGATTGCATCTGGAACAGCCCGGATACTGGATATTGCGTTGAAGTATGGTTATGAATCGCCCGATTCATTTACCCGTGCCTTCAAACGCGAATTCGGCTGCCTTCCTACAGAAGCACGGGCTGGCGGAGTCAGACTGCATACCTATCCACCCTTACGATTCAGCATAGCCCTGAAAGGAGACACACCGATGGAATTCAGAATTGAACAGGAAGCGGAGATGAAGCTGACCGGACCGGTCATCCGCGTGGACAGCACCAATGGCAACAACTTTGTAAAGATCCCTGCCTTTTGGGAAGAACTGATGGCAGACGGCCGATGCGCCCGGATGGCAGAAATGGCTGTAAACAGCCCCCTGGGAATTGCCGGACTCTGCTTTGACTTGAACATGGACACTGGTGAATTTACTTACGGAGCGATGATTGAATCTTCATGTGCTCCGGATGGCAGCAAAGAAGGATGGGAGCAGGTTACAATACCGGCAGGAACCTGGGCTAAATTTACTTCACGCGGTCCGCTTCATCCGAATTTTCAGGATATGATAAAACGTATTTACGCGGAATGGTTTCCTGAATCCGGCCGGGAACACGCCGGAACAGCAGAACTGGAATTTTATCCAAAAGGACTGAATCCGGCCTCACCGGATTACTGGTGTGAATACTGGGTACCTATAAAAACATAGATTCAAAAACCGGCTGTGGCAGCCTGATAAAATCGATGCTTGTTATCAGCCGGCAAGATACGCATGCGATAGAATATCAAGCGCAATTTCTCTTGCTTTATCGGAGCTGATCGGTTCGGAGTTGTTCAAATGCGGCAATTTCATTGCCCACCAGACAATGGTCTCCAGGATATTCCGGATATGCAATCCCGGATACTCAATCGCACGCATCTGTCCCGCTGCAATAGACTGCTCAATACGCTGGGCGAATACCTCGTACAATCGTGCTACCGCTGTACTGTACCGCTGGTACAAAATACCTGCTGGCTGGGGGTTATCGTTAATGATGTTAAAAGCAGCCTGGTAGCGGGCAGCAGAATCAAAGAGGACTCTAATCAAATCCTCAAACCGTTCAGCTGCGGATAGACCCGAAAACAAGGATTCAATAACCTGTTCAAGCGCAGAATCGATAACCTGCAGGGAAATTTCACCATAGGGCAGCCCGGTACCCGCTTGTCCGGGAGAAAGGGTTTCCAGAAGGATATACTGAAACAGAGCCTGCTTGCCGGCAAAGAGGTGGTACACGCTGCCGGTGGCAATCCCGGCTTCGGCGGCAATCTGTGAAACCTGCGTAGGGCCGAAGCCCTGCCGGATAAACAGCCTCACCGCGGCATCTTGAACCAGGGCAATACGCTGGTCAGCCATAAACAGCTCCGGGAGTACCTTTAGCCGGCAGTTCGCGGGATAACAACTGTAACAGCTCCGGCAGAATCCGGAAGGGAACAGCCGCACCGGCGGCCTGATCAACCGTACCGGCAAGATACACATCCAGTTCAGGACAGTAAAACAGCCAGGATCCGGTCGCTCCGGTATGGCCGATAACTGCAGGAATCTGTTTGAAGGAAGTAAAAACCTTTGGAATACTGAACCGCATCATTCCAAGGCCATACTGTATGGGCCAGCCGGGGGAAAGTCTGACCGGATTAAGGGAAAAACCGAACGTATGCCAGTACTCACTCATCAAACGGGCTGTTTCCGGTTTGGCAAAAACCTTTCCGGAAATCAGTGCCTGCATAAAACGTATAAGATCATCCACAGTAGCATACAGATCGCCGAAGGATTGTGCTGCAAGAGGCACATCAAGCAGCGTGTTATCCATCCAGGTGCCTGCCGGAACAATACCGGCAGGGACAGAAGCAGGGTGCCAGGTGTTCTGCAAGCCCAGCGGTTCAAAAATAAGCTCGGTTAAAACAGCAGCAAAGCTTTTACCGGTAACCGTCTCGAGCACCGCAATAAGCAGCTGGAAATTGGTATCACTGTAACTGACACGGGCCTTCGGATCAAAAGGATCCTGCGGCGGAAAAAGGGGGACCAGGGTACTCCTGACAGACTCAACTACATCCGTAATTGAGAACGCAAAATCTTTTTCAAGGACCCGGTCAACAAACGACTGCCCGCCCCGCGGCCGGCTGTCAAAGTAGTCGGGGATTCCGGTCAGATGACCCAGCAGCTGACGGATTGTAATCTCCCGGCTGAAGTCCCGGCCTTTCAAGCAGTGCAGACCGGCAATCAGGGAATCAGGCAGATAGGCCGACAGCGGGTCATCAAGCTGTATACGTCCTTGCTCGTGTAAAATGAACACACAGCTTGCGATATACAGCTTGGTGATGCTGGCGATCCAGATGGGCATATCAGCACTCATCGCAGTACCGTCAGGAAAGGCTGTTCCTGCTGCACCCTTCCAGAAAAAACGGCCATCACCGGTTCCGACCGCCATCACAGCATGACGGATAGATCCGCCGGAGGCAAGCCTGGTTACCTTTTCCTGCAGAGCCTGCTCAAGAAGGCTTTCTGTCCCTTTAGAAGACGAACCGGAACGCTCTGATGATCTATTGATCTTTTTCACTCAATTCCTCCCTGCTATTCCGAATGAATTATTCATTCATTTTAACCATAGTTACACCGCGGGGTCAAGTTTTTCTGCAGTACCCTGATTTTCCGGACGAAGTGTACCCGCACAGAAAGCACGAAGAGAAGGAGAAGAACCTACAACAACCGCTGTCAGGGCGACAAGGCCCCCGCTTGCAAAAAACACAGTCTGTATCGGCACCCGGTCCACCATCATGCCCGCGGCCGCAAGTCCAAGGGGGACCGCCAGGTTCATCAAACCGGAAAACAACGAGAATACCCTGCCCCGGAGCTCGGGCGGCACCATCTCCTGCATCATCACATTCAAGGGAACTGCCGCCATCACAGTCATCGCACCGAGAACCAGAAGAGGCCCGGCAAGTGAAACAAGGAGCGCGGGAACAAGCAGTGCGGTGTGTGCAGCAACCAGAGGGACAAAGCCGATACCGGCCAGAATCAGCCCCTGAATGAAGACTCCTCCTGCCATCATCCGCAACCGCGGTATACGGGAGGCTATCCATCCTACAATCACGGAGCCGGTCAGCACACCAATCGGCAAGAACACCTGGCTTACCCCGTAGGACTGAGCAGCAAGTCCAAGAACCTCTTTACCCAGAAAGGGGAATACAACAGCGAAAATCGGATTGAACATAAAATTGAGCAGTATTCCTCCAGCCATAATTATACGCAGCGCAGGTGTCTGCCACAGGAACCGAAAACCGCCTTTAAGACCGTCAAAGAAGCCGGCACGTGAAATCGCTTGAGACTTGCTTTCCATCCGGGGGAAGCGAATAAAAACTTCTGTTAACGCTGATACCAGAAACGAGATACCGTTCAGAATAAAAACCCCGCCGTAACCTGTAGCCGCCAATAGCAACGCACCAACGACCGGACCGCCGATACCGGTTGAGCTCTGCACAAACGAATCGCGGGCATTCGCCCGGGTTAGTTCTTCCTGCCTCACCAGACCCGGTAAGGTTGCGGTAATAGCAGGGCCGAACAGAGAACCGGCAACAGAAAGTACAACGGTGGCTACATACAATAGAGGCACATTTAAAAGGCCGGCAAACCACAAGGCCCCAAGAGACAGCTGAACAAACCCGCGCAGGATATCCATTGCTACAACGATGGTTTTCCGGTCGAGAATATCTGCCAGAACGCCGGAAAATGGCGTCAGGATCAAGCCGGGCACAGTGGCAAGAATAATGAGCGTTCCAAGAGCCGTCCCCGAGCCGGTGATATCCAGTACCAGCCATGCCATGGCAAAATAATGAATCCCGTCACCAAGCTGAGAAACAAGCTTTCCGGTCAGCAAGAGACCAAAATTCCGGTTGATCAATACCTTTCGCACAGTTTTCATCAACATATACACTCCTTTGGCTCAATGAATGAACCATTCATTCAATATTCTACACTATTTTTCCTTTCTGTCACTACTGTATTGAGGCGAGGCTCTTTCAAAACTCGGGGAGTTTTGAAAGAGCTACCATAGATGTGGGTGGAGAATTTTGAAATTGGCTCAGGCTCTTTTATTTAAAAATTCGGGTAAACCATTTGCAGCATGCGTGTCTCTAACAATAACAAACACAATGAGCCAGCTGCTTATAAACAATACTTAATACCCGGCAGCATACAGGCTACAAGGAGTTTTTATGAAACCACAATGCAAAATCACTACCGCAATCCTGATGTTTTGTTTCGTTACCGGCGTATATGCCGGAGGGTCCGGTGATACCCCGAAAAACGGGGAAGCAACCACTGTTGAATCCTGGGATTTTACACCCGGAGGAACAGTACAGCTGGAAGTCCACACCGGAGGAAACATCCGTGTCGAGTCCTGGGACAAAAATGTGGTTGAACTTGTCATCACCAAAAGGGGAAAGAATCCGGAATTAATCACTATTAACACTCAAGCAACATCCAACCGCATCCGTGCAACAGCCCGTCTGGTTCGGAATGCCCGAGGCCACTCTGTCGATATGACAGCCCGTGTCCCCAAAACAGTAGTCCTGGAGTTGAATTCAGCCGGTGGCAACTTTATAATTACCGGAGTTTCCGGTCACATCAACGGTAGTACCATGGGCGGCAACATAACCATACGTGATGCGGGAATGGACGGGTCGGTAACCACAATGGGCGGAAACATCAACATAAGTGATGCTGATGGAAGTATCAAAGCCAAGACCATGGGAGGGAATATTGATTATTCAGGCAGTTCTGCTGACAGTGTTTCTTCATCAGAAACGTCTGTCCCGACTATTCTGGAAACTATGGGCGGAAATATTACCATCAATTCCGTTTTCCGCAATATAGAGGTCAAAACAATGGGCGGAAATATAAATGTGGGCTCTGCAACACAGTCGGTCAAAGCTACCACCATGGGAGGCAATATCAGCCTGAAACAGGTGAGCGGTCCGGCGGATATTTCAACACTCGGCGGCCGAATTACCATCGGTACTGCACTGGACAAACTGAAGGCGAAAACTGAAGGCGGCAATATTGAGGTAGAAAAAAGCGGCCCCGATGCGTTTTTAAGAACCAGAGGGGGATCAATAACCGTCCGTGAAACACAAGGAAGCCTTGAAGCCACAACGGAAGGGGGCAGCATGAATATTACCCTTGAAAAAAACCTGAGCTACAACGCTGATATTACCCTGTACCGGACACGTTCTGCCCGTAAGGACTACAAGATTATCAGTCAGCTGGACCTTGCCCGATTCGAGGATCA
>CAZXJV010000060.1:0-17748 GCA_964641135.1 uncultured Treponema sp. | reverse complement strand
ACCGTTATCTGCGGGGTACACCAGGATACGGTGATACCGTTCTGTTGATGCACGCTCCAGCAGCAGTTCCCTCATCTGCAGCATTTCCTGTGCAGAGCCTGCTTCGGTACGGTCCATCCAGCTGTCCTTGATGCACTTTTTGGGGGTAAAGGTCAGGGCTTCACCGCTTGTGCTGCAGGTACCGTCCGATTCCAGAAGAGCTGCAAGCTGCAATTCGCGCCGGGCCAGTATCTCGTCCCGGATCTTTCCCTCATGGCCCTGTGTGCCCGGTGTATAGAAAATCTTGCCGACCAGGTTGCCGGGCAGGTACTGCTGGGCAACCCAGTGCTCGCGCCAGGCATGGGGATACTGATAGCCTTTGCCGTGGCCGAACTCGGCACCGTCGCGCGAGGCGTCTTTCAGGTGGGATGGAACCTCCCCGTGTTCAGCTTCTACTGCAGCCAGGGCATCAAAAAAACCGGTGGAGCTGTTTGATTTCGGGGCAGTCGCAAGGTACAGGGCGGCATGGGCCAGGTGATAGCGACCCTCCGGCATACCGATGCGGTCAAAGGCTGCAGCACAGGACTCCACAATACCGACTGCGGCCGGGTCGGCCAGACCTATGTCCTCGCAGGCCGAGATCAGCATACGCCTGAAGATAAATCCTGCATCCTCGCCTGCTGCAACCATTCGGGCCAGCCAGTACATTGCGGCATCCGGGTCGCTTCCGCGAAGGGACTTGATAAAAGCGCTAATCACATCATAGTGATAATCTCCGTCACGGTCGTACAGAACCACCCGTTTCTGGATGCTTTGTTCTGCGGTTTCCCTGTCAATGCAGATTTTGGTGCCCGGTGGCGGCGGCCATGAATCAACGCCGGTTTCAACCGCCAGTTCAAGGGCATTTAAAAGCGAGCGGGCGTCTCCGGCAGCTGTGTCTACCAGATGTTCAAGCGTTCCCTGTTCGAATTCAATCTTCCATTGACCATATCCCCGTTCAGGATCGGACAGGGCTGCCCGTGCAACTGACTCAAGATGAGATGCCTGCAGCGGCAGCAGCTGAAAGACCCTGCTTCTGCTTACCAGGGCCCGGTTCACTTCAAAAAAGGGGTTTTCGGTGGTTGCACCGATCAGGATGAATGTTCCGTTTTCTACCCAGGGTAACAGCGCGTCCTGTTGGGCACGGTTCCAGCGGTGAACCTCGTCAACAAACAGGGTGGTGCGTTTATCGTAGAGGCTGCGCAGTTCACTGGCCTTTTTTATGGCCTCACGAATCTGCTGAACGCCGGAAAGAACTGCGTTAAGGGTTAAAAAACTGGTTTTGGTGTGGTTTGCAATAACCCGTGCAAGGGTTGTTTTCCCGGTGCCCGGTGGTCCATAAAAAATGACAGAACTGAGTTGATCGGCCTGGATCGCCCGCCTGAGCAGGCGTCCCGGACCTATTATGTGCTCTTGACCGATATACTCTTCAAGTGTCCTCGGACGCATGCGTGCTGCCAGCGGCTGACCGGTTGGCTCTGTGCCTTCGTTAAATAACTCCATGGCAGCCTGCCTGTCCGCTTATTCCCTGTTCCACTCCCGGCGTATCGGCTCAAAGAAGGCCCAGAGCCCTCCATACCGGCGGTTCAGTACGCCAGCGAAAATAGCAAAATTATCAGTTCCGCTTTCGGTCATTACCGCCATACGGTTAATATTCCACATTCCGATGCTGTTTTCATACTGACTGCTTGCAGACGAAGGAACGGAGGATACTGGATTTTTACCGGGAGTAAATGTTGCGGTTATATCTCCGTTATTATCCATAGCGGCCTCGTAATACCCCGTGGTTGTATTGATCAAAAGCAAATTTCGCGCTGTTGTGACCAGTGCAGTCATTCCCAGTGTTGTTCCTGCATTATGACTTGTGGCAGCCCAGACAGAGCCGTCCCAATGATGAATTTCCGAGCTGGTCAGTACATACAGATGTGGGTTAGAGTCAATAACAGCTGTTGCAATACCGGTAATACCAGATGCAGGGGCACCGGTAATTAATGTTCCAAGGTTATTATATACACCGGTTTTGGTCGCAAAATAGTTTCCGGAGCTGGTGGAAGAATGAAGATACAGACCGGCATCAGTAAGTACTGCTGTTGTATTGAAGGTATTAATATCTGATGTGGTGTAAACCGATACTGTCCCGTTGGTTTTACCGGTAAAGGCATATATTCTTGCCCCGCCACTGCCGATGCGTTGAATACCTGAAGGTGTATTTGTAACTTCTGTCCATTCCATGGTGCCTTCATCAAGTCTCCATACTCCGTACGGTCTCCATCCACTGTCAGCACCCAGTACATAGATGTTGGTTCCGTCAGTAGCAACTTCAGCTATCCTGAATACCCCTGCTGGTTTTGAAACAGAGTGCCATTTGCTGTTGGTTCGGGTGCGGCGGTACAAGTTGCCATTTGAGGCATAAACGTGAGTTGCTGATACTTCAATTGAACTAACCAGCCCCTCAACAGAGGAATCTCGCAGAGCTATTTCCTGTTCAATCGCAAAAAAGATGGGTTCCTGGGAACAGGATACTGCAAAGAACATGCAACATAACAGCGCAGTCAGGCTAAACATCTTGAGATTGTGAATCGGTTTCATTGGGTACCTCATAAATCAGAAGTGGTAGCGGACGCTGGCAACGGTATCCAAAAATATACCGGTACGATTGAAGTCCGTATTTTCGTAGAACTGGGGTAAAACAAGCATTCCGCCGGAAATTCCGAAGGACCATTCATGTGAGAACTGGTACCAGACACCAACTTCCGGTTTTACTGCAAAGCTGAAATGGTTTATGCCGTTATACGACTGAAAAGCGCCGCCTATACCCAGAGAAACCGGAAAATGCAGGTTCTTCAGAACAAAGACCCTGGAAATACGGGCAAGCATGGGCAATGAGAAGAACATATTTTCACCGACAGTTGTATTGAAAACAAAGGATAACTCTCCACCGAGAGAAATGCGCGGGGTGATGTAGCGAGCGAAACCAATGTACCCTGTTCCGCCCGGAAAAATATTCGTCTCGGAATTAAAACCGTCAGGGCCGTGAATCCACATCGGAAAGGTCATGCCAAGTCCGATGCGGACATACTGGTCGCCGACACGAATGGGTTCAAAATCAAAGTTCAGATCGGGAACTTCCGGAGATTCAACTTGCTGGGCGGAAAGAATCATGGCGCTGCAGATGCATACCACGAAAAGCAGGATAACTCGTTTCATTCGCACACTATACCTCATTTTTACAGCTATTGTCTATCGAAGCCGCTACATGGTACAACAAAGCCGGCCCTGTTTTGTTACGGACACAGGGCCTGGTGAAAGAAAAATAAGTTCAGGGCATTGTAACGTATGCTGGTAAGCCTGCCAGATCAACATTTATTTTATTCTGAGGGTACGAGATGAGTGCGACAGTTATTGACGGATTCTCGGTGGCCGCATCGGTGCGTTCACGTGTGGCAACCGAGGTTGCCGTTCTTGCCCGGAAGGGGCTTCGCCCCTGTCTGGCAGTCATTCTGGTTGGTGAAAACCCGGCTTCTGTATCTTATGTGACAGGAAAGGAAAAAGCACTGGCCGAGGTTGGCATGACCGACCGCAGCTACCGGCTTTCTGCAGATACGACGGAAGACCAGCTGCTGGAATTGATTTCCGGATTGAATGCTGATCCGCTTGTGCATGGTATACTGGTCCAGCTGCCACTTCCTTCTCATATAAATGAGGCACGGGTCATTATGGCGATTGATCCGGTAAAGGATGTAGACGGCTTTCATCCCGTGAATGTCGGCAACATGATAATTGAGCGACCCTGCTTTTTGCCCTGTACACCGCATGGAGTACTCGTCCTGCTTCGCGAGGCCGGAATAACGACTGCCGGCGCCCATGCTGTAGTCGTCGGGCGGTCCAATATTGTCGGTAAACCGCTTTCCGTACTGCTTGCCCGAAAAGAATATAACGCTACAGTTACTATCTGCCATACCGGAACACGGGATCTTGCAGCCTTTACCCGGCAGGCAGATATTTTGATCGCTGCTGTCGGTAAACCGCGCTGTATCACTGCCGACATGATAAAACCCGGCGCCGCGGTTATCGATGTAGGTGTAAACCGGGTTGCCGATCCGTCTGCAAAGAACGGCTTCCGCTTAACCGGAGATGTTGATTTTGCTCCAGCCTGTGAGGTAGCTTCCTTTATAACACCGGTACCGCGCGGTGTCGGTCCAATGACAATTGCCATGCTGATGCAGAACACCCTGTTGGCTGCCCGGCGGGCCGGGGGTTTCACGGAGTGATGCAGGATGTCCAGAACGAACCCGATGAACGGGAAGTACCTTTGCAGAAGGTTGGCATCAAGGGACTGGAATACCCTGTCCAGGTTCTTGACAGGGATCATCGGGTGCAACATACAACCGCCTCTGTAGATCTGTTTGTAAATCTGCCCATGCATTTCAAGGGCACACATATGAGCCGCTTTATAGAGGTATTTCATTCTCATCGTGAGCGGCTGTCGATGCCTCATTTTCTGGATATGCTTCAGGAAATCAGGACGTCTCTGGAAGCAGCCCGTGCCTTTGGAACCATGCGCTTTCCCTTTTATATGGAAAAAACTGCCCCGGTTTCAGGTCAGCCCTCACTTATGTCGTATCACTGCGTTTTTGAGGGTATGGTCAGCGCACCCGTTTCACCGGCTGATCCTTCAGCAGGTTGTGAAAAGAGCCGCAGGTTTTTTGTCAGTGTAACCGTTCCGGTGCAGACGGTGTGTCCCTGTTCGCGGGCAATCAGTGAACGCGGTGCGCATAATCAGCGGGGGATGGTTACTGTCAAGGTCGAAGTAGGTCCCTTTTTCTGGCTTGAAGATCTGATTCTTCTTGTTGAGAACTGTGCATCAAGCGCTGTGTACTCCCTTGTCAAACGGGAAGATGAAAAATTCTTGACCGAAGCTGCCTATGATAACCCGAAATTTGTTGAGGATGTTGTCCGTGATGTGCATCTTGCTGTACCCTCACTTGCAGATTTCCCCTGGTACAGTGTTGAAGCCGAGAATTTTGAAAGTATTCATAACCATAGCGCCTTTGCCTATGCAGAGGGAGGTTCCCGATGACCTTTTTTTTTGAAACCTACGGTTGTCAGATGAACAGCGCCGAGTCGGCAGCTGTTGATGCAGTATTAAGCGCCCGGGGTTGGCACCGTTCCGAATCCGCCGAGTCGGCCGACCTCGTGTTGATAAATACCTGCTCGGTACGCATTACCGCAGAAACGAGAGTCTTCGGGCGCCTGGCGCATTTTTCTGCTGCCAAAAAAAAACGTCCCTTTGTACTGCTGGTAATGGGGTGCATGGCTGAACGCCTTCACAATGAACTGCGTGAGCGCTTTCCTTCGGTGGACTATGTTGTGGGGATGTTTGAGCGCCAGTCCTTTGAAGATATCTTTACCCGGATAGAGTCAGGATTACCAGGAGAAGCAAGTCTGGAACAGCCTGTCGCCCATGCCGGCAGCTATCATTTTTCTGCATCATCCTGGCAGGAGGGGGCATTGCAGTCCTATGTTCCCATAATGAACGGCTGCAATAATTTTTGTACCTACTGCATCGTGCCCTACGTTCGCGGCAGGGAGGTTTCCAGAGAGCCTTCGGCCATTCTTGACGAGATTGACTTCCTTTCCTCCAGACAGGTTCGAGAAATTACTCTCCTTGGTCAGAATGTAAATTCCTGGCAATACCATATGCCTGATGAAACAGATGCTTTTTTTGAGCATGTACCCGAGGCATCTTTGTTGCCCGAACCGCTCCGAAAGGCGGGTGCTGTTTTAACCTTCCCTGATCTCCTTTTTTTGATCGCCCGTCGGGTAGAAAAAACCGGCTCCATAGGCTGGGTCAGGTTTATGTCCAGTCATCCCAAGGACTGTTCACCGTCGCTGCTGGATATCATTGCTCACGAGCCTGTACTGTGCAATCTGATACATCTTCCGGTTCAGCACGGGTCAAACCGGATACTGTCAGCCATGAACCGGCGCTATACCCGTGAACAGTATCTGGATCTTGTATCCCGTGTGTATCAGACCATACCGGGAGCTGCTGTCTCTACAGATATTCTGATCGGTTTTCCCGGCGAAACTGACGAAGACCTTGAGTTAACCCTGGACTTGATGCGTGAAGCATCCTTTTCCTCGGCATTCATGTATCACTATAATCCCCGTGAAGGCACCCGTGCCTATGATCTGCCGGACCGCATTCCTGACCAGGTGAAGAAGGATCGACTTGACCGTGTTATAACACTTCAGCATGACCTTACAGCCCGGCAGTTGCGGGCGCGGGTAGGGGCTGAGGCGACAGTTCTGATCGAGTCTTTTTCAAGGAACAATGCTGAGGAATTATTCGGCCACACCGAACTCGGAGAGATGGTTGTTTTTTCAGGAAAAGGGGACCCCGACCTGCGGGGCAGATTTGTCAAGGCCACTTTGACCGGCTTGCGCGGCCGAACGTTACGTGCGAAAATAATTGCAGGGCATCCCGAAAAACGAATATAGTTTTTCGGGAGGCCTGCAGACTGATATAGGTGTATCAGCCTCTTTTACAGGAATTCCCGGAGGTAATAATGTCATTCAGACTGTTTATGTTTATTTTGTTTCTGATACTGATCACCTTTTTTATCGGTTTTAATCTGGATAACCGTTGTGACGTCAATCTTATTTTTTATACCTGGCGCGATGTTCCTGTGTTTATCAGCGTCCTGGTTGCTTTTTTATGCGGCGCACTGGCTGTTCTTCCTTCATGTCTGTTCCGTCCCCGCAGGAAGGCTGCGCCTTCCACACCCGGTGTAAAAGAGCAGGGTGTAAAAAAGGACAGGGGGCCTCAAACGTCGCTTGCCGGTCATTATACAGATCAATCGGGAGTGGCTTCCGGCCGGAACGATACTTATGATGGGCCTTCCAACGAAAAAAAAACTGATGTTTCGGGAAAATCGCGCACAGGGTTTTTACGTTTCTTCGGACTTGATAACCGTCAAAAACCTGCGGCTTCAGTAGCACCAGATTTAGCTGCCGACGATTCCGGTTGTTTCGAAAGGAATACCGGATCTGCCAAAAGGAAACGATAGGGTGCGCCGGGGAATTTGTTTTGCAGCAGTTATGTGTGCTGTATGTCAGCTCTGGCCGGTCCAGCCTCCGCTTTCTGCGGCTGCTTCGGCGGTGGTTGGCGCAGCTCTTTCCGCCGAAGATCCTGCCGGGGTAATAGACCGGCTGCAAAAGGGTATTGGAACATTATCTTCTCCTGCAGACCGCCAGTCTGTTCTGGCTTTTCTTGGCGATTATGAAGAACGTCTTACAATGCTGGCTTCTGCCGCAGAACGATATCGCGAAGCGGCAGTTGTTGTACCGGGAAACCGGAATGACAGCCTGTTGCTTGATGCCGCCCGGTGCTACATGTCTATGGGTGATGCCGATTCTGCTGATTCTTTGGTACGAAGTGTTCTGTTGTCAAGTTTTGATACAGGTATTGTTGCTCGAGCCCGCCTGTATTCGGTATGGATACAGTTGTCTTCGGGTTCCCGTGATCCTGCCGTTGCGCTCTTACGAGAATACGCCGGTCAGCCGGCTTTTTCTGACTGGGCTCCGGCCATTTACTTTTCTTTATGGTGGGCCGCTGGTGATGAGCGATCACGTGACGCTCTCGTAAACCGTTATCCCGGTACTCCGGAGGCTGCTGTTCTTCGTTCGGACAGTACCTTGCGGGCATCTCCATTCTGGTACTTGATGGAGCGGACAGGTAGTTCTCCAGCAGCTTCTGCAGCTTCTGTCGCCCCTGATTCTGCTGCAAGCACAACCGCTTCCGGAAAAGAACAGAGCGAATCGGCAATCGCAAGTACTTCCCAAAGTGCCCGTTGGCAACAAACCGGCTTTTTTCGGGTTAAAGACTATGCGGACAGTCTTGCAGCGCGTTTACGGGAAAAAGGTTTTGAACCGGTAATCCGTGAGGAAAAAAGGCCCAGCGGGACGGTGTATTTTGTTGTTCTGGTTGCAGAATCAGCGGAAGGAACAACAGGTCCCGCATTAAAAAATGCGGGTTTTGAAAGCTATCCTGTGTTTGATTGATACTGCTGCGGTAATCTTCCGAATCCCTGCCTGGTTCTTTCAGGGAGTAATTGTACGCTTCCATTGCACGGCAGTCAGTCCGGTGGATTGAATACCGGTCAGCGAGACCTGAACCTGATTCATCGTTAATGTCTGCTCTACACTCCCGCTTTCTGCTGACCGCTGTGTGAGTTTTGCGATGTAAAACCTGTCGGGACCGGTATTTCCCGCGGGCCGCAATTGAAGCACTGCTTCCCCTTTTACACTGAGTACTGCTAAAAGGCCTGTTTCGGTCTGGGAAGCCGATTCCAGACGGTAGCTGTTGCCGGTGAGTGTAAAAGAATATCCCTCCGGGGATACCCAGGGCACAGGATTTTCTGCCAGCTTTACTCGTATGTCGGTATTTTCCGTCCAGCTGCTTCCCTGAGCCATTAGCGGATTTGGAGCCATTTTTCTGTATATTCCATCCCAATCGGAAGCAACACCAATTTTAAGTCTTACGTCTTCCATGACCTTCAGCTTTATTTCATCAATACCGGTAAGCTCAATATCTATCAGTCGGCGTATGCTGGAAATTGAACGGTTTCTGGATGTAACATACATCCCGTACCTTCTCGGGCTCGCGGATTCACGCACGAAAACCTCTTGGGTGCTGCCGGTAAAGAAAACGATTTCTGATTGTGTGATGTCAAAAAAGATATAGCGCTGGGGAGCGTTCTGTCGTGCAGAAGGGATATACCATAGTCCGGAAAGAAATGCATCAAAGGATTCCTGGTTCCCGCCTTGCAGTTGTGAAATAAGGCGTGTCTCAATCCGTTTCCCCGGTATACGGTTTTCCGAAGCAAGTTCGTAGCGGCGCAGTGAGCGGTTCCAGCGCCAGATACGCTCAATCTGGTCCAGTGTTTGCGGTGATTCGGGATCTGAACTGTAGGTTAAAACAGGGTAGCTGACCCCTCCTGTCAAACCCAGATTATAGGCATCAGTTCTTTTAACTTCCTGTATGGTGATTGGTCCGTCCGAACGCAAATCTGCAAGTGCCCTGAAACTGATCCGTCCGTCACGGTCAAATTCCGGGTTATGAACAGCCATTATCTGCTGATTATCTGCAGTCATGCCAGTATAAATAAGGGAATACACCCGTTCGCCGGTAATATCCATGAAATAAAATGACAGGGTTCTCACTTGGGTAACCCCGGTGCGCAGTTCTGCCGCCCTGCGGTATTCTCCGCTGATAGGATTCTGGAGCCCGACTATCAGATAAATGTATGGTTCGGCAGCCTTCTTAACAGCACAAATTTGATCAGTCGAACCATTATTATTTAGATCCCAGGATAGCGCCTGGATGAAGGTTTCATCATGATTAAGAATTATTAATGGGGTGTTCCGGGAATCATCAAAGACTTGCTGGTCACTGCCTGATTGTGCTGTATCCTGTGCGGTTGTTGCGGAATTCGGTACTATTGTCCGAACACCTGCAGTAGACCGGGGGTATAACCCCAGCGTATCGCGGGCGATCCAAAGCCAAGAAAAGAGCAGCAGGACAGATAAAAGAAAAACGGCAAAAAGTATACGTTTAAGGTGCATCGAGCGTCAGAATCTCACATTTCCAGCATTGTCGTCAATTCATCAAGTATCTGTTCCCTGAAAACAGGGTAGGGTTTTTTACATAAAAAACCGGCAGCTCTTTTGTGGCCTCCTCCGCCGTATTTTCGGGCTACCTGGGCGACATTCAGATGGTGTTTTGAGCGAAGCGAACAGCGCATGACACCCTGATCATTTTCTTTGAATAAAACAGACAGCTCAACAGTGCGGCATTCAAGCGGGGTATTAATAAAATCTTCGGCATCTTCATAGAATGCACCGGTTTGTTCCAGCATCGCCCGTGTCATGGTCTGGATTGCTATTGTATTGGAATGTCTCAGTTCCAGAGTAGAAAAAACCTGCTGCCGGAGTTGCAATGCCTGAACTGTACGGTTTTGAGTGACCATTTCAGCGATTTCGGCGGGATTTGCACCATATTCTAACAGTTTTGCCGCGGTTTTGAACGTGTTTGTGGAGGTTTTTTGGTATGAAAAAGAACCTGTGTCAAATACAATACCAAGAAACAATGCATCTGCTGCATCAGGGGCCAGCTGCAGTTCCAGGGTCTCGGAAAGCCTGAAGATGATTTCGCAGGTGGCAGCACAGTCCGTATCGATAAGAGAACAGATTACCTCTTTCCCGCTGCGTTGCTCTGCCCTGATCTCATGGTGATCGAATACAATATAGGATGTAGCTGATTCAAGTAGACATTCTGCATATGGATCCAGGTTGCCTCGTTCGTTTGTATCTACAATGATTGGTATGACCGTATTCGGGTTCATGAGCTGCGGAGTGCACCGGAAGATTTTCCTTTTATCAATAAACCCATATCGTTCGATCCCGGACTGGGGTATGCAGATAGAAACAGTCTTGTCCATTGCATCAAGAAGGGTATGCAGGGCGTATGCCGCACCCAGACCATCTGCATCAGGGAAATCATGGGAAATTATTACATAGTTGTCATGTTGGCGCAGCAGTATAGCCGCTTGCTGATAGTTGTTCACTCGTTCTGCTACACCTTTTGAGCCGAGTCAGGATCTCTGTCATCCGGTTTTCGTGATCGTATGACCCGTACTGCCAGTACTGTCAAGGATGTCAGTATCAGTATGCCTGCAGCCAACAGTATAATTCCGGCAGCATTTCCTTTCGTGGCGTTCAGTATCCCGGTGCTGTTGTTTTCGGGTTTCCGGGTGTTGTGTTGTAACGTCGTTTGTTGTTCCGTCTGCCCGGATTGTGAGGTAAAGCCTTCAGTATTGGCAATATCATCACTTGCTGGCAACTCGACCGGTATTCCCCGATTGTCTTCTATAACAGTGAATAGTTCGCGGCTGGTTTTAACCACGCGATCCTGAATATCCATATCAAGGGTTATTTCATACCAGTGATCGTGTTCAATAACACGTGCTTCGGCCAGATATGGACTGTTAAATCTGTCCATTGTACCTGCATAACGGGAAGACCAGGGAGCTTCCTGTTTCAGGTCTGTCAGCATGAGCATGATTTTATAACGTCCGTTATCACCGCGCCGGGCAAGGGCTTGTTTCAATGTATCCAGCGCAAGTCCTATATCGGTATACCTTCCGTCTGGACGGATTGTTTTAACGGATTCCAAAATTGCCTGACGGTCATTTTCGCCTGAAACTTCCCGTGTAAGTACATGTTCGCAGTTTCCATAAAACTGATAGATGGAAACCCAGTCTCCCTCGATCAGAATTTGGTCCAGAAAATGATCTGTTACCCATCGGTTCATGCTTTCAAAGCGACCAAGTTCGGACATTGAAAGAGATTTATCGATCATAAGGAAGATATCAACAGGAATTGTCCGTTCTCCGGCTGAAAGAGGGCCGGATAAAAGGAGTATCAGCAGAAGAATCAGGGGGTGTGCACGTCTTTTTGTCATTTTAAGCTCCTTTCCGTTGATTTTATACTATATTGTGGTTTTTTGCATCTTACAAAAAAAAAAAAACGCTTTACATAACACAGAGGATGTTTATAATGAAAATATCTTTGTGTTCAAATGGCAATATACTTTTAGCCTAAGGAGATATCAGTATGGCAAACATTGATCTGCCCCGGAGTCCTAACGTTTTTCATCCCGAAAAGCCAAGTGCCGTCGGTTCGAGAAACTCCCTTGCCCAGGATTTCCGTGATCAGCAAAAAGAAGTTAATCAGCTTCTGGAAGAAGAAACCAACAAGGTTCTCCATCACCTGACCTCCCGTCTTCCCAAGGAAGTTCTCGAGCGCCTGGACGTGATGGGTGGTGTCAAGGAGAAGCTGTACAACTACTTCAACCAGAACTACCAGAACATGTTCAACCGCTACATGGTGACCGCTGAAGATGAAATGGTAAAAAAGGTTCGCGGCTTTATTGATCGCGAGGAAATGAAGGTTCTGAACCGCTATACTCCGAAAGAGATCGCGACCCTGCTTGACGAAGTCGGTGGTGCTGACAAGTTCAACACCGGTGAAATCGAAAAATCCATGGTTAACATGTACGGTCACCTGCAGGGACATATCCAGCGCGGAGTAAACGACCTGGAAACCCTCACTAACTCTCTGCTTCGCCAGAAAACCGATGTTGGTGCCTTCGTTCGCGGTGAAAACGCATATTCTATCGTGAAATGTGCTTTCAAGGACAATATTTACAAGCCGAAGACGGTAACAGATGTCAAGCTGTCTGTAAACATCCTCGATGCCGAGCTTATCAGCCCGATTTTCCACTATCAGGCAACTGTTGAGTACCTCATCAAGGATCTTATCTCCAAGCACTACATGGACGAGATCGACAAGTTCATCGAAAAGCTCAAGGATCAGCGTATTGACGAAGGTAAAGAGGAGCTTTCCGATGGAGAGATCATCTTTGCCAAAATGAACAAGGTTCGTGACTTTACCGGCGACGATGTTGACAATCCCAAGAGCCGCCGTTATGACCTGATGGCCAAGGAGATGATGGACCGCATCAACAACCTGCGTGCCGAAATTGATCCAGCCACTTTTGATCAGCTCAATATCCGCGAGAATATCAAGAAGATCATTGATATCGAGAATATCCGTAATCGCGGCTTCAACACTGCTATCAACTCTCTGACTTCCATCCTGGATACCTCCAAGATGGGATACCAGTTCATCGAGAACATGAAGAATGCCCGTGAGCTTATTCTCCGCGAATATGATGACACAAACTATGCAGTTCTTCCTGATGAGCGCTATCAGATCCGCCTGCGCTATTATGACAACGCACAGCTGAACGAGGAACGCAAGGCGTACGAAGTCATGATCCGTTCTTTTGAAACCGAGGTTGAACATCTCTGGGACGTTCTGAATACCCGCTACGAGGATGCCAAGTTCCTCAAACGGATTTCCGACTTCAACGATCTTGCCAAGATTTACAAGCGGAAAATTCGCAAGAATATTAAAGAGAAGAACGGTGATCCCCTGTACGAGGATATCGCGAAGGTATGGGATGAAGTTTCTTTCATCAAACCCGGCGAAACCGAAGTTGAAAAGATGAACCGTACCTTTATCTATGAAAAGGACAAGCTGCGCAAGAAGCTGATCATCATGCGCGACAAGCTCAAGAATATGTACAGCTACCAGTACCCGATTGAGCGCCGCGTTATGGAAGAGCGCCTTGCTTTCCTTGAAACCGAATTCATCAAGTTCGACTATATTATTAACCCCTTCCATCTCCAGCCCGGACTCTTGCTTGACCTGGACATTACTTCCATCAAGCGCAAGAAAGCTACACTGGATGGCATGGCAAACGTTCTGAACGAGTTCCTGCATGGCGTATCCAAGGGCTTCCAGGATGCTGCCTTTGCTTCGTTCAGTCGCCGCCGCTCGACAGTGCGTGCTGACATTGCCCAGACATTCGTAACTGAAGGTGCCAACGAAGACCCCGGTGCCGGTGAACCCGTCGGCCGCCAGGCATACCTGGACATGCTGAATGATGATTCACCCGCCCCCGCTGCAATTAACGCACCGGCCTCACCTGCAAAGACAACCGCCCGCAAGCCTGCGGCTGCAAAGAAAGCCAAGGCTGGTGTGGTTGATTCAGGCCGGGGACGTCGCGGACGGCCTGCTGCAGTTAAGGGAAAGAAGGGAATGAAGCAGATCTGATCGATGATCGCTTCTTCGTAACGAATACCCCGGAAGCGTAAAAATACGCTTTCGGGTTTTTTTTTATCGAAAAATACACGGAATGGTTTATAATAATCTAAACAGAAGGAGGACATGATGGTAGAACCGTCAAGTTTCTATATTCGTTTGGCAACACGGGAAGCATTTAATGCTTCCGTGCGCCATATTCAAGGCACACTCGAAGTTCTGGACCGTTGTTCTGTAAAAAACAATCTTGCAGATGAAATCAATAACCTGGTAATTTCCAAAGAGCTTGATCCTGAGGCTGTTGCATCAGCGGCCTATATGCTGCTTGTAGAAAAATTCAGGTATAGGGTAATTTCCCGAAATCTGACTGATACTCCTGCAGATCCGGCCGCTTTGGTACAAACAGCAGCAAAATGGAAAGCAATGGACCTGGTTGTCGGTTATCATCATCCGGATCTTGGTTTTCTTGTAGTTAATCCCAAGAATCCTGATGCTGTTTCAGTCCTTTCTTCTTTAAGAAAAAACGAGCTGATGGTTATTTTCGCAGGTATTCCAAATGCCGATTTTAATGCCGCGTTGGCGGATACTGCAGCTGAAACACTTTTATCTCTTCTTGAGAATCGCAAGCGTGCGGTACCGCCGGCTCTTTTAAACGGGTCCTGTGTTTTTGTACCGCCAAAGAAAGCTGTCTCCAAAAAAACAACACAAGTTAAACAGAAAAAAGTACCTGGACGCAGTCCTGCAGGAAAATCAAAGGATGCTGGTAAGCCTGTACCCGCGACACCTTCCGGTTATTCGTATTCTGCAAGTCAGGAAACTGCCAGTGCTGCTGCCGCAGCACCGGTGCCGGGGCGCACAAAAATGTCCGGTCTAGTTTCTGTTCCTGTAAGCAATGAACTTTTTCATAATGGAAATGTTGAGGCCTGGAAACGGATAATCAGAAGTTACAACGCAAAATATCCGGATTTGCAGGTTTTTATTTACTATGACGGAGAGCGTATTGTTGACATAAACACCCTGTTTAAATGGGGTAAGGTTAAACATGGAAGCTGTATCCAGTTCTGTGTGGCCGGTGAAAACATTCAGGATCTGGCAAAACTGTCGCGTTATTTCCGGCAGGGTGCCAGCCCACAGTTCGAGGCGTTCCTTCATGGCTCCCCTGATACGGTCATGAACCTTTTTTAGACAGGAGAAAATAATGAATATCAAGAAATCCCTACACTTTTTCAGTCAGGACGAAACGGTCGGAAAAAAGGTTGACAAGCATCTTCTCGGTATCAGAGGCCGTCAGGCTAACGAATTCGCTGAATTGGCTTTGCCCATACTTCCAGGTATCATTATTGATTCAGATGCGGCTCCCGATCTTGACTCAGTCGATATTTATCGGGAATTGCTTCCTCTTCTTGCCCGTTGTAATGCCCAGGTGGGCAAGTCATTCGGTGATTCTTCAAACCCCCTTCTTCTGAAGCTGGTTATTTCACCTAATCTGGCCATAGCTAACTACCCGACCCTGCACAATTTCGGACTGACCCGTGAAACGATTACCGGTTTTGAGCACTGGGTAGGTGAACACTTTGCTGCACATGAAGTTCTTTTTCTTTTGAAGGGTATGCTTTCCATCGAAAAACAGATTGCAGAACTTCAGGAAGACACGACAGCCTTTGCACGTTGTGAAAAAGCGCTTGCTTCTGTTCTGTCCTATCTTGCAAAAACCGATATATCTCGTCGGGGTTCACAAATCATGACAGAGTTCGAATCTGTTGTTCCTGAGGGCTTCTTCGAATCTTCCGGCAAACAGCTCGCTATCTCGCTTAAACGCATCAGTGCTCTTCTGAAACTTGATGATCAGAATGATTCTGATACAGCTATCATGATTCAGCCCATGGTGTATGGAAATTACGGAAAAAAATCATGCTCCGGTTCGTTTTTTTCCCGAAATGTTGTTTCCGGCGAAAAGATCCTTCAGGGAAGTTTTTTTGAGGAGAAATTTGATGATATCAACTCTGTTGGTAAAGATATCAATCTGATAGATCCTGCCTCACTGAAACAGCTTCAAAAAATCGCCTGGCTGCTGGAAGATGAAACCAGAGATATCAGACATATCCGTTTTACGATTGAAAACGGCAGACTGTGGCTGATTGAACAAAAACCGGTTGAATCAAAGAGTACCGTTTCATTGATCCATCTGCTGCTTGATCTGAATGCCCGCAAGGTAGTAGATGATACTTACGTTGTCAAGACTGTAAAACCCGGACTGCTGAATGAAATACTGCATCCAGTTATTGACATCAGCAGTATCAAGGACTTCCGCAAATCAGTTGGCGGTATCGCCGGTGCCCCGGGCGCAGCAGTCGGCAGAGTGTACTTTACTGCAGACAGCCTTATAGACGCACAGCGTGTTGCCCGGCAAAACGGAGAGGATACTCGTTGTATACTCTGTATGCCTGCAACATATGCCGGAGATGTCAAGGCAATTGAGGTGGCTACAGGGGTTCTTTCTAATGAAGGCGGGTACTCTGCCCATGCCTCTGTAGTTGCCCGGCAGTACGGTAAAATCTCTCTGGTACGGCCAGATATGATAATCCGCGGGAAGAAGGCTACTGTTGGGGGATTGGTAATCAATGAGGGTGATTATATTACCCTTAACGTTCCGTATTATGGCGACTCCACGATCTATATGGGGGCGGCCAGACTTATCGAACCCGATCCTGAAAAGTCCGGCCTTCTTGAATTTATTGGACTTACCCGAAGCTTTATTAATTCCTTTCATGTTCGGGCCAATGCTGACAGCCCCCGGGATGCCGCATTGGCAGTTCAATTTGGTGCTGACGGAATAGGTTTGTGCAGAACTGAGCATATGTTTTTTAATGAAAAGCGTATCAACGTATTCCGTGAAATGATTCTATCGGAAAATCTGCAGGGGCGTCTGAAAGTGCTTGCAAAATTGCAAAAGATGCAAACCGAAGATTTTTATGGAATCTTCAAGGCTATGGCCGGCAGGGAAGTGACTATCCGGCTTCTGGATGCACCTTTACATGAGTTTTTACCGCACAACACCTCAGAATTTGAGGCGTTTGTAAAATATCTGGCTTCTTCCGGTGCACCGAAGATTTCCCGTACAGAGCTCCAGGAACGTTTTAATGCCCTTGCAGAATTCAATCCGATGCTTGGGCACCGTGGGTGCCGCATCGCTATTTCCTATCCGGAAATTTACTGGATGCAGGTCAAGGCAATTTTTGAAGCGGCATACCGGTTGAAAAAAGAGGGACAAACAGTTCACCCTGAGATCATGATACCTATTGTCATGAACTCTCGAGAGTTAAAGCAGATTGTTTACGGAAAGAAAATCGAAGGTCATACCTATCAAGGTCTAGTTTCTATAGAAGAATCTGTGCGTGAAAGCCTTAAGGCCCAGGCATTGCCGTATAAGGTCGGTACGATGATCGAGCTGCCTGCAGCAGCTCTTGGTGCTGCCGAGATTGCACGCTATGCACAGTTTTTCTCGTTCGGAACCAATGATCTGACGCAGACCACACTTGGTCTGTCCCGTGATGACTTTAACAGTTTTATGCCTGATTATACCATGTACGATCTGATAGACGGCAACCCTTTCGCGATTTTGGACACTCGCGTTCGTGAGCTTATTGATATTGCAGTACGGCGCGGAAAGGCTACCCGTCCGGATCTGGTTAAGGGGCTATGCGGTGAGCATGGCGCTCGTCCCGAAAATATCCGGTTTTGCATGGATGCGGGACTGGATTATGTGTCCTGTTCATCGTATTCTGTACCAATAGCACTCCTTTCCATAGCTCAAATTGAGATTGAAAATGCAGAGAAGGAGGGGCGTGCACCTGTTCGCCGGATAATTCCAGCCATCAAAAAGCCTGCTGCGGCCAAAAAACCCGCTGCAGTCAAAAAACCCGCTGCAGTCAAAAAGCCTGCTGCAGTCAAAAAGCCTGCTGCAGTCAAAAAGCCTGCTGCGGCCAAAAAGCCTGC
>CAZXJV010000059.1:0-17887 GCA_964641135.1 uncultured Treponema sp. | reverse complement strand
CAAGATCATTTACGCGATTGACGCTGTTGTCGGCGATTTTTCTGTACTCGGCATTGACAGCATTACTGCGGATGACACCCGCTTTGCCGAAGAAACAGATTCTGTCATCAAGCTGATCTGTTATGCAAAAAAAGAAGGTGCAGGTGTGTATGCCACTGTCCGCCCCATGATGGTCAAAAAAAACAATATTCTCTCCGATATTAACGGAGCAACGAATGCTGTAGCCCTGCTTGGCGACCATTCACAGGAAAATGTATTTATAGGCCAGGGGGCAGGTTCACTTGAAACCGGCAGTGCCATCGTATCAGATATCATTTTTATCGCCCGATACGGAGCTGCAGCCCTGCGCGAATACCGGCCAAACGGCTTAAAACTGCTTCCGTTTGAACAGCTCGACTTGCCCTACACCATCATTTTCGACACAGAAGATCGTCCGGGGATAACCGGCATTATCGCAACTGCTGTCGGGCGGGAAGAAATAAATATCGATACCATGACCCACAATCTTAGACCTGAGGGTACCGCAGGTGCCCTTTTTGCTATAACCACAAAACCGACCACAATGGCCCGCATAGAAAGAGCAGTTGCCGCAATCCGATCCGCCGACCCCAGAGCTCTTCTGGCAAACCCGAAGATTATTCCAATCCTGGAATAAAAAAAACGCGGTCCAGAGTGACCGCGTTTTTTATTCCCCAGAATTAGCCGATGGCATCCGAGCCGGTTTCGCCGGTACGAATCCGTATACAACGCTCAAGGTTTGTCACCCATATCTTTCCGTCGCCGATCTTTCCGGTCCGGGCTCCTTTGATGATGGCATCAATAGTCGGCTGAACAAATTCGTCATTCACCGCTATATCAAGGCGGATCTTCTTTAAAAGATTTACCTCGGTTATTGCACCGCGGTATTCTTCGGTATAACCAGCCTGCTGACCGCACCCCTGTGCAGACGAAACAGTCATCTTGTGCACATCGGCCTCAAAAAGGGCTTTTTTTACATCATCCAGCTTGTAGGGCTGAATCAAGGCTACTACCAGTTTCATGTGTTACGCTCCTTGAAAAAAAATTAAACTGTCCAGGAGATTGCGTGTACACCAGCAATCAACCCCTGGTCAGCGACCTGCTCATTAATCAATGATCTGGAATCCTGCATACGCCTCGGCGCCATGCTCGCCGCGATCAAGACCGCCGATTTCTTCCTCACGGCTGACACGCAACCCGAACACCTTTTTAAGAAGAATCCAGACTGCAAGCGACACTATAAAAGTAAAGCCGCCGACTGCAACAACGCCAAGGGCCTGATGACCAAGAAGAGTAACTGTCCGGTCAATAAAGAAACCGTTGCCGGTTTCATTTCCTGCAATACCGTTAACTGCAAACAGGCCAACGGCCAGTGTTCCCCATACTCCGTTTACCAGGTGTACAGAAAGGGCACCGACCGGATCATCCAGCTTGAGGCGGTCAAAGAATGGAACTGCAAGCACTACAAGAACTCCGGCCACTGCACCTATAATTGCTGCGCTTGCGACGCTTACAAATGCACAGCCGGCGGTTATCGCTACAAGTCCGGCAAGAGCACCGTTCACAATCATGGAAAGATCAGGTTTTCCCAAATACAGCCAGGCGGTAATGATCGAGGTCAGAATTGCAGCCGCAGCTGCTGTATTTGTTGTAACAGCAATGTGTGCGATTGCAGAACCGTCGCCTACAGCCATAGTAGAACCGGGATTAAACCCGAACCAGCCGAACCACAGAATAAGTCCTCCCAGGGTTACCATTGACATGTTATGACCGATGATGGGATTTACACTGCCGTCAGCGCGGTATTTTCCCAGACGGGGGCCCAGGACAATAACGCCGGCCAGGGCAGCCCAACCGCCGACTGAATGAACAACGGTTGAACCGGCAAAATCCCAGAAGCCAAGATCCTGCAGCCAGCCGCCGCCCCATATCCAGTGTCCGGAAAGAGGATACATCAAGGCTACAAGAATAAATGAGAATATTAGGAATGAATGAAATTTGATGCGTTCTGCTACCACACCGGAAACAATTGTTGCGGCAGTACCGGCAAAAACCAGCTGAAACAGAAACTTTGCCCAGAACGGTACGCGGGTCCAGCTGATTGCGCTGAATCCTTCATCAACTCCGCCGTTGGCAAAGAAGATGTTGGTCAGACCGACAAAAGCATTGCCGTCGCTAAACATAAGCCCCCAGCCAATAAGACAGAAGGAAAGAGATGCAATAGCAAAAACAGTGAAGTTCTTGGTCAGGATATTGACTGTGTTTTTACTGCGGCATAATCCGGATTCGACCATTGCGAAACCAAGATTCATAAAAAAAACAAGAAAGGCGGCAAGCAGCACCCATACGGTATCAAGGCCTACGAGCAGCGTATCCAGCGCTTTTGCGGAGTCAACTACGTCCATAGGAACCCCCTTGAAGAAGTGTACCTACGTCATTGTAGTTGACGCCCCGCTGCATACGCAGGACAGCGTCATTAATTAACCGTATGCTAACAGGTTACACACAAGTCAGTCAATAACCCGAATTAACGGGATCCGGATAAACTGATAAAAAAATATGAGATTTGATGATGTCAATCTCTCAAAAGGTTTACCGAACCTGCGACATCCCAATGATCCGAATTCCTGCAAAACAGCGTCAAATGATCTACGGGAAAACCTGCATGAAAATCGAGAGCGTGAAAATACTCCAGGGCTGCGGGAACCGTCCCGGGAGGTATATCGCGGTTTGCAACCGTGATATGAGGGGTAAAAGGATTTCGGGCCGGAGGAAGCAGACCCGGCAGTCTGACAGAACTTTCGCGATACAGTGAAGCGCGCAGTGTATCCCAGCATGAATCCGGAAGGACCCGGGCGTACACGGTGCGGTCGCCGAAGGCTCCAAAACCTTCACAAATCCCCTCAAAGCTCTGTGTGGAAGCAGCGACAGAATCCAGCAAATGAAACAATTCTGTCCGGCTGACATCGGGGGCAGCAAAGGGTGGAACAAGGGTTATATGCGGAACTGTGCGGTGTCCTGAACGACAGCCCCAAAAACGGTTCATCCAGCCTCGACACGTTTGTATGGTATCCGAGATTTCAACGGACAGCAAAACACCGATAAAATGAGTGTAGGGAGATTTTTTCACCTCTGGCCTTTTTCCTTGCGTACACACGACTGCGATAACTCCTGTTGTACCGGATCGGCATGCCCGTAGACATCCCGGATAACCAGCGAAGCCAGAATCATACCGGCACAAGCCGTAACAGTCACAATACTTCCGTTAATCACCTTTTTTGAACTGCACCATTCATGATTAATCCCTCCGTTTTCGGCGGAAACCGGGCACATACAGCGATTGGACCCGCACGGGGTATGTATTCCCGTGATTCGGGGGATCTGTTCTGTGCTGAAAACAACCGGGAAGTGTCCTTTGAATCCGCGTTTACGCAATCCGTTTCTGACCAGGCGGGCCAGCGGACAGCCTTCGCTTTTCCAGATATCCGCCACTTTTAAACGAGTCGGGTCCAGCTTGCAGGCAGCTCCCATCGCGGAAAAAAAATGCGCCCCGCGTTCATGAGCATATTCTATGAGGTCGAGCTTGCAGCCGAGACTGTCAATGGCATCTATAACATAATCACCGATTTGTATATCGAATGTCAGCGCGGTCTGTGCAGAAAAAATTTCCTGTATGGCGGAAATACGGCAATCAGGTGCTATTTCAAGAAGTCGGTCCCGCAATGCATGAACTTTGGGCGTACCGATATTCAGCGCAGTTGCCTGAAGCTGGCGGTTTATATTGGTCACACAGACTGAATCGGAATCTACAATAACCAGTTCGCCTATACCTGAACGGACCAATGCTTCTGCACACCAGCTGCCGACACCGCCGACACCGAAAACAAAAGCCCGTGTACCGGCAAGCTTATCCAGAACCGCTTCGCCGGTTAATAACGCAAGACGTTGCAAGGAAGGTTTTACTGCCATGGCGGCATTTTAGCTGATTAAAGGGGTATGTCAAGGGCGCGTTTACATTTTTTTGCATTCACCGTATAATCAGGAGCGCGTTTTGCAAAATTCTACAGGGAGGCATATGTTTGTCCCAACCGCTCATACAATTATCCGGGATCTCAAAATCCTACGATGCCACGGAGGCTGTAAACGGGATTAATCTTTCCGTTAATGAAAATGAATTCTTGACCTTGCTGGGTCCTTCTGGCTGCGGCAAAACTACCTTGTTACGCCTTATCGGCGGGTTTGAACACCCCGATTGCGGCGACATACTGTTTGAAGGCAGGAGGATCAATGATCTGCTCCCCTACCTGAGACGGCTGAATACTGTTTTCCAGTCATACGCCCTTTTCCCGCACATGACCGTCGCCGAGAACATCGCTTTTGGACTGAAGGCTCACGGCGGATACACCAGAACTGAAATTACCGATAAAGTTGAGCGATTCCTGCGAATGGTCGGTCTTGACAGTTTTCAGCATCGCCATGTCAATACGCTTTCTGGCGGACAGCAGCAGCGCATCGCCATCGCACGGGCCCTTGTTAACGAACCGCGCCTTTTGCTGCTTGATGAGCCTCTTGGTGCGCTTGATCTTAAACTGCGCAGGGAAATGCAGATCGAACTTAAAAACATACAACGACAGGCCGGCATCACGTTTATCTATGTAACCCATGACCAGGAAGAAGCCCTTACCATGAGCGATACGGTCGCTGTGATGAAAGGCGGCAGAATTCTTCAAATCGGTACGCCCGAAGATATCTACAACGAACCAGCCGAAGACTTTGTCGCCTCATTTATCGGGATGGGAAACATTGTTGACGGCTTGATGCATAAAGACTTTTTGGTCAGCTTTTCGGGTAATACCTTCGAATGTGTCGATTCCGGTTTTAAGCCTGAAGAAAAAGTACGTATTCTGGTTCGGCCCGAAGATGTAGAAATTGTTTCAGGAGATGCCGGCATGCTGCAGGGCCGGGTTGAGTCAGTAACATTCAAGGGTGTTCATTACGAGATGGACGTTTCTGTCCAGGGCGAACGCTGGCTCATTCACTCGACACGGATGTCACCGGCAGGCAGTATAGTAGATATGGCCATTGCACCGGACATGATTCATGTCATGAAGCGGACCGATGCTGTATGAAACGCAGCACGCTGATTTTCCCCTACATCTTTTGGGCAGCAGTATTTATTATTCTTCCTCTCGTACTTGTTGCCTGGTTTTCTGTTCGTATTGACACCACCGATGGAGTTCAATTAGGGCTCGAGAATTTTACGCGTTTTTTTGACCGCCTGTATGTAGCAGTTCTGTGGCGATCAATTAAACTGGCATTTGTGTCCACAGCATTTTGTCTTGTACTCGGGTATCCTTTAGCCCTCATTCTTGCCGACCGGAATCTGAAACACCGTGAAACACTCCTTCTGCTGTTTATACTGCCGATGTGGATGAATTTTTTATTGCGCACCTATGCCCTGATGAGCCTTCTGGAAAACAACGGGCTTTTAAATCGTCTGCTTGTAACGCTCGGACTTCCGGCGCGGCAGTTTTTATACTCTGACAACGCAGTTATCCTTGGAATGATTTATAACTTTCTTCCCTTCATGGTGCTCCCGATCTATGCATCATTAACACGTATTGATCACCGTCTTGTAGAAGCCGCGCATGATCTGGGGGCACGTCCATTCAGGGTTTTTGCACGCATTGTGTTTCCCTTAAGTATACCCGGAGTTGCTTCAGGTATTTCAATGACCTTCATGCCGGCAATGACAACCTTCGTTATCTCGCGCCTTCTCGGAGGTGGACAGTACACCCTCATCGGGAATCTGGTCGAACAGCAATTTCTCTATTCGGGCGACTGGGGGTTCGGTTCGGCAGTTTCGCTGATTCTGATGTTCTGCATCCTGCTTACTGTCCGTTTTGTTTCACGGTATGAGTCTGCAGGCAGCGGACAGGGAGGCGGATTGTGGTAAAAAAAGCAACACAACAGATATATCTTTTTCTGACATTTGTTTTTTTATACTCGCCCATCCTTTTGTTGATTCTGTTTTCTTTTAATGAATCCCGGTCGCGATCTTCCTGGGGAGGTTTCACGCTCCGTTGGTACGCCGAGATGTTCCGTGACCGACAGATTATCTCGAGCTTTGGATACACAATTGCAATTGCTCTTCTTTCTGCTGCAGCAGCGGCGATACTAGGGACATTTGCCGCACTCGGGCTTGACGCCATGAGGCGCAAATACCGGTCCATTACCATGAGCGTTGTATATATTCCTGTTTTGAATCCTGATATTGTTACCGGAATTTCCCTGATGCTTCTGTTTCTGTTTTTTAGATTACGCATGGGATTTCTGTCCATGCTGCTTGCACACATCAGTGTTAACACCAGTTATGTTATTCTGTCAGTCCTGCCCCGTCTTTCTCGCATAAACCGACACCTGTATGAAGCGGCTCTTGATTTGGGCGCCCGGCCATTCCGGGCGTACACACAGGTGTTGTTGCCGGAAATAGCGCCCGGAATCTTTACAGGAGCCCTTCTTGCCTTTACCCTTTCACTTGATGATTTTGTCATCAGTTTTTTTACCTCGGGATCCGGTGTGACCAATCTTTCAATAACAATATATTCAATGGCCCGCCGCGGTATCAATCCGCGCATCAATGCATTGTCTACCCTGCTTTTTATTGCCGTCCTTGTCCTGTTAATTATTGTAAACAGAAAAATGCGGGCCGGCGAAAAGGAGAAAAAGATATGAGTACTTATGGTTTTCGCTTCCACAAAAAATCCGGTTTTGCTGCTTGCCTGGCAGCATTTGTAATTACTGCGACTGTACTTGCAACAACCGCCTGCCCGGGTTCATCCCGACCCGTTGTCCGCGTTTTTAACTGGGGTGACTACATCGATGAAGAACTCCTTGCGGAGTTTACACGGGAAACCGGTATACGCGTAAAATACGATACCTTTGCCCAGAACGAAGACATGTACATTAAACTGAAAATGTCTGGCGACAGTTATGATGTTGTTTTCCCTTCGGATTATATGATCAAGCGTTTAATTTCGGAACAGCTCATCCAGCCCTTTGATACAGAAGCGCTGGAAAACTATCAGCACATCGGAGAACGCTTTCGCAACACCCCATGGGACCCAGATAATGCATATTCGGTTCCCTATATGTGGGGAACTGTCGGGATTGTCTATGACACAACCAGGGTATCCCCTGCCCCCGACAGCTGGAATGTATTATGGGACGAGCAGTACCGGGGCAGTATTTTTATGATGGAAAGTCAGCGGGATACAATCGGTCTTGCCCTCAAAAAACTCGGCTATTCCCTTAATTCCCGCAGCACCGAAGAATTGAATGCAGCACGGGATCAGCTTGTTCTGCAAAAACCGTTAACCCTTGCCTATGTAGGAGACGAGGTAAAAGACAAGATGATCGGAGGCGAGGCTGCCCTTGCGGTTGTTTATTCGGGCGATGCAGTGTATATTATAGATGAGAACCCTGCCATGAACTATGTCGTTCCAATCGAAGGCAGTAACATCTGGTTTGACGGGATGGTAATTCCCGCTGCTTCAAAAAATGTTGAAGCAGCCCTGACGTTTATCAACTTTCTTTGCCGTCCGGATGTAGCTGCACGCAACGCTGAATATATCGGTTATTCAACACCCAATGATACGGCACTGGAACTGCTTGATGAATCGGTCAGAACAAATCCGGCCGCCTATCCGTCACCGGATGTATTGCAACGCTGTGAATTCTTTGACGATGTCAGCGATGCACTTCGTGAGTACGACAGGGTATGGCTGGAACTCAAGTCAGCACGGTAAAAAGAAAGAATTATTGGGACCTGTATACACCATTATAGTTTTTCTGATTTCTTTTACACCGTTTCACCAATGGATAGCGGCTTTTAGTAAATAAAAGCCGCGTGTACAAAGGAGTACTAATGCTTTTCAAAATCTATGACAAACAAAATTTGCCAACACAATCAGAATTCGACACTGTAACAAAATTTCTGTTTGAACATCTGGAGCAATTCGGCGACGACCATTCAGCGATCGCCAAGTGCGCAGATTTTGCTCTCGGTCGTGGCGATAACAGCCTCGGGGGCTTCATCCTGACCGCAGAAAAAGATGACCAGCTTGCCGGCGTTGTTATTATGAACCGTACCGGTATGAGCGAATACATACCGGACAACATCCTTGTGTATATAGCAACACACCGCTCGCTTCGGGGTCAGGGAGTGGGAACTGCCCTGATGAAAAAAGCAATCGAGCTTTCAGACGGACCGGTAGCTCTGCATGTCGAGCCAGATAATCCTGCGCTCAAGCTGTATGAAAAACTCGGGTTTACCAATAAATACCTTGAGATGAGGCTTACCAAATAATGATATACACCGGAAGGAGTCATTTCTGATGGCGTATCTTACACTTAACCTGGAGAAGCTGCGAAGCAATTATACCTGTCTGGATACACTGTTCAAAAAGAACGGTATTGCCTGGGCTGTTGTCACCAAAATCCTGTGCGGAAACAAGGAATATCTTGCCGAAGTATTACAGCTTGGTGTCAAGCAGGTTTGCGATTCACGCATCACAAACCTTAAAAACATAAAACAGCTCAATCCGGATATAGAGACCATTTATATCAAGCCACCGGCCCGAAACGCAGTCGCAAACGTTGTGCGCTACGCAGACATCAGCATGAATACCGAAATCAGAACTATTGAGCAGCTGTCTGTCGAGGCTGTGCGTCAACAAAAAAAACACCGGATTATCATCATGCTTGAATTGGGGGAGCTGCGTGAAGGTGTTATGGGCGATCACCTCATCAATTTTTACAGCAGGATCTTTAAACTTGAAAACATTGAAGTTGCCGGTATCGGAACAAACCTGTCCTGTCTGTACGGTGTACTGCCGAACCAGGACAAGCTGATTCAGTTAAGCCTGTACAAACAGCTTATCGAGGCAAAGTTCAACCGCGCTATTCCTTTGGTCTCCGGCGGTTCCTCTGTCACGATTCCAATGCTCATCCAGGGCACGGTGCCCAGGGGAATAAATCATTTTCGTGTAGGCGATTCGCTTTTTTTGGGTTCCGACGTCTATAACAACGGAACACTTGAAGGCATGCACGCTGATGTGTTCAGCCTGCACGGACAGATTATAGAGCTGACAGAAAAACCCGCAGTTCCTTCCGGAGAAATGGGCAGCAACGTTGAAGGCCACAGTTTCGAGTTTGATGACTCGCTGATCGGAACCAGTACCTGCAGGGCTATTGTTGATATTGGCCTTCTAGATGTTGAAGAAAACCACATAACCGCCCTTGATCCTTCCATTCAGTTCGCCGGCGCAAGTTCGGATATGCTGGTGCTTGATCTTGGAGCTAACAGCCGCCGGTACAAGGTAGGCGACTGGATAGATTTTTCTGTTGATTACATGGGAGCTCTACGTCTCCTGAATTCCCGTTATATTGACAAAAAAATAATCAGGCCCGATCAAGGAGCTTCGTAATCGTTTCGATACCCTCACGCAGGGAGCTTCCCCGCTCTCCGATCAGGGTGACATGGCCAACCTTCCGGCCTGCGCGGGCAGTCTTCCCGTAGTCATGATAATGGGCACCGGGAACTGCCAGAACAGCGCTGCGGTCAGGCATGGTACCGATACAGTTCAGCATTGCAGCCTCCCCGCGGGCAGCTGTTGAGCCCAAAGGCAGTCCGGCAACAGCGCGGATATGGTTTTCAAACTGGCTTGTATAGGCGCCTTCAATGGTCCAATGGCCTGAATTATGCACACGGGGTGCTATCTCGTTTGCAACCAGGGCACTGCCGGTGTCGAACAGCTCCAGGGCAAGAACTCCGATGTATTCAAGTCTGTCCAGAATTTTCTGTATATATGATTCTGCTGCAGACTGCAAGGGATCATTATGTGTACAGCGGGATATGCGTAAAATACCTTCCCGGTGGATGTTTTCGCTTAACGGATAAAACGCGGTCTGTCCCCGTGCAGATCTGACAGCAATTACCGAAACTTCACGCTTGAAGGGAACAAAGGCTTCCAGAATACACGGCGCGCTGCCAAGAATATTCCACACAGATTCAATATCATCCACTGTACGCAATACCGCCTGTCCCTTACCGTCGTAGCCAAGACGACGGTGTTTTAAAACCGCAGGCAATCCGGTTTTTGCCGCAGCGGTGTATAAGTCCTCAAGACTGGTTACCGCCACAAATTCAGGAACAGGTATACCCAGTTCACGGAACATCGTTTTTTCGGAAAGCCGGTCCTGGGATACCGAAAGAGCCTCAGGCTTCGGATAGACCGGCATACGGGAAGAAAGATATCGGGCAGCACTATCCGGTACGTTTTCAAATTCCCAGGTAATCACATCGCAGGACGAACACAGGCGGTCCAGGGCCGCGGGGTCATCATATGCTGCACAGATATGCTGTGCGGCTATCGCTGCACAGGCATCCTGTGCGGGCTCAAGAACAACAGGAGACAGGGCCAGAGGATGGGCACTTAAAGCCATCATGCGGGCAAGCTGTCCGCCGCCAAGAATTCCGATAGTCGCGATACTCATGCCTTTCCCCGTGGATCAGGATTGTCAAGGACAGCTTCGGTCTGGGTTTCCCGCCATTGTAGCAAAGCGGTGCGTATATCGGGATATCTTGATGCAAGGACAGACGCAGCAAACAGGGCTGCATTCACGGCTCCGGCACGGCCTATCGCCATTGTAGCAACCGGAACGCCTGCAGGCATTTGAACGATTGACAATAATGAATCCATGCCGTTCAGAGCCTTTGACTGCACAGGCACCCCGATTACCGGAAGATGGGTTTTGGAAGCAGTCATACCCGGCAAGTGCGCTGCCCCGCCGGCACCGGCAATAAGCACTTCTATTCCGCGGTGTTCTGCTTCGGATGCATACGCAAACAGTTTATCAGGCGTACGATGAGCCGAAACAACCTCGGCCTCGTGTTCAATTCCAAGTGTGGTCAGGGTCTCGGAGGCTGCCTTCATGGTTTCCCAGTCTGAAGCAGATCCCATTATAAGGGCTACCAGAATCTGTTTTTTGTGTTCCATGGAACTGTTATACCCTGTAACCGGTTAATCATGCAATAAGGAGGTCAGTGTACTGCACCCAACTGTTCCAGAAGCAAGCGGCGTTCTTCATCAAAAAGAGGGGCGTCTTCAGGGATACACCGGGAAGCCAGCTTGAGAGCACAGGAGTATTCCCAGGCATAGGGACTGTTGGCAAGTATCTCCAGTGACTCGGTACATGACTGTCGGGCTTTTTCAACATTCCCGGTAAACAGTTCAAGCCGTGCACGTGCTCGTGATGCCGGACCCGAGAGCATCCGGTACATGCGTGCAATCTTTTCTGCCCGTTTCAGTGCCGAGCGGGCTTTGGAAAGAAGCAAAGCGTGTTTTTCCGGATACCTGCCGCTTTCAAGGGCAAACACATAGGCCTCTGCAGCATTTATCAGCGATAACTTGATATGCGGTATATTGACAGTATATTGATTATTTTCAAGGATTGTTTTATCGGCATATTCGAAGGCTGATTCCGGGTCATTCTCGGCTACAGAAATCCATGCCAAATGTCCATAATGAATACACAAAGTCATGTGATCGTTAACCGACTGGCTCAGAGCTATACCCTCCCGCAGCATGGTTATAGATTCCCTGGCCGATGAAAGGCCTCTTATATAACGTATAAAAGGAACCTTATTCCATGCCCAGCCGATGTGCATTGGAGAATTCAGTTTGCGGGCGAGTGATTCGGCTTCCAGATAGGCCTGTTCAGACTCCTTAAATTTGCTGATCAAAAAATAGTTTTGGCCCAAAGCTCCTACAGCAGTCATCAACTCCCAGCTTTCTCCGGTACTCCGGAAGTGGTTGGTCGATTCTTCCAGAAGTTCTATTGATCGCTGACACTGATCATGAAACAGAAAGTAATAGGCATACCTGGCGCGGTAAATACTGACAGACAGACGGTTTTTTGATTCGATCGAAGCTTTCTCGGCCAACGCGTAAAAATACAGACCCAGCTGTAATAAACCGCCGCTAATTAAAATTATTGCATAATCTGCAGTTGCAACAGTCATACGGTCTGCGTTGGAACGAATAGACAGGGCATTATTAAAATTGCGGATTGATGACCATGCAATTTTCTCGGTTTTCCCGAAATAATAAAGTTTTGTCAGAATGAACAAAATATCTGTGCGCATTTCTGCAATCTGACGGCGTTTCCCGGAATATTCAGGGAAATGATTACGGAAAATTCCAGTTTTAATACCCTGTCGAGCTACCTCAAACAGGATAGCAAAGATCGTCGCAGGAACAGACTTTGGTGCTTTTTCTCCCAAAGCTGTTAACGCGGCCTCCAGAATTGCTACGGCCTGATCGAATTTTCCCTGTTCCTGAAAACACTGTCCGGTTCCCTGAAGAATCGCCGCCCGATACATTGGCCGCTTTTCGGTTTGCAAAAGACGTGTGTACAGAGCCATAGCCTGTTCATAGTTATTATTTCGGCGATATACCCGTGCAAGCGCAAGGGAAGTATCATTCATCAAGTGTTCTTTTTCCGGTATATCCAGTTTACTTAATGCCAGCAAGGCATTCTGGTAATGCACAATTGCATCTGCAGTCGCAAATTGTCGCTCGGATTTCTGTGCTGAAAGCAAGGCATACTTATACAGCATCCGGGAATCATCAGCCTCGCCGGCATGGTAGGCCAACCGCTCTACAACAGAGAGCAGGTTATCTGCATATCGGTCTTCCAGATATGACATAAGCAGACGGTTAAGTTCTTTTCTGGTGCTTTCCAGGATTGTATTGTACACAACATCCCGGATGGAAATATGTTTGAAATAATATGCAGCCCGGCGTTCATCTTCACGTAAAATCAGATTATGAGATTCAAAACTTTCAAGGGCCTGATGAAAGATATACTCGGAAATACCATCGGGGACCAATGCCCGCAGAATATCTGCAAAAAAGGTTCTTCCGATAACCGATGCGGTTTTAAAGACCACCTGTTCTTCAAACAACAGGGTATTCAGGCGGGCAAGAATGATATTCTGTATCGATGACGGTATATTGATGCTGCGGATATCTTTGGAAAGAAAGAAAGTTCCTTCGGAAGATTCTGCAAGAATTCCGCTTTCTATCATGTTCTGTACAATGTTCTCGATAAAAAAGGGATTGCAGTCAGAGGTAACAAGGATTTTTTCCACCAGTTTTTCATCGGTTTCTTCCATGTTAAGAAGCACTGCCGCAAGTTCCCGCGCGTCTTCAGTTTTAAGCTGGCCCAGGTGCAGGACAGGTACCCGCAGGTTGTTAAAGAAACCGGTTATTTCGTCAGATTCCCGTGATACCGGTAAAATAAAAAGCGGAATTGTATCCCTGACATTGATAATATATTCCAAAAGCTGCAACGATACAGCATCGCTCCAATGTATATCTTCTATAAGCAAAATAACCGGTTTTTCCCGGGCGGCGTCCGCAATAACCTGATAGGCCAGAGAAAAGAACCTGTCCTGTTTAACCGTTAAATCAAGTTCCTGTGTAGAAGCGGACTCGGATACTTCGTAGCCCAACATGTTCAAGAAGAACGGAAGCCAGACCGTGTTGTCCGATCCGAACTTGACGGGAAACAGATTTGTCAGGGTTTCTACAGCGTCGGAAGAACTCTGATCTTCTGTCACCCCAAGCACCCCGGATATTACTGCTCGCCAGGGGAAAAAGATTGTAGCCTCTTCGTATTGATAACAGCTTCCGTTAATCAGTCTGATTTCAGGATGTACTGCAAAGATATCTGCAAGAAAGGTTTCTACAAGAAACGATTTACCCATTCCGGCATCACCGACAATCGGCCTGCAAACCTTTTGACCGCTCAAAAAGAGTTCAGCATCCTTGCGAAGGATGTCAAGTTCGTCCTTCCTGCCTACCATGCCAATCCGCTTTGCGCCTGACTTCCGTTCATCAATAAAGCCGCAAAACCGGAAGACTGACTGTTCAGTTGCAAATCCTTTAAGGGTGATGCCGGCACAGGAATCGAAGGAACACAGCTTATCAACCTTTTTTCGGGTTGCATCATCAATGAACAAACAATCCTTCTCCCGGATCATCATTAACCGGGCTGCAAAGTTTATGCAGCTGCCTACTACGGTAAAGTCCTTTCGTGTAACCCCGCCGAATTCTCCTGCATATACATTACCTGTCGCAATTCCGATTGAAACCGAATCCAGAAAATCAAGGTCTATCCGCAGGCGCAATAATTCTTCGGCACATAAAATGGCATTACGCTCCTTGTTTTCAAGGGCTACAGGGGCACCGAAAAAAACCGGAAAAACAGTACCTTTATCGGAAATATCCGGCTTTGGACAAAAACCTCCGAATCGGGATGCTTTGTCATGTATCATCTTATACAGGGTATTAAGGTTTTGATATCCTTCTACCAGGGTGAACTCGTTTTGAGTCTGTGAGAAGGGACCGTCAAAACGTGCCATCAGACAGGTAATTTCTCGATATTCGCCGATGAAACCCTGAAATCGTGATTTAATCTGCTGCCGGATCAAAGGATTGATAAAAGCGTTAACCCGATAATAATATCGCGGGTTTTCATAGAGTATGCTTTCATCGCAAAAACCGGGAGGCGTTATATCCTCACCGAACTGTGGGGGCAAATCCCGCAAGCGATAAAAACCGTTTTCTGCCTGAAAAGAAGAATCAAGACCGTCATCTTCTGCCTGGTTAAAAGCCGCAGGACCAAGCATTATGCCTCCGCCCTGACACACACGTTCTGCGGCTATGGCTTCATTGACGGCTTCACCGGCGATAATTGGTGCAAAAGAACAGGACTGATCACCGAGAAGAATCTGATAAAAAACACCGTAGCCGATACCGATTTTAGGTTTCAGGGAAAATCCGTTGTTCAGGCTGTTTTCTTTATTCCATGCTTCGCTGCGTTCGATAGCGAGTTTCATTGCATACAGGGTTCTGCGCCAGTTTGATTGCGGCTCTTCCCCATAGAGTTTCTCAAAACACATTAGCAGGGAGTCTCCGGCAAACTGAAAAACCGAGCCACCCATCATCTTCACGGTATCAACTACAAGACTGTAATATGAACGAAAAATATCCGACAGCTGAGCGACATCCTTTCCCGAATTAACATGCTGGGCAACCAAAGAGGTAAACCCGATAATATCAAAATAGACGGAATAACCTTCCAGCCGTTCAAGCCTGCGCTCAAAAAAACAGCAAGGCAGTTCTCCGATAGAGCGAACCAGACGATACGGAATATACTGTGTCATCAGGGGAATATCTTCTTTGCTTGGTATTTGCCCTGTTTTTGGCAAGCACTTGACGCAGTCTTCATTCATCTATGCATCTTCCTTTGTTTATTTACCTGAATCCTGTATCGGTACTTCAGCCAGTGCTTTATCCCATCTAAATCCCATTCGTCTGTAAAACTCCGGGACAGTACCTTTTGAATACGAAGGACAGCCGGCAATAATCTTTCTGGATTCTTCCGGCGATAACGGTCGTACCGTTGTTTTAAGGTCGGCTATGGGGTTTGCTATCTCGTTGGCGTAACAACTGCATCCCGGAGCGCGGAATATTTTGGAATACTCTTTCCATATTTCACTGATAGGACGTTCGCGCATATTCCCCAGACTTATCGAACAAAAATCACAGGGGCAGACATTGCCGGATGAGTCAACAAAAATGAAATGAAAACCGGCCCCGCATCCATAAAACTTCCGGCTTTCAAAAACATCATAGGCAAAACATGCCGGGTAGCCCTTGTTTTTTACCAAAAAGCGCTGTACATCATGAACGGTGTCTACATCGGACCGGGTCAATTTTTCTTCCGGATGAGCGGTCAGCTGTCCGCTCAGGATGGGACTGGTCAGTCGCATATCATTAACACCCAAAGATTTAAAGAAATCCAGGGTTTTAAACAATTCTGTACGGTTTGATATCAACTCATGATCAGGAACAAAAGAAACCGCAACATACATTCCCTGGGCCTGGTACATTTCAATTGCTTTTACAGCTATAGCATGCATACCCTCACGTCCGCGGCGTTTATCATGCTTCTCGGGGTTATAATGATCCAGGCTGACCACAGGAATCCCCAGGCCGGCGGCTTTCAGGGAGCTGACGCGTTCGGGAGTCAATCCCCATCCGGTCGAAAACATCAACGACATGGATCGTTCGCCGACAAGTGACAGAATATCTTCCATATCAGGACGAAGCAATGGTTCTCCGCCTGTAAAACCTATCATACTGGTCCCCAGATCCTGAACCTGATGTATTGCATCTTTTAACTCGGACACTGTCAGCTGATTCTTTTTTGTACGATCCGAAAACGAACAATGCCAACAGTCGCAGATACAATTTGCCGTAACCGCAAAATTCATCATCACCGGTGTTGGTTGACCGTTCACTGTTTTCAAAATACCCGAAACATAGCGTTCATAGGCGGGAGAAGGGAAAAACGGTGTAAATGTATTCATGTAAATCCGGTCATCAACCCGCGTCAGCTTGCTGTTGCTGGATACATAATTCATTGCCATCAACTGCCTGAGGGAAAGGGTTTTCATTACCGGGCTCTTTAACATTTCCATCATAGCCCCGATCTTCTTGAATCCATACAATTGTTGCCCTGTCATTTTTAATATTGCTCCTTGCTAACTTTCTATACTGTAAGCATTTTAGCACGATTACGAAAAAAAGCAAAAAAAGCTGCCCGGGGGGCAGCTTTTTTTAAGTACAGAATTACTGTCTATAAACGTCTCAGCTTTCTTTGATGTTATAGCGCTTCTTGAACCGGTCAATACGACCGGCAGTGTCAACCAGTTTCTGTTTTCCGGTAAAGAACGGGTGACAGGCTGAACAAATTTCAACACCAATGTCCTTTACGGTAGAACGGGTTTCAATAATGTTTCCGCAGGCACATTTAATCTTTGTGTCCTGATAATTGGGATGGATTCCCTCTTTCATACTCTTCCTCCAGATATATCATGCTAATAAGCTCACCCGTTTTGTCGGGCTCCGGCGGTTATCACTGGTAACCTGCCGTCAGCAAGCACGCCTTTACCCCTGGGGAGTTCGACGTACCCGGCCTCTTTAGCACTGTGTACACAATTCGCGTTTTTTATGCTCTTACAGCCAAAAACACGCATATTCAGGACTGTTAATCCATTCCGGCGCTGCCGGTATTCATGGATCTCAAGAACGCCTCATTATTCTTTGTTTTACGCATTCTGTCAATAAGGAGTTCCATTATCTCGGTGTCGTCCATAGGATTAATAACCTTGCGCAAAACCCAAATCTTCTGCATTTCTTCTTCAGTCAAAAGAAGCTCTTCCTTTCGGGTACCGCTTTTTTTGATGCTGACAGCAGGAAACAGGCGACGATCGGAAAGCTTGCGGTCCAGATTTATTTCCATATTTCCGGTACCTTTGAACTCCTCAAAGATTACCTCATCCATACGGCTGCCTGTTTCAATCAGGGCTGTAGCTATGATTGTAAGGCTGCCTCCTTCCTCAACATTACGGGCAGCTCCAAAAAATCGTTTGGGCTTGTGCAGGGCATTGGAATCAACACCGCCGGAAAGAACCTTTCCTGAAGTAGGAACGGTCTGGTTATATGCACGTGCCAAACGGGTAATTGAATCCAGCAGTATCACGACATCCCGCTTATGTTCGACCAGGCGCCGGGCTTTTTCAAGGACCATTTCTGCAACCTGGACATGGCGGGTTGCCTGTTCATCAAAAGTAGAGGAGATAACCTCTGCCTTGACTGTCCGTTCCATATCGGTAACTTCTTCAGGTCGCTCATCAATAAGCAGAACAATCAGGTATACCTCGGGATGATTT
>CAZXJV010000058.1:0-18344 GCA_964641135.1 uncultured Treponema sp. | reverse complement strand
GCTGCTTGATGCAAACATCTCATAAATCTGGCATAAACTATATTGACATATTCCGGACCCGACAGGGACTGTCAGCTTGAACCTAGATTAGGCTAATTTTATAAAAGCTCGGGTACTCCCCGCTGTAAATCCTTCATATCTTCATACGAAACTGTAAAACGCTTGCCAATAACTTCTGCGATCCCATTTGAATAGCCGAGTATATCGACTGGATAGTGATAATCGTTGGCGACATATTTCCCCCATAATCCGCTATCCCCAAATACAAAGTAGTTACGGACCGGCCGCTCAAATAATTCGTAACAAATTCCATCAGAAATTTTTAGCTCACTCCACAAAGTGCTAACAGGATACCTAAACCTCAAAGATGGGCCTGATTTATGTGGTGGTGAGGTTTCATCATAATCCTCGATGATTACGAAGTTTTTATCTTCACAAGTATTCATACATTCTCGCAGAATATTGTAGTCTTCTTCTATAAAAATGAGGCCGCCTTTCATTACGATACTTTGGAAGCTACCCTTAAACAATTTGTCAGGCAACATTCTGAATGTCTCTTCAAAAATCGTCTTTTTCTTTACTTCCCAAAAAGCAAGCTCCTCCTTGTTGAGCCAATACCTCTCTAAATACTTTTTTGTGTAGACTTCACTTTCAGGATTGGCAAATGCCTCAAGTCTTACAAGCTGCTCATTCATGGCTCAATCCTTATTTTGAATATTTGACCGGCTTGATTAATGTCGATGGTGCTTATACCAGTAGTGGTTGAGGTATGAGAATTCAAAATTGTGCCATTTGGTAGCTTATAGGCACCACTCTTAAGTTGCTCAGCACCTTTTGTCATGTTCTGGTATATCGTGGTGACATCTCCCTTAACAAACCCTTGCTGAACGCCACCCTTTAATCTTTCAAGTTTTCCAGCATTTGTGAGGAGGTCATCTACTGAAGTTATCCCCTTCCCAGCGGCTTCCGCGCCGGAGAGGCCTATAGCGTTATCCGCTATAGAAATAGACCGTTCCAGAGAAGCTGCTTGCAGAGCAAGAGGCGCGAGAAGAACGAATAAAGCGGCAATGAAACCTAGTCGTTTAAAAATAGTCGGTCTCCTTTTTCTCAAGTATGAAAAAGCAAAACTTCTTTCGGTACACCCTTCTTGGGACTGCGTGGGCGCACCTTGATTTCCATATCGAGATCCATCTGCGTGAGGTATTTTATCAGGGTTGAAAGCTTTATGTCAGTGCGGCCTTCAATCCGGGAGATCGCCGGTTGAGAGAAACCTTTTATATCAGCCTGCTTCACGTTGTATTGCTCGCGCAGTTCGGCGAGGTTGAGCATCAAGAGTTCCCGCTCGTATATCTCGTTGGAACGGGCAATAGACTCGTCGGACATTACGCTTTCCATCGCCTTCATCGCGTTTTTCACTACTGCCATATCGTCCTCCTTATTTCAGCTTGAAGCCAGATATTCCTCATACAAGGTTTCCGCTTCCGCTATCAGTTTCTTGTAGAACCGCTTGTCTTCCGACCCGCCCTTCACGTCAGCGGTCAGCAAGAGGCACACCCGGTCGCCGGTAAAGAGAAAGGCAATCCGGTATTTTCTACCCTGCGCCTGTACCCGCAGTTCTTTCAGGTTCGGGTACTTGCTCCCCTTGAGCGTGTCCACGTAGGGACGTCCCAAGGACGGACCTTTTGCAAGGAGCAGCTTCACATACGCACGGACGGCTTCCTGTACCGGCTCAGCTTGAGAAGTGAACCATTCAAGATACTCGCTCGTAGTCTCAAGCGCCCGCTCTTTATCTGCTCCCATAGTCATAGTATAACCTCTGCGTAATATAACTTCAAGGTAATTATTCCTTTTTCCCGTCTCTATTCCGTCCTAACAGGTTTTGCCATTTCCGACTCAATTCTTCCTTGAGCTTCCCGGCCGCCGCGCGGTATGCGTCGTCAATCTCCCGGTAGAGTTCGTTTTCCCTCGGGTGGTAGCTTTTGAACATCCGCTTGAGGCCGTCAAGCTGGACGTGGGTATAGCGGGCGGTGGTTTCAATGCTCGTGTGCCCGAGGAGTTCAGAGACGGTGCGCACGTCCGCTCCGGCTTCAAGAAGATGCGTGGCGCAGGAATGACGAATGCTGTGAACGGTCCGGCTAGTCTTATCAATGCCGGCCTTTTCAAGGGTTTTGGCAAAGGCTCGCCAAATGATCTGCTTGGTGAGTCGTCCTTTCCTCTTGAGGAAGACTACTTCGCGATCAGCGGCAGGAGCACCCTTCACAAGTCGCGGTCGCATCTCATCCAGATACTTTTGCAGAAAGATAAGCGCGGTGTGCGAGAAGGGAACATAGCGGTCTTTCCCGCCTTTGCCGTTACGCACAAGGAGCGTCCGTTCCCGCAAATCGAGGTCGGCCATAGTCAGGTTCAACCCTTCCGAAAGGCGCAAGGCCGACGAATAGAGAAGTTCAAAGAACGCCCGCAAGGCCAGGTTTTCGGTTACGTCGAGAGCGTCGAGAAAGGTGTCAATCTCGCTTTTCGTAAATACGCCCCGCTTGTTGTCCGGACCTTGATAGCTTTTCGCGTCCAGGTCTTCTATCGGGTCGGTTAAGAGGTAGCCCATGGTTTTGAGGAAGGCGAAGAAGTTCCGCACCTCAATGGCGTGGCCGTAAACCGTCGCGGGCGCAAGGCGCACGGCAAGATCATCGAGCCACAAGGTCACATCAGAAAGATGCACCCGGCGAACGTCGCGCTTGCGCTTGGCTTTGAGCCACCGGTCAAAGCGCCCCAGCTGCGAGAGAGAAACCCGCACCGTGCCTTCTTTGAGTCCCCGGCCTTTCTGGTAGGCTTCGTAATCGGCGAGGTAGGAAAGAATCGTCACGGAAGATTTTCTTCGCGCTCGCCCATCGCGGCGCGGGGGTGGAACTGGTCGAGCGTTCCGCGCAAGTCTCGCTTGTCGAGTCGCATATACAACTGGGTGGTGGAAAGGTCTTCGTGCCCGGCAAGCTCCTGCACAAAACGGGCGTCGCATCCGGCCTTCACCAAATGAAGGCACAGGGCATGCCGGAACATTCGTGTTGTGCAGGGAGTGAGATTCAACGCGGCGGCGCCTTTCAGAAGCACCCGGTTCACGGTACGGGTCAGTTCATTGGCCGTGCCGAACAAAAGGTGGCGAGAAGCCCGGTAGTTGGGGCTCGCGAGGTAGACCGGACGCAGTTCGTTCATAAACACCGACAGTAACCCGGCTGCGTACTCGGAGAGGATCACCGTGCGGTGTTTCCGGTACTGGGGAATCCATGCCGTGACCGTCCTGCGGGAAAGGTTCACGTCCTCGGGTTTCAAGAGCTTTACTTCTCCCACCACAAGGCCGGTCGAGTACAGAAGTTCGGCGACTACATGGGCAAGGTAACGCTCGCGCTTTTCCTTCAAGGTCGGCGCGCTCCCGAAGTCGGCGAGCCAGGACAAAAGCTGTTCGAGTTCTTCGCTCTCGTAGATGTCTTTCGGGAGCCGCTTGGGTTGTTTGACATTCTTCACCCGGACAAAGGGATTCTCGGCAACAAGGTGTTTTTTCCTCGCCCAGGCGTAGAAGATCTTCAAGGTGCCGATCATCTTCACGACCGTCGCCGGAGCGTAGAAGCGGTTCCCAGCCTCGTCACAACGTGCCATCAAGGCAGTCTGTAAGCCTTGGGCTTCCCGAATGCCGAAGCGTTCCCACGCGAGGTGGTTCTCATCGAGGTAGCGGGTAAAGAAGTTAAAGGTTGCCGTGAGTTCCGCCCGGCTTCGTCCGGCTGCCAGAAGGTCAGTCATACAGGCCGAGAGAACGGGAAGCATGGTTTCTTTCCTCGGGTCTGTGTCTTTTCCCTTCCCCAGTTCCCCAGTTGCTTTTTCGTCCTGCAAATCCTTTTCATTCATAGACTTGACCGCACGTAACTGGGGAATTCCCCAGTTTTCCCCACTTCCCCAGTTTCTGCCAATAAAAGGGCAAGTTCTTCGACTTCGGGCAGTTCCACGCCGGAGCTGGTTTCATTGCCTAAGTTTCGCAAGCGGTAACAAAAGCGGGTACCGTGTTTACGTCCACCGGTCAGCTCAAGGAATTCAAAGTCCACCAAGGCCCGGAGGTACTTCTTTATGCTGTCGCTCCCCAGTTCCGAAAGCTCCCGAATCTCCCGCTGAATAAAGGTGACCTCGGTTGCCTCAAGCCCTTCTTTACGCGCCTTGGCCTTCGCCATAGTTTGAATGGACTCGTAGAGAAGCCGCGCCCCCGAGGGGAGTTCGTCGGCGTTGGGAATCAGGATCGCTTCACGAAAGAGTCGCCGGGCAATGCGGTAATCTTCAAGGTCAATGTCGATGCCTTCGACCGTCTCACCCGTAAACGGATTGGTTTTGGTGACGCGCTCTTTCTGGTACTGACGCAGTATCGCCACGGCTTCCAGAAGCGTCAAGAACTGGTCTTGCGCGCGGCGCATGGTCGGCCGGTTCACCGGAAAGCGAATGAATCCCGCCAACGGATTGAACACCGGCAGACGCTCCAGGATGCGGCCAGCGGTCTGGTGTTTCTTGATAATCTCCGGGATGCGGTGGGCGTTGTTCACCCAGCCGTCAAAAGTTTTCTTCTCGCGCTGAAGGCTCAAGATGCGTTCGGTCTGGGCGCGGCTTTCGTCGGTATGCAGAACAAGGCAGCGGCTCGCGTTCTCGGGGTTCAGGTATAGCGCGGTTGAACTCATCATGAACGAGAGGCGCACCCGGTTCCGTACCTGCCGGCTTTCAAGGGCGCCGGTCTTGGGGTCTTTGGCTACCATCAGACGGCTAATCTCGCCTTCGCTCTGCATCTGGCGAATCTGCCCTTCCACAAGGTCATTGTGAATCGCTTCGCCCATGAGCATCACCTTGCCTTCCAGGTCTTCCTGCTTCATGTAGTTCAGCGCCTGGTCAGAGAATGAGGAAATAGCCAGGACGGCTTCTTGAGGCAGGAGGCGGCGGACGGTTTCAATCAGAAAGCTTTTGCCCGAGGAACTCCCCGCCTGCACATAGACCGACAGGGGTTTTTCCAGCAGGCGCGAGACGGCGGCGACATAGACCACCAGCTTGTTGACTTCTTCGCCCACATACCCCACGGCGTCCATGTCGGCCGCGATATCGTCAAAAAGCGTTGGACTTCTCAAAAAGGCTTCGGCCTCTGTCCGTTCGGCTTCGCTGGGTTCCACGATCACCTGACGGGGATTGGCTTCATCCAAAGCCTTGTCCCGTTCCTTCTCCAAGCGCATGACGATCTTCATCAAATCCTTTTCGATGCGGATCGATTCAAGACCGGCCACGCGCGAAAAGGCCAGCGCGAAACTTGACCGACTCCGTGAGGAATAGAGATCGCAGTTATCAAGAAAAAGTTCTTCTCCGCCAGTGCTCGCTGGCGACGCTTCCGCGCGAATATTCACTTTCAGCGAACTGACAAACACTTCTACCGATGGGAGCACACGGTACACCACTTCACAAAATTTGAAATTCCATCGCTTGCCGTCCCGGCTCACCTGTGGCGCATCGGGATCGGCAAGACCTTCGATGGGTGCGGCGTCAATCAGGGCGCGGATAGTATCGGGATTCCCGCCTGAAGTCAGGTATTCATTCCAGTCCTTGACTCCATCGGGCGCTATGGTTTTGATCGCGATTCCTTCGGCCAAAAGCTTTTCTTTCAGGGCAGTGGCTCCAGTGCGTCCCGCATCATCGGCATCGAAGGCAAGAACTACCAAGCGCGTCCGGGCCTCTTTCATGACCGCCAAATGGTCAGGAGTAAAGCCGCCGGTGCCGTAGCAAGGAATGACGTTTTCAAAGCCGAGAGATACCAGAGAAAGAGCGTCGAATACGCTTTCGGTGAGGATCAATTCATCAGGGTAGACCTTCGCCGCCTTGCCGTTCACCAGGCCGCGGTGCTTGCCCTTCAAGTACAGATGCTTCGGGGTGCTGTCGTCGATCTTGCGGCCATAGAAGCTGACCGCCTGGCCCGCTTCATCGAGAAGCGGAACGACGACGCACCCGGCAAAGAACTCGGAACCATCGGCACGAAGGATTCCCAACTCCTGCAAGGGCTTCCGGTGCCGCTTCATCAAGCCGGTATGGAGGTTGCCGGAAGAATAGCCGAGAACAAACCGGCCTTGAACGGTTGGCCTGAGACCGCGCCCGGCAAGATACGATTGGGCTTCGGTATTCTGCCTGAGGACGTTCTCGTACCATTCGGCTACCGGGTTAAGGAGGTTCTCTTCCCCGTCAAAGAAAAGGCTTTCGACCTCGGGACTTTCAAAAGGATCGTCTTCGAGCTTTGGTTCCGCTGGCGCGGGAACCTGTGGTTCTTTCAGAACCGCAGGTTTTGACAAGGACACAGAAGAAACGGGAACCGGCTCGAAACGTCCACCCTTCAAGTATTCCAAAGCTCCCTTGAAGTCGGTACCCTTCATCTTCTCAACCAAGGTAAACGCGTCGCCTGATTCACCACAGCCAAAGCAGTTATAGAGGCCCTTTTCCCGATCGACCGACAAGGATGGCGTGGAGTCTTCATGCCAGGGACACTTGCCCATATAACTCTTGCCTTTGCTTTCCAGCGGGACGCCGAAGGAAGAGAACAGGGCCACAAGATCGACCCCGGCTTTCACTTTGTCCTTTTCAAACTCATCGAGAATACTCGCGACTTTCAAGGTCTTTCGTCCTGCCAGTTTATCCATGGCAGTCACCCTTCAAGCCTGGACTGGTCGCAACCTATGGTTGCTGCTCGTCCATGCAACCGGGAAAGGATCTCATCGGCCAAAGCGGTGACCTCACTGGCGATCTTGGTTTCTTCTTCAACAACACCTGTGCGGCTGGCTATGGCTTCTTCAACCTTGATGGTTCGGCTCACTGCCGTGGAAAAGACCCGCTCGCCGAATCCTTCTTCTATTTCCGCCCTGAGCTGGCGGCTGATGATCGGGCCGGGAAGAAAGTCGTTGATCACCACGCCCAAGAGTTCAAGGCCGGGGTTCAGGCTCTTCTTGACCTTCGCCACCGAGGCCAAAAGGTCATTGGTTCCTTGCAGGGAGTAAAGCGCCGGACGAAGGGGAATCACAAAGTAATCGGCGGCCGCGAGGCCGTTCAAGGTCATGATGCCCAAGGAGGGCGGCGAGTCGATAAGCACGAAGTCAAAGCCCGAAAGCTTCCCGTCATCGAACAAGGCCGACAGTTTGCCGTAGGCGTCCACGTCGCCCAGGTAGCGCTTTTCCAACGCCGCAAGGCGGGCGTCCCCGGCGAGCAAGGACAGATTGGGCCTAAGCTTAACCGGCTCGAACGCTTCGCCCTCAAAGGCTTCGTACAAGCCCGATTCAGGCGGGTCTATCAGGCTCTTGGTCAAATTCCCCTGGGGGTCGGCGTCGATGAGTAAGACCGAAAGACTGCGAAGGGAAAAGGCAATCCCGAGTTCCCGGGTCAGCGTCGTCTTTCCCACGCCGCCTTTTTGGTTGGTGAAGATGATCGTTTTCATCGCGCCGCCTCCCGCACCGGAAGAAACGCTTCAACGGCGCGAAAGAGAAGCGGCAACGCGGAAAGATCGAGGTCGCTCATGTTGTGATTGTGGTAATACCGGAAATCTTCCTCGACACGTTCACCCTCGAAGGCAAACCGGCATTCTTCGTGGGCATAGGGAAGATCAACAAACATTTCAAGAGCGGTTACGGTGTTGCCCTGCTGGACAAGGTAGAGCGCACACGCCATGTTCGTCGTGTAGATGGTATTCATTGGATACCTCCGCGACGGGCGGCGAGGTCATAACTTTTCTTGGCTTGGTGGACATAGCTGTTCACCTGGCTGTACGCGCTCCGGAAGGCCCAGAGGTTCACCACCGCCTGCTTGTCCCACCACTGTTGGGTCAGCTCTTCGAGCCGTTCGCCCCGAAAGCTTATACGGCAGCTCATTGCCCCGCCGGTCGGGATGCATTCAATCCCGACTAGTTCACAGCCGGAAAGCAGGAAATAACTTGCCTGGTAAAGGTCGGTAATCTGCGCCGTTTCCATCGGTTCCCCCTTGTCAGGAGACGTGACGGCACGGCGCTAAGTGTGCTAAAATGTAGATGCGTCATGACGAGGTCTCCTCGTTGTGTCTGGCCCGCTTTCCGGTGCATCCGCCAAGATTCAACCGGGGGCGGGCTTCTTTTTTGCTCTTTCCGGTCTTTTTCAAAACCGTGTCAAGCCCTTCTTGTATATTATAGTAAGTCATATTATGTATTATGTCAATATGGAAATGTATACTGTTAGTATGGAATCGGTGAAGAAAACCACCATTGATTTTTCTCGAAATTTGAAACGACTTCGGAAACAGAAGGGTCTATCCCAATATGATCTTGCCGATCTGACGGGATTCAGCCAGCGCATGATTGCGCATTATGAAACCCACGCCATTCAACCTTCACTCGATAAAATTGAAGCGATAGCCAAAGCCCTTGGTGTCAAACCTGCCGAGCTACTCGCTTCTGATACTCCCAATAGCGATGAAATCGATGCAAGTATGTTTGACACGCGAAGCTTGAAGAAGCTGCAAGATATTCTTTCGTTACCGCAGAATGACCGCGCCGACCTATACCGTATGCTGAACCGCATGCTTCGGGAAAATCGAAACAAGCAAGAGACAAAGAAAGAGAGCAATACAATATAAGGTTCAACCTGACTCGCGCTTTGCGCTCGCAGGTTAACCTGGTCATTGTATCGACTTTTCCAAAGCCACGAGGCGCAAGCCTCGCGGCCGCTCCCGCAGGGCATAGCCGAATAAAACAAAACGGGAGCCGTTTCCGACTCCCGCTCTTTTCTTCCAAGGGCTTTAGCCCGCCTAATAACATAGATAAGCTGCAATCCGAAGGATTGTCAGCTTGATCTAAATATTAGGCTAATCGTCTAACAATGCCGGAAGAATTGGAACATCCTTTACTAGTACTGATTTGTAGCATTCCCTATGAGCAAACAAACATATCCGATCCTCTTGCTCTGAAAAAGCATACGCCTCTAAAACAACGGACTCAATTTGTTCAACTTCTTTACCACAAAAGCAGCAACTATATTTTTCAACCATTATTCCACCACCATCCAACCATAATTTCTAGATATTCGTTCAATAGCTTTCGCCGACCAATCCTTCATTGTTGTCACTATTCTCCCTTCTGCGTTAGTGACAACAGCGCTAAATCGACCATTTGCCTGCTCCATTAACCTTACTGTTGTTCCGTTGTTAGCGGTCATTAGGCGGCCACCCTGTTGAACTGCTGATACTTCACTCGCAGCAAGAACACCGCCCCTTGTAGCAGTTGCACCAGCAAGACGTTCAGCTCCATGTGCCGTTGTCGCAGGTGTTACCCCCTTCCCAGCGGCTTCCGCGCCGGAGAGGCCTATAGCGTTATCCGCTATAGAAATAGACCGTTCCAGAGAAGCTGCTTGCAGAGCAAGAGGCGCGAGAAGAACGAATAAAGCGGCAATGAAACCTAGTCGTTTAAAAATAGTCGGTCTCCTTTTTCTCAAGTATGAAAAAGCAAAACTTCTTTCGGTACACCCTTCTTGGGACTGCGTGGGCGCACCTTGATTTCCATATCGAGATCCATCTGCGTGAGGTATTTTATCAGGGTTGAAAGCTTTATGTCAGTGCGGCCTTCAATCCGGGAGATCGCCGGTTGAGAGAAACCTTTTATATCAGCCTGCTTCACGTTGTATTGCTCGCGCAGTTCGGCGAGGTTGAGCATCAAGAGTTCCCGCTCGTATATCTCGTTGGAACGGGCAATAGACTCGTCGGACATTACGCTTTCCATCGCCTTCATCGCGTTTTTCACTACTGCCATATCGTCCTCCTTATTTCAGCTTGAAGCCAGATATTCCTCATACAAGGTTTCCGCTTCCGCTATCAGTTTCTTGTAGAACCGCTTGTCTTCCGACCCGCCCTTCACGTCAGCGGTCAGCAAGAGGCACACCCGGTCGCCGGTAAAGAGAAAGGCAATCCGGTATTTTCTACCCTGCGCCTGTACCCGCAGTTCTTTCAGGTTCGGGTACTTGCTCCCCTTGAGCGTGTCCACGTAGGGACGTCCCAAGGACGGACCTTTTGCAAGGAGCAGCTTCACATACGCACGGACGGCTTCCTGTACCGGCTCAGCTTGAGAAGTGAACCATTCAAGATACTCGCTCGTAGTCTCAAGCGCCCGCTCTTTATCTGCTCCCATAGTCATAGTATAACCTCTGCGTAATATAACTTCAAGGTAATTATTCCTTTTTCCCGTCTCTATTCCGTCCTAACAGGTTTTGCCATTTCCGACTCAATTCTTCCTTGAGCTTCCCGGCCGCCGCGCGGTATGCGTCGTCAATCTCCCGGTAGAGTTCGTTTTCCCTCGGGTGGTAGCTTTTGAACATCCGCTTGAGGCCGTCAAGCTGGACGTGGGTATAGCGGGCGGTGGTTTCAATGCTCGTGTGCCCGAGGAGTTCAGAGACGGTGCGCACGTCCGCTCCGGCTTCAAGAAGATGCGTGGCGCAGGAATGACGAATGCTGTGAACGGTCCGGCTAGTCTTATCAATGCCGGCCTTTTCAAGGGTTTTGGCAAAGGCTCGCCAAATGATCTGCTTGGTGAGTCGTCCTTTCCTCTTGAGGAAGACTACTTCGCGATCAGCGGCAGGAGCACCCTTCACAAGTCGCGGTCGCATCTCATCCAGATACTTTTGCAGAAAGATAAGCGCGGTGTGCGAGAAGGGAACATAGCGGTCTTTCCCGCCTTTGCCGTTACGCACAAGGAGCGTCCGTTCCCGCAAATCGAGGTCGGCCATAGTCAGGTTCAACCCTTCCGAAAGGCGCAAGGCCGACGAATAGAGAAGTTCAAAGAACGCCCGCAAGGCCAGGTTTTCGGTTACGTCGAGAGCGTCGAGAAAGGTGTCAATCTCGCTTTTCGTAAATACGCCCCGCTTGTTGTCCGGACCTTGATAGCTTTTCGCGTCCAGGTCTTCTATCGGGTCGGTTAAGAGGTAGCCCATGGTTTTGAGGAAGGCGAAGAAGTTCCGCACCTCAATGGCGTGGCCGTAAACCGTCGCGGGCGCAAGGCGCACGGCAAGATCATCGAGCCACAAGGTCACATCAGAAAGATGCACCCGGCGAACGTCGCGCTTGCGCTTGGCTTTGAGCCACCGGTCAAAGCGCCCCAGCTGCGAGAGAGAAACCCGCACCGTGCCTTCTTTGAGTCCCCGGCCTTTCTGGTAGGCTTCGTAATCGGCGAGGTAGGAAAGAATCGTCACGGAAGATTTTCTTCGCGCTCGCCCATCGCGGCGCGGGGGTGGAACTGGTCGAGCGTTCCGCGCAAGTCTCGCTTGTCGAGTCGCATATACAACTGGGTGGTGGAAAGGTCTTCGTGCCCGGCAAGCTCCTGCACAAAACGGGCGTCGCATCCGGCCTTCACCAAATGAAGGCACAGGGCATGCCGGAACATTCGTGTTGTGCAGGGAGTGAGATTCAACGCGGCGGCGCCTTTCAGAAGCACCCGGTTCACGGTACGGGTCAGTTCATTGGCCGTGCCGAACAAAAGGTGGCGAGAAGCCCGGTAGTTGGGGCTCGCGAGGTAGACCGGACGCAGTTCGTTCATAAACACCGACAGTAACCCGGCTGCGTACTCGGAGAGGATCACCGTGCGGTGTTTCCGGTACTGGGGAATCCATGCCGTGACCGTCCTGCGGGAAAGGTTCACGTCCTCGGGTTTCAAGAGCTTTACTTCTCCCACCACAAGGCCGGTCGAGTACAGAAGTTCGGCGACTACATGGGCAAGGTAACGCTCGCGCTTTTCCTTCAAGGTCGGCGCGCTCCCGAAGTCGGCGAGCCAGGACAAAAGCTGTTCGAGTTCTTCGCTCTCGTAGATGTCTTTCGGGAGCCGCTTGGGTTGTTTGACATTCTTCACCCGGACAAAGGGATTCTCGGCAACAAGGTGTTTTTTCCTCGCCCAGGCGTAGAAGATCTTCAAGGTGCCGATCATCTTCACGACCGTCGCCGGAGCGTAGAAGCGGTTCCCAGCCTCGTCACAACGTGCCATCAAGGCAGTCTGTAAGCCTTGGGCTTCCCGAATGCCGAAGCGTTCCCACGCGAGGTGGTTCTCATCGAGGTAGCGGGTAAAGAAGTTAAAGGTTGCCGTGAGTTCCGCCCGGCTTCGTCCGGCTGCCAGAAGGTCAGTCATACAGGCCGAGAGAACGGGAAGCATGGTTTCTTTCCTCGGGTCTGTGTCTTTTCCCTTCCCCAGTTCCCCAGTTGCTTTTTCGTCCTGCAAATCCTTTTCATTCATAGACTTGACCGCACGTAACTGGGGAATTCCCCAGTTTTCCCCACTTCCCCAGTTTCTGCCAATAAAAGGGCAAGTTCTTCGACTTCGGGCAGTTCCACGCCGGAGCTGGTTTCATTGCCTAAGTTTCGCAAGCGGTAACAAAAGCGGGTACCGTGTTTACGTCCACCGGTCAGCTCAAGGAATTCAAAGTCCACCAAGGCCCGGAGGTACTTCTTTATGCTGTCGCTCCCCAGTTCCGAAAGCTCCCGAATCTCCCGCTGAATAAAGGTGACCTCGGTTGCCTCAAGCCCTTCTTTACGCGCCTTGGCCTTCGCCATAGTTTGAATGGACTCGTAGAGAAGCCGCGCCCCCGAGGGGAGTTCGTCGGCGTTGGGAATCAGGATCGCTTCACGAAAGAGTCGCCGGGCAATGCGGTAATCTTCAAGGTCAATGTCGATGCCTTCGACCGTCTCACCCGTAAACGGATTGGTTTTGGTGACGCGCTCTTTCTGGTACTGACGCAGTATCGCCACGGCTTCCAGAAGCGTCAAGAACTGGTCTTGCGCGCGGCGCATGGTCGGCCGGTTCACCGGAAAGCGAATGAATCCCGCCAACGGATTGAACACCGGCAGACGCTCCAGGATGCGGCCAGCGGTCTGGTGTTTCTTGATAATCTCCGGGATGCGGTGGGCGTTGTTCACCCAGCCGTCAAAAGTTTTCTTCTCGCGCTGAAGGCTCAAGATGCGTTCGGTCTGGGCGCGGCTTTCGTCGGTATGCAGAACAAGGCAGCGGCTCGCGTTCTCGGGGTTCAGGTATAGCGCGGTTGAACTCATCATGAACGAGAGGCGCACCCGGTTCCGTACCTGCCGGCTTTCAAGGGCGCCGGTCTTGGGGTCTTTGGCTACCATCAGACGGCTAATCTCGCCTTCGCTCTGCATCTGGCGAATCTGCCCTTCCACAAGGTCATTGTGAATCGCTTCGCCCATGAGCATCACCTTGCCTTCCAGGTCTTCCTGCTTCATGTAGTTCAGCGCCTGGTCAGAGAATGAGGAAATAGCCAGGACGGCTTCTTGAGGCAGGAGGCGGCGGACGGTTTCAATCAGAAAGCTTTTGCCCGAGGAACTCCCCGCCTGCACATAGACCGACAGGGGTTTTTCCAGCAGGCGCGAGACGGCGGCGACATAGACCACCAGCTTGTTGACTTCTTCGCCCACATACCCCACGGCGTCCATGTCGGCCGCGATATCGTCAAAAAGCGTTGGACTTCTCAAAAAGGCTTCGGCCTCTGTCCGTTCGGCTTCGCTGGGTTCCACGATCACCTGACGGGGATTGGCTTCATCCAAAGCCTTGTCCCGTTCCTTCTCCAAGCGCATGACGATCTTCATCAAATCCTTTTCGATGCGGATCGATTCAAGACCGGCCACGCGCGAAAAGGCCAGCGCGAAACTTGACCGACTCCGTGAGGAATAGAGATCGCAGTTATCAAGAAAAAGTTCTTCTCCGCCAGTGCTCGCTGGCGACGCTTCCGCGCGAATATTCACTTTCAGCGAACTGACAAACACTTCTACCGATGGGAGCACACGGTACACCACTTCACAAAATTTGAAATTCCATCGCTTGCCGTCCCGGCTCACCTGTGGCGCATCGGGATCGGCAAGACCTTCGATGGGTGCGGCGTCAATCAGGGCGCGGATAGTATCGGGATTCCCGCCTGAAGTCAGGTATTCATTCCAGTCCTTGACTCCATCGGGCGCTATGGTTTTGATCGCGATTCCTTCGGCCAAAAGCTTTTCTTTCAGGGCAGTGGCTCCAGTGCGTCCCGCATCATCGGCATCGAAGGCAAGAACTACCAAGCGCGTCCGGGCCTCTTTCATGACCGCCAAATGGTCAGGAGTAAAGCCGCCGGTGCCGTAGCAAGGAATGACGTTTTCAAAGCCGAGAGATACCAGAGAAAGAGCGTCGAATACGCTTTCGGTGAGGATCAATTCATCAGGGTAGACCTTCGCCGCCTTGCCGTTCACCAGGCCGCGGTGCTTGCCCTTCAAGTACAGATGCTTCGGGGTGCTGTCGTCGATCTTGCGGCCATAGAAGCTGACCGCCTGGCCCGCTTCATCGAGAAGCGGAACGACGACGCACCCGGCAAAGAACTCGGAACCATCGGCACGAAGGATTCCCAACTCCTGCAAGGGCTTCCGGTGCCGCTTCATCAAGCCGGTATGGAGGTTGCCGGAAGAATAGCCGAGAACAAACCGGCCTTGAACGGTTGGCCTGAGACCGCGCCCGGCAAGATACGATTGGGCTTCGGTATTCTGCCTGAGGACGTTCTCGTACCATTCGGCTACCGGGTTAAGGAGGTTCTCTTCCCCGTCAAAGAAAAGGCTTTCGACCTCGGGACTTTCAAAAGGATCGTCTTCGAGCTTTGGTTCCGCTGGCGCGGGAACCTGTGGTTCTTTCAGAACCGCAGGTTTTGACAAGGACACAGAAGAAACGGGAACCGGCTCGAAACGTCCACCCTTCAAGTATTCCAAAGCTCCCTTGAAGTCGGTACCCTTCATCTTCTCAACCAAGGTAAACGCGTCGCCTGATTCACCACAGCCAAAGCAGTTATAGAGGCCCTTTTCCCGATCGACCGACAAGGATGGCGTGGAGTCTTCATGCCAGGGACACTTGCCCATATAACTCTTGCCTTTGCTTTCCAGCGGGACGCCGAAGGAAGAGAACAGGGCCACAAGATCGACCCCGGCTTTCACTTTGTCCTTTTCAAACTCATCGAGAATACTCGCGACTTTCAAGGTCTTTCGTCCTGCCAGTTTATCCATGGCAGTCACCCTTCAAGCCTGGACTGGTCGCAACCTATGGTTGCTGCTCGTCCATGCAACCGGGAAAGGATCTCATCGGCCAAAGCGGTGACCTCACTGGCGATCTTGGTTTCTTCTTCAACAACACCTGTGCGGCTGGCTATGGCTTCTTCAACCTTGATGGTTCGGCTCACTGCCGTGGAAAAGACCCGCTCGCCGAATCCTTCTTCTATTTCCGCCCTGAGCTGGCGGCTGATGATCGGGCCGGGAAGAAAGTCGTTGATCACCACGCCCAAGAGTTCAAGGCCGGGGTTCAGGCTCTTCTTGACCTTCGCCACCGAGGCCAAAAGGTCATTGGTTCCTTGCAGGGAGTAAAGCGCCGGACGAAGGGGAATCACAAAGTAATCGGCGGCCGCGAGGCCGTTCAAGGTCATGATGCCCAAGGAGGGCGGCGAGTCGATAAGCACGAAGTCAAAGCCCGAAAGCTTCCCGTCATCGAACAAGGCCGACAGTTTGCCGTAGGCGTCCACGTCGCCCAGGTAGCGCTTTTCCAACGCCGCAAGGCGGGCGTCCCCGGCGAGCAAGGACAGATTGGGCCTAAGCTTAACCGGCTCGAACGCTTCGCCCTCAAAGGCTTCGTACAAGCCCGATTCAGGCGGGTCTATCAGGCTCTTGGTCAAATTCCCCTGGGGGTCGGCGTCGATGAGTAAGACCGAAAGACTGCGAAGGGAAAAGGCAATCCCGAGTTCCCGGGTCAGCGTCGTCTTTCCCACGCCGCCTTTTTGGTTGGTGAAGATGATCGTTTTCATCGCGCCGCCTCCCGCACCGGAAGAAACGCTTCAACGGCGCGAAAGAGAAGCGGCAACGCGGAAAGATCGAGGTCGCTCATGTTGTGATTGTGGTAATACCGGAAATCTTCCTCGACACGTTCACCCTCGAAGGCAAACCGGCATTCTTCGTGGGCATAGGGAAGATCAACAAACATTTCAAGAGCGGTTACGGTGTTGCCCTGCTGGACAAGGTAGAGCGCACACGCCATGTTCGTCGTGTAGATGGTATTCATTGGATACCTCCGCGACGGGCGGCGAGGTCATAACTTTTCTTGGCTTGGTGGACATAGCTGTTCACCTGGCTGTACGCGCTCCGGAAGGCCCAGAGGTTCACCACCGCCTGCTTGTCCCACCACTGTTGGGTCAGCTCTTCGAGCCGTTCGCCCCGAAAGCTTATACGGCAGCTCATTGCCCCGCCGGTCGGGATGCATTCAATCCCGACTAGTTCACAGCCGGAAAGCAGGAAATAACTTGCCTGGTAAAGGTCGGTAATCTGCGCCGTTTCCATCGGTTCCCCCTTGTCAGGAGACGTGACGGCACGGCGCTAAGTGTGCTAAAATGTAGATGCGTCATGACGAGGTCTCCTCGTTGTGTCTGGCCCGCTTTCCGGTGCATCCGCCAAGATTCAACCGGGGGCGGGCTTCTTTTTTGCTCTTTCCGGTCTTTTTCAAAACCGTGTCAAGCCCTTCTTGTATATTATAGTAAGTCATATTATGTATTATGTCAATATGGAAATGTATACTGTTAGTATGGAATCGGTGAAGAAAACCACCATTGATTTTTCTCGAAATTTGAAACGACTTCGGAAACAGAAGGGTCTATCCCAATATGATCTTGCCGATCTGACGGGATTCAGCCAGCGCATGATTGCGCATTATGAAACCCACGCCATTCAACCTTCACTCGATAAAATTGAAGCGATAGCCAAAGCCCTTGGTGTCAAACCTGCCGAGCTACTCGCTTCTGATACTCCCAATAGCGATGAAATCGATGCAAGTATGTTTGACACGCGAAGCTTGAAGAAGCTGCAAGATATTCTTTCGTTACCGCAGAATGACCGCGCCGACCTATACCGTATGCTGAACCGCATGCTTCGGGAAAATCGAAACAAGCAAGAGACAAAGAAAGAGAGCAATACAATATAAGGTTCAACCTGACTCGCGCTTTGCGCTCGCAGGTTAACCTGGTCATTGTATCGACTTTTCCAAAGCCACGAGGCGCAAGCCTCGCGGCCGCTCCCGCAGGGCATAGCCGAATAAAACAAAACGGGAGCCGTTTCCGACTCCCGCTCTTTTCTTCCAAGGGCTTTAGCCCGCCTAATAACATAGATAAGCTGCAATCCGAAGGATTGTCAGCTTGATCTAAATATTAGGCTAATCGTCTAACAATGCCGGAAGAATTGGAACATCCTTTACTAGTACTGATTTGTAGCATTCCCTATGAGCAAACAAACATATCCGATCCTCTTGCTCTGAAAAAGCATACGCCTCTAAAACAACGGACTCAATTTGTTCAACTTCTTTACCACAAAAGCAGCAACTATATTTTTCAACCATTATTCCACCACCATCCAACCATAATTTCTAGATATTCGTTCAATAGCTTTCGCCGACCAATCCTTCATTGTTGTCACTATTCTCCCTTCTGCGTTAGTGACAACAGCGCTAAATCGACCATTTGCCTGCTCCATTAACCTTACTGTTGTTCCGTTGTTAGCGGTCATTAGGCGGCCACCCTGTTGAACTGCTGATACTTCACTCGCAGCAAGAACACCGCCCCTTGTAGCAGTTGCACCAGCAAGACGTTCAGCTCCATGTGCCGTTGTCGCAGGTGTTACCCCCTTCCCAGCGGCTGAAAACTCATCACTTAATGCTGGTCGTTGACCCCTTTGTAATTGCGTTTCTTCATACTTCTTAACATCATTTGCTGTTTGTCGTGCTCCTGCCGGTGATCTTTGAACAGGACTAGCAGGTAGAGGACGATCAATGCTAGATGCTATGGTTAATGCAATGGGGATTACATAAGGAATTGCATCAAAGGTATCTCCTGTTAATCCAGTTAAATTGTTAAAGGAACGACCTATACCTATCGGAATCTCTGAAGGCAATTGATCCAAATGGTCTGGATCATCATTAATCAAAGCTTCAACAATTATTTTCTCGATAGGATTATATGTACTTCCCCCCTCGATAATATTTGTTTTCCCATTACTTTCAACAGAACTTAATTCACCGGAACCTTTAACACTATCGCCATCTACTCGTTTCAGCCCCGTCGGATCTGTGGCGTTCATCGGTTCCTCCCCAGAACCAATGTGCGCTTGCGTTAGCCGCTTTTAACTTTGCCGAATTTAAGGCTTGAGGCCTCTTTTTCAAAGAACGTGACGTTTCGCGTCGGTGCCCCGTTCGGGCTACTCTAGTAGTCTATCACGGCTTTTTGTGCCGGACAAGCAAAGAATCAAGGCGT
>CAZXJV010000057.1:16119-18378 GCA_964641135.1 uncultured Treponema sp. | reverse complement strand
CAGCTGATCAAAAGATCAGATGAACTTAAAAACAATGGTTTTTAGAGGTGCCCTTTATTAAGAAAGTGTTAGCCCATCGGCGAAATGCAATACCGCATTTATAATGTGCTACCCTTATTGCATGAAACTTTGAATGAAAAATGCATTTCTGTGCGGTATACTATAGTTTTGATGGCAGGAGTAGTTTATGTATCCCGATGCGGAGTATAACAGCAACAGTGAGTATGGAGCAGCTATGCGTCGAGGCGGATTTCAAACCCGGATAGTGATTTCTGCAAGCCGGCGGGTTTTCGCGCTGGTTTTTTTGTTCTTTATTTTTACACCTTTAGAAGCGAAAGAGAAAATTATGACTTACACGTTTCCCGAGTATACCTACACTTTTCGCACGGAAAACGGCAGGTTGTGGGTAAATGACAGATTTATTGCCCGGAGATCTTCCTGGAGCAAGACTGCCTTTGCCAGAGATGGTGCAATCTGGTATATACAGTCAAACCAGAATACTTTAGTTTCTGAAATACGAAATTTTAAAAATGGAATTTCTTTCTTCGGACACTTTTATTGATCGGCGTGTGGCGGTTTTGTCAGAGAAGGGTTACCTCAATGGTTGTTACCGTCATCGGCTGGCCGCAGCACTGAGGCATTGCTCTGGTTTTTCCGCAGATTGTGCAAAAAAACACCACACCGTCCCAGTCCATAAATTTGCCGCAGCATGAAGGCGGCTCAAGCATTTTGCTGCAGGCGGGACATACCAGCCGCGGTTCTTTATTCTTCAATCCCATATATTCCCTTTTGCATACCGCATGATAGCCGGTAAAGAGCAGGGCGCTGACAAGCAACGAGTTTGCCAGCACCCTGTCCAGTATCAGTTGTCGCAGCAGCCTTCGCCGCAGGTTCCGCAGCTGGCACAGCTTCCAGCGTCAGCGGGGGTGACAGTGGTATTCATTGCGCCGGTTGAGGCTTCCTCAATAAGGATGTCGGTATTTCCGCCTTCTTTGAAGCGCAGAACGTTGACCATAAAGATATTCAGCTTGTTGACAATACTTGGCGGCAGCAGGTTGCCGTCCACCTCGACAGACATGACCGGGTAGTTGCGGTCACGAGCCCAGGGAGTAAGCAGTCCTTCAATAACACGTCCGATAAGACAGGCGAAGGGGCTGATGTTTACTACACCGGAATAGCCTTCTTCCATGGCAGTTGCCGCAACACCGGAAGAAACCGCAATCTCGGAATTGAGCTCATGGTTGACGAAGTGTCGTGCGGTATTCCCCATGATCAGTCTCATGTCGTGCGGGGTGTGCGGAATCAGCTTTGTACCTGAAAGCGCCTTTTTGACCCGGGCTTCAACCAGGTATTTCCACCATTCTTCCAGATGCAGGCGCCGCAGCCTCTTTGATTCGGCAGAGAAGGGACGCTTGTACCATTTCTGGAGCTTGATGCGTTTTTTAAGGTCGTACTCGCGCACAAAGTCCAGATAGTGGATCCACTCGCCGATGCCGGCAATCTTTGCCATGATGTGCTTTGACGAGAACAGCTCGACCAGCTCGTCGACAGCGAAGTCGTCGCGGCGGACATAGATTTCACCGACGATCAGGACGCGGGGAATCTCGTCAAGCTTTTTTACCAGCGGTATGGCCGATACTTCACGTGAAATCTCGCGCAGGGCAGGCATGACTTTGGAGATGTCCGTTTCGGCGACCTTCATAAGACGCTGCCAGGATTTGTTGAAGACCTCGAGGGCTTGTGCCGGGTTTGCAGCTGTTGCGCGCAAAGCGTTCTGGATATCCTTCATGTAATCCGAGACAGCCAGGGTGTACCACATGTGTTTGGCAAAATCTGCGCCGATTTCGGTATAGGAGTTGTCGGCAGAAAGAGTAAGCACTACTACGTTATCGAGCCTGAGGTCGCGGAAGAGGTTTTCGTAAAAGACGAAATACTGTCCGGTACGGCAGGGACCGGTGGTAATAGGTACGAACAGGACGTAGATCTCGTCCTTGCGGTAGCGCTCCGAGAAGAAGAACTCCAGGGCTGAACCCAGAACGATATGGGACGGTACACATTCCTTTCCGGAGGAATGCGAACGGGCCATCTGGATGGTTTTCCGTGTCGCAACCGGCATGGCTTCTGCGTTGACGCCCGAACCCTTGAGTACGCTCTCCATCAGCTGGGTTGTAAGGTCTCCCATGTTGGACAGCAGTACCTTGATTTTCTTTGAACCGAAGAACTCGTGCTTCTGTCCGGTTTTGGTATCCAGTACATGGA
>CAZXJV010000057.1:0-16109 GCA_964641135.1 uncultured Treponema sp. | reverse complement strand
GCCCTTGGTGTTTATAAAGCGCAGGCCGTTGTCGTAGCGGTCTTCCTTGATCTCCGAGAGCTTTGAGCGGTAGCCGTCGATGATGTCCAGGAAGGCTTCGACACGGGTATCGATACCGGCGTCTGCAGAGTGGGAATCAAGCTCAAGCACCAGGAATGGTTTTTGACCCATGAGCCATTTGACGTAATGCAGGAGGAATGAATCAGGTGCGCAGGAGAAGTTTGTAACATAGGTGATGTAGATATTCGGCTCGTCCTTCAGCAGGCTGGCTGCCTTGAGATCCTGCTGACCGTAGTACCAGTACTGGTTTGCGAAGATGGTTTCATCCTCGAAGGGCAGGAAGTCGAAGGGGATGACAGAAAAACCGCGTGTAGTGAACTTGCGGGGGATACCCATGTTGGCTTCTGCGGTAAAGGCGTTATACGGGCGGCCAAGGATGGCAATAACCGGACGGTCTGCGGCGCGGGCTTCTTCAAGGGCGCGTTTGCCGATGTCGGCTGCGCGTTTGAAGTAGTCATCCTGTTTTGCGCAGGCCAGATCAAAGGATTTGGTTATCTCTGATTCACCAATGCCCAGCCGTTCGCCCAGCGCAAGGAAGTGCTCAAGGGCCTTTTCACGGCCGAACTTGAAGCTTACAACCGTGTCCAGAATCTTGTCGGCGGGGATATCAGGGAATGCCTTTTTAATGTAATAGGGCAGGGCCTGTGTGATGGGGCAGAAATTTGCGTGAACAGTTGTCTCGTAGGAGGGCATGTCGCGGAAGTGGGGCACGAAGATATAATCAGCACCCTTTTTCCAGCAGTCCTCGACAGCACCGTGTGCAATCTCCGCCGGGAAACAGTAGGTTGACTCGGCGCGGGCGACACCGTCATGGTCCACCTCGTCGGACAGGAAGGTTCTGATACCCAGGGTGTGGAAGAACCAGGAATAGAAGGGATACAGGGTGTGGACAGAGAAGGCTCTCGGAATACCGATCACATAGTCGCGCTTTTTTTCGAATGTTGCCGGGTCGGGGGCACAGCGGACGAACATCAGATCGAAGCGTTCATGTACCCAGTCGGTGACAGCGACGTCTTTCGCGGCTTTGCGCATATTGGTGTACTTGTTGCAGCGGCCGCCGAACATGTACTTGTGATCATTAACATTGAGTACCTGGATGGGACAGTCATTGTCACAGGACTTGCAGCGGAATACGCGTTCGTATTCTATCTCCTGATTCTGGATGGCAACAATGTCGAAGTTTTTCTTTTCAAGCAGGCCGTTCTGGAATTTCTGCTTTGCCAGAAGTCCTACGCCGTAACAGCCCATGAGCTCAGGGGCCGGAGGCACCAGGATGGGTTTGCCCAGAAGGGTTGCAAAGGCAAGGGGAATCGCCTTGTTTTTTGCAACGCCGCCCTGGAGGAAGACCTTGGAGCCGATGGTGCGGTTTCCTACAACGCGGTTGAGATAGTTTGCCACGATGGAGCCGACGATACCGGCAGTGATATCCTCGCGGGTGGCACCCTGCTGGATAGCCTTGCGGATGTCCGAGTTGATAAAGGCAGAGCAGTGTTCGCCGAACTTGAGCGGTGCCTTTGCAGAAAGGGCAATGTCCCCGATTTCTGCAGCGCTCTTGATGTTCAAGTCGCCTGAGGCTGATTCTTCAAGGAAGGAGCCGGTACCGGCCGAGCAGGCTTCGTTCATCGCATAGTCGATGGGGACGCCGTTTTTAAGAAGAACATATTTTGCGTCCTGTCCGCCGATTTCGAAGATGGTGTCAACATCTTTTGCGAAATGGGTTGTTCCTACAGAGTGGGCGATGATTTCGTTATATACGCCGGGGGTCTCAAGAAAGACGCCCAGTATTTCGCGGGATGAACCGGTAGTAGCCGCAAGGGGGATGGATATTGAGGCCTCTCCGATATCAGCTTTGACCTTTTTCATGATCTCTGCAAAGCAGAGCTTGAGGGCCTTTACCGGGTCACCGTGGGTGCGGCCGTAGTGCGAGGCGACGACCTCGTCTGTTTCCATATCGATCAGACAGGCCTTTGTTGTTGTGGAACCGCCGTCTACACCCAGAATGTATTCCCGTCCGGCCTGTACCGTGCTTTCCTTGATTTCAAAGTAGGTAACCTTGTCTTTTGCCAGGTTGAGGTCTTCAAGGTACTCAAAGCGTATCTCGTTCGAGCGCAGAACCTTTTCCGCTCCGGTAAAGGGGCTGCCAGATTCGCGGGCGAGGATTGCGGCGCCGTAGGCCTCGAAGTAGGGTGAGCGTTCATTGACGATGAACTCGATGTTCGGCATCAGCTCGCGTATAAAGCGGATGATGTGGGGGTTAAGGGTTGTTCCGCCCGACAGGAATACCCGGCCTGAATCGGTAATTTTTGCGCGCTTGAGGAAGTCTACAACCTTGGTCGCCATGACCATTGAAAGCGACAGGACGATATCGTCCTTGGTTGCCTCCCGTTTGTTGAGGCGGTGGGTACAGTCGGATTTCATGAAGACCGAACAGCGGGTCGAAAGGGGATGCACGGTGGCCTCGGGGGATACCTTTGCGACATCCTCAAGAACCATGTCCATGCGGCCCAGCTGCTGTTTGAAGAACTCGCCGGTACCTGATGCGCATTTGTTTCCGGAAAAGTTGTTGATGATGGTTCCTGATTTGTTGAGGGTGTAGACGATAAGGTCTTCACCGCCCATTGTAACAACCGCGTCTACCTTGAGGCCGGAACCCTTGAGAGCGGCCTCAATACAGAGGGGCTCGATGGTATTGGCCAGGGTAAAAAGACCGCGGCCTTCGTTTCCGGTGACCAGAGTGTTTGTTCCCTCCGGGACAGGATTGGCCGAGAGGGTTTTGTTCAGGGCCTGAAGAAAATCTCCCTCGTGAGGGAGAACTGACGACCATGCGATGGAATCTCCATCCAGAAGAACCATTTTCAGGCTCGAAGAGCCGACGTTTATACCGAGACTTTTCATGTGTACCTCTTGCGAACTCATTGCAGTCGATAGACTTGCTTTGACAGGATTGTGTAATTGATAAATAGTACCATTTTACTCTGGTTTTGGGCAAGGATGCTCTGCGGAGCGCCGCTTTTTTTAACCTGACTGTGAGCGGTGGCAGGGTTGCAGCTGTGTAATCTCGATCGTTTTTAGGCTCAATACGAGGTTCTTTGGTTTTTAAATACGGATTATCCTTGAATGTGTAAGCACCCTGTTTCCGGTTTCGGTTATTAGTATATCGTTTTCCAGCCGGCAGCCGCCGTGTCGGGGGTCATAGAGGCCCGGTTCAAGGGTAACAACCATACCCGGCGTGAAGGTCCACACATTGTCTGCGCGGTTGCGGATGGCGGGTCCTTCATGGGCTTCAAGGCCGATGCCGTGACCCAGAGCGTGGGGCATGGTTTTACGCGCTTTGCGGAATATCTCGTCTACCTTAAGTGATGCTTCACGGGTAGGCGTGCCGGGCATGTACAGGGCAAGGGCCGCCGTGTAGGCTTTTTCTACCAGCTGAATCATCTTTTCTTGTGCCGGTGACAGTTCGCCCCGGGCAATTGTGAGGGTAACATCACTTGTGTAGCCCTGAAAAACAACACCGAAATCAAGAATCGAAAGTCCGGGACCGGGGAAGGCTGCCCCGGTCCATGCAGGAAAGGCGTGAATGCCGAAACTGCGTGACGGACCGGCAGCTATAGTCTCGAATCCGGTGCCTTCGCATCCGGCAGCCCTGGCTTCGCGTTCGATTAACAGGGCAACATCAGTTTCGGTTTTGATTTTGCCTGAACGCACCTTTTTTTCTATTGAATCGATAATGCTGTCTGTGATTTCACAAGCTTTTATGATGGATGCAAGTTCATCTCCGTCTTTTACCGAGCGCTGGAGTGCAGCGGCTTCGGCCGCGCTGCCTTCTTCACGGCACAGAACATCATATTCCATCAGTGCCTCTACATATCGTAAAAACACGGGATAGGGAGTGTTTGATGGAATCTCGATACGGGAACGGGGGGGGACTTCGATTTTGCCGACAATACTTTGCACGGCGTTGACAGGATGACGGCCGAAATCGGTATAGGCCAGAATAATATCAACCGAGGCCATTTTATGGGCCATCGGTTCATCCCAGGGACACAGGACTGCGTGTCCGGTTATTGTAAGCAGGAGCAGGGCATCGCCGGGATGACCTGTAAAGTACCGTACTGCCGGGTCGCGGCGGCCCTCGGTATCCTCGAAAACGGTAACGGCAATGCTGTTGCGGGCCATCCAGGTAAAAAAATCGGCCCGGCGTTTTTGGTATTGATCCATATCCGGTGCAGTATACCCCAAAAACTTTGACAGGGTAAAGTAAATCGTCTATCATGGGGCGCTGTAGACTAACAGGCTGATGATAACGGTATCGGGGGAATGTGATGAAAAAAGTGATCTACGCACTGGGGCAGTTTGGTTGGACTCTGTGTGCCTTCGGTGTAAGCAAGCTGCTTGTCTCGTTCTATGTTCCCGGAGCAGACGGCACTCCAGTGGAATTCCCGGTGCTGATTTATCAGGGCTATCTGTTCGGTTTTTTTACTGTTATAGGACTGATCCTTGCGTTTACCCGCATTTTTGATGCTGCCGCAAGCCTGTTCAGCGCAAGCCTGTGTGACCGAAACCGGCTTAAACGCGGCCGGCGGACCGGCATGATGACTGTGGCTGTTATCCCTTTCGCTGTTCTTTCTGTAGCCATGTTTATTCCGCCCACACCTGCCGATTACCGTCTTAACTCGATTTGGCTGCTGATTGGTATCAGTGTGTTTTATCTGTTTATGGCCCTGTATGCCATTCCCTACTTTGCGCTTTTGCCTGAACTGGGCGAAGATTCCCGCGAACGCACCAAGATATCAGCCCTGCAGGCCCTGTTCGGCGGGGCGGGATTTCTTCTGGGAACCGGTATCTGGCATTATACGGAATTTCTTGTTGAGCATACCGGTCTGACAGCCGTAACAGCCTTTCGACTTGTTTTGGCGGGTTTCGCCTGTGCGGGAACACTTGCGATGCTGATGCCGGTGCTTTTTCTCCGGCTGCCTGACAGCTCAGGCGAGCCGGTGCGTGAGCGGCTGCCTGTATCAGCGATCCGGGTTTTTGCTGACCGGAACTACCGTCCCTTTCTGGTTGCAGACTGTATGTACTGGCTGGTCAATACCATTATTTTGACCGGTTTTCAGTATTATTCGGTGTATTTGCTGAGACTGCCGGAAAACCAGGTTCTCCTGCTTGGCCGGATAATGATCTTGTGCAGTTTTTTATTTTATTACCCGGCCTACAGACTGGTTCGGCAATGGGGAAAACGCCGACCACTGTTCATCGCTTTCTTGTTGTTTACTGTGCTGTTTTCACTAGCGGTGTTTATCGGAAAATACCCCGGTTCTCCGTTTTTACAGGCCGTTTTTCTTGTGGTTTTCTTTTCATTCCCTGTTGCGCTGTTTTCGATTGTGCCGAACGCCCTTGTTGCAGACATGGCTGTTGCAGCTGAAATACGAAGCGGAATCCAGCGCGCGGCGATGTATTTCGGTGTACGGTCATTGATTATGAAAACCGCACAGATGGTGGCGGTATTGATGTTTCCGACCCTGATGCTTGTCGGTTCGCGCGGAGCAGAGGCCGGACGCGTCGGTCTTCGTCTAACCCTTGCTGTCGCCGCGCTTTTTTCCCTGGCAGGATTTATTTCCCTGTTCTGGTATCGGGAAAAAGAAGTACGTTCGGTGCTGGACTTGCGCGAAAAATCCCGTTTACAGGCCTGATGACGGGTTGCCCTTACCGGGTGAAGAAACAGCTTTTCCGGCTACAATACGGGCAAGGAGCTGGCGTACAACAGGATCACGTGTTATCCACAGCAGTGTCATTCCGATTCCGGCGAATATAACCAGACTTACAACAAGAGGAACACCCTGTCCGATAATCCGTCCACGTCCTTCAAACAGTTTCCAGAGAGCAGGACGCAGGAAATAAACCGGAGCTGCCGAGACAAGCGAGAAGCCAGTCATTTTTACTGCATAGCCGCCGAGCCCGGCAGCGAGCTGTGCCGGGTGAAACCCTTCCTTTTTGCGCATAAAAACAAACAGGAGAACCGAGTTTGCGACACTGGCAAGGCTGAGAGCCAGCGCAATGCCCCCTCCTGCCATGGGCCGGACAAGAAGCAGGGCAAGGCCGATATTGACAGCAAAAGACCAGATGCCGGCCATGGTGGGTGATGCTGTGTCCTGTCTTGCGTAGAAAGCCGGTGAAACTACCCGGTTAAGGGCTATAAAAAAAAGTCCCGTAATATGCCAGGTAAAGGCTGCAAGGGTGAGCCTGACAGATTCATCGTTGAAACTGTTGCTTTTGAACAACAGGGTAATGATTGCCTCTCCGCAGACAAGCGAAAAAAAGGTAACCGGAATGGTTATCAGCGCAATTGAGCGCATGGCTGTCATCATCAGCTGGTTAAACGGTTCCCATTCGGCCTTTGCAGCTCGGGCGGCAAGATCGGGCAGAATTACAGTTCCGATTGAAACTGCGAAAATACCGAGCATAAGTTCCTGCAGGCGCAGTGAAAACTGCAGGCTTGAAACAACGCCGGCACCTGCATTGCCGGCCAGGGCTGTGGAGACAAGATCGTTCAGCTGATAGGCGGCCATTCCAAAGATGGTCGGACCGATCAGCCGCAGTACCGTACGGGTGCCGGGATTTGTAAAGGCCGTTCGCAATGATGCCGGCGGAAAGCGGAATCCCTGCTTGAGGACAAAGGGCAATTGAAATACAGCCTGGATGGCGCCTCCGAGCAATACACCTGCAGCCATCGCCCGTGCAGGATTACCCAGCCGGTTACCCAGCAGGTATGTTGTTCCGATAACCGCAACATTAAAAAGGATTGGTGTGAAACCTGAAGGGGAGAACACGCGTACCCCGTTAAGTATTCCCTGAAAGAAGGCTGCTACCGAAATAATAGCCAGATATGGAAACATCAGGCGGGTCAGCAGGATCGTTTCATCAGAAACGGTTCCGAACAGGGGTACAATGAGCGGAGCGGCAGCAATCCCTGCAAGAACACAGAGGGTTGTCGAAAAACTGACCAGGGTAAGGGTCGCAGAAAGAAACGCGCGTGTTTCCGCACTTTCTTCCCGTTCAAGGTATTGTCTGAATGTGGGAATAAAAGCTACCGATATGCTGTTTTCCGCAAAAAGACGGCGCAAAAGGTTAGGTATAAGGAATGCAACGCTGAATGCGTCGGAAAGAGGACTGGTACCCAGAAACGAGGCCTTTGTCATTTCACGGACAAGACCAAGTATGCGTGAAATAAAGGTAAGAACTGTCAAGCGAGAGCCGCTTTTTAAAAGGGAGTGTGCCATACGGGTACACTATCATACCGGCGCGACCTTTGTCGAATGGCGTCTTGAAGCTGACCCTGTTCTGTGGCATCATGCGGGACATGATGAGCACACATGTTCTGCGGGTCGGCATCGACGTCGGCTCCACCACGGTTAAGGTTGTTGTCCTGGATATGCAGGGCGAGGTTGTATATAGCAAATACGAACGTCATCGCGCAGATATACGAAGTACCATAATCTCTGTTGTTGATACAGCGCTGGATACGATTCAGGAACGGTATCCCGGTCAGGAAGGTATCGTGTTGAGCGTCAAAACAACCGGTTCCGGAGGTCTGGCGGTTTCACGCTGGCTTTCAGTTCCTTTTGTTCAGGAGGTGGTTGCGTCCACCACGGCTGTTCGGCGCATGATTCCTCAGACCGATGTAGCCATCGAACTGGGCGGTGAGGATGCAAAAATTACTTACTTCCGCGATGGTGTTGAGCAGCGTATGAACGGCTCCTGCGCAGGCGGTACCGGCGCCTTTATAGATCAGATGGCGGCCCTTCTGGAAACTGATGCCGGCGGATTGAATGATCTGGCTGCCGCAGCGACCATGATTTATCCTATTGCAGCACGCTGCGGTGTGTTTGCCAAAACAGACATTCAGCCCCTTATTAATGAAGGCGCCCGCCGTGAGGATATCGCTGCAAGTATTTATCAGGCTGTGGTCAACCAGACCATTTCCGGCCTTGCCTGCGGCAAGCCGATCCGCGGAAACGTTGCCTTTTTGGGCGGTCCCCTGCACTTTATGGAGCAGCTTCGGGTCCGTTTTATCGAAACACTGAAACTGAAAGATGACGAAATCATCGTTCCGGAACATTCACAGCTGTTTGTTGCTGCCGGTGCTGCCTGGTCTGCCGAACTTCCGGATGCCGCAGCGGCAGCAACCGGCGCCGATTCTGCCGTTTTTCTTTCTATACCCCAGCTTCGTCAGGGATTGACAACCCTGGTCGGTGCCGAGATGAACGAGGTGCAGCGGCTGGAGCCCCTGTTTTCCAGTGAAAAGGAACTGGAAGATTTCCGCATCCGACATGCTGCCGAGATGGCCGCAAGTGCCGACCTGGATCAGGCCCGCGGACCTGTCTTCCTGGGCCTTGATGCCGGTTCTACAACTACCAAAGCGGTACTGGTTGATGAACAGGGGCGCATTCTGTGGCGTTTTTACGATGTTAATGCCGGAAACCCGGTTGATCTGGCTGTTCGCGTCCTGAAGGACATGTACCGACGTCTTCCTTCCGGGGTTCGAATCATGCGTTCGGTTTCTACCGGGTACGGAGAGGCCCTGTTCCAGGCCGCCCTTGGCGTGGATGCCGGTGAGGTAGAAACCATTACCCATTACCGCGCGGCGAACTTTTTTCTTCCGGGTGTTGATTTCCTGCTGGATATAGGCGGCCAGGATATGAAGTGCCTGCGTATGAAGGATGGCGCAATTACCTCCATCCTTTTGAACGAAGCCTGTTCTTCAGGCTGCGGAAGTTTCCTTGACAACTTTGCCCGTTCACTGGGCATGGATATTCATACCTTCTCGAACAAGGCCCTGCTGGCCGACAAGCCGGTAGACCTGGGCAGCCGCTGTACCGTGTTTATGAATAGCCGGGTTAAACAGGCCCAAAAAGAAGGCGCTTCTGTCGGGGATATCTCGGCAGGTCTTTCCTATTCGGTTATCAAAAATGCCCTTTTCAAGGTAATTAAACTGCGTGATGCTGCTTCTATAGGCGAGAAGGTGGTTGTACAGGGCGGAACCTTCAATAATGATGCTGTATTGCGCGCCTTTGAAAAGATATCCGGACGCAAGGTTGTACGTCCTGACGTAGCCGGATTGATGGGTGCCTATGGTGCTGCACTTCTGGCGTTGGATCAATGGAAGGATGCCGGATCTCCTGCCGATGCCCGTACCGGACTGGCAACAGCCGGGCAGCTGGAACATTTCAAGGTTGAGCTGGAACTGCGGCGCTGCGGAAAATGTTCAAATAACTGTCTGTTGACCATAAATACCTTTACCGCCGGTGTTTTTACCGCAGGCCCGGCCGAGCAGATGGTGGCCCCTCCCCGTCATTTTATTACCGGTAACCGCTGTGAACGGGGAGCCGAGATTGATGTTATGGCTACTGCCGAAGAACTGTCCCGGCACGGCAAGGAGCAGTACGATACTATCGGTGTTACCAAACCCGGCAAAAAACCGGTTCCCAACCTGTTCGCATGGAAGTATCGCCGGGCCTTTGCCTATCGCCCTTTACACAGGGATGAGGCCCCTCGAGGGGAAGTGGGAATTCCGCGGGTACTTAATATGTACGAAAACTATCCGTTCTGGTTTACCTTTTTCACAAAACTGGGCTTCCGGGTAAAGTTGTCCCCCCGTTCAAGCCGTCATGTGTACGAAATGGGCCTTGAAACGATTCCTTCCGAATCGGTTTGTTATCCCGGCAAGATTGCCCACGGCCATATAGAGGCCCTTCTGGAAGAGGGTGTCAAGTTTATTTTCTATCCCTGTGCTCCGTACGAACGGGTTGAGGATGAAGGCAGCGGCAACCACTTTAACTGTCCGATCGTTACCAGTTATCCCGAGGTACTCAAGAATAACATTGACAGCCTCAGACGCGATCCATCGGTAACCTATATGGATCCATTCCTTCCGCTGGATGACAAAAAACGTCTGACCGAGCGCCTTGCCGAAGAGCTGAGCGAAAAATTTTCCATACCGGCAGCAGAGATTACTGCTGCGGTAAGCGATGCCTGGCTTGAACAGGAAAAATTCCGTGACGAGACTGCCAGACGGGGCGAAGCTGCCATCGCAGAGATCCGGGAGCGCGGATTGAAAGGCGTTGTGCTTGCCGGTCGCCCCTATCACCTTGATCCGGAGATTAATCACGGTATTCCCGAGCTGTTGACTGGCCTCGGTCTTGCTGTTCTGACTGAAGATTCGGTAGCCCATCTGGGCTCGGTTGAACGGCCTTTGCGCATTGTGGACCAGTGGACCTATCACAACCGTCTGTACCGGGCTGCACAGTATGTGACCTCGAACCGCGATCTGGAACTGGTACAGCTGACCAGTTTCGGCTGCGGTCTTGATGCCGTCACCGCCGATCAGGTGCAGGAAATACTTGAGGCGAAGGGGCGCATGTATACCCTGATCAAGATTGATGAGGGCTCCAACCTCGGCGCGGTGCGTATCCGCATGCGCAGCATGATTGCAGCCATCCGCGAGCGGGACCGCAGTGAAACCCGGTCAAGGATACACAGTTCCGCCTATAAACGGGTTGTTTTTACCAGGCAGATGAAAAAGCGGTATACGATCATCGCCCCGCAGATGTCGCCCATCCATTTCCGGATTCTGCAGCATGCCTTTGAATATTCCGGGTTCAACTTTGTGATCCTGCCCGATGTGGATACAAAGGCGGTGGATATCGGTCTGCAGTATGTGAACAACGATGCCTGTTACCCTGCAATCATGGTTGCAGGACAGATGATATCGGCACTGAAGTCAGGCCAGTATGATCTTGATGCCGTCGCCCTGCTGATCAGTCAGACCGGCGGCGGATGCCGGGCAACAAACTATATCGGATTTATCCGGCGGGCCCTGAGCGACATCGGCTGGAGCCATATTCCGGTTATTTCAGTGAGCGCCCAGTCTTTTGAAAAAAATCCCGGTTTCAAACCCGGTATGACTCTGTTGCATCGCGCCATGATGGCCATCATGATCGGCGACCTGTTGATGCGGGTATTGTACCGAACCCGGCCCTACGAGGCTGTTCCGGGTTCTGCCAACGAGTTGTACGAAATGTATAATACACGGGCTATCAAGCAGCTGAAATCCCTGTCGATCAGCGGGTATCACCGCCTTATTCGCGATATCGTACGCGACTTTGACAAGCTGCCGCTGCGTGCAGTGCATAAACCGCGTGTAGGCGTTGTCGGAGAAATTCTCGTGAAATTTCATCCGACGGCCAATAACGATATCTTCGGAACGATAGAGCGCGAGGGAGCGGAATGCGTGGTCCCGGATTTGGCGGACTTCTTTTTCTATTCCTTCGTGAACGGGGTGTACAAGCACCGGAAGCTGGCATTCGCCCGGTCCGCCGAGCGGAATGCCCGCCTGCTGGTCTGGTTTCTTGAATTGTACCGGGCAAAGATTAAAAAGGAGCTGACTAAAAGCCGCCGCTTTACCCCGCCCGAGTCGATTTACGAGCTGCAAAAGGGCGTAGACGATATTGTCCAGCTGGGAAATATGACCGGTGAGGGATGGTTCCTGACTGCCGAGATGATAGAATTGATTCATACCGGCGTGCCAAGCATCGCCTGTGTGCAGCCGTTTGCCTGTCTGCCTAATCATGTGACCGGCAAGGGCATGATCAAGGAGCTGCGGCGCCGTTTTCCGGAATCGAATATTGCTGCAATCGACTACGATCCGGGAGCCAGCGAGGTTAACCAGCTGAACAGGCTTAAACTGCTTTTGGCAAATGCTCCCAAGGGAAGCCATCCGGACGAAACCAAAACAGGGGATCCCGGTCACTGATGTTCAGTGACGTCCCTTGCAGCCGGACTGCAGGGGATACCCCGGGCGGTTTTTCATCTATGGAGGAGGCCAGTTTATGCCGATACTGATGTGGAATCCGCTATGAAATATATGATATCGAAAGTACGTAAAACATTCTTGCTCGCGCTATTCGCCGGTATGCCGGTTCTGCTTGGTGCCCAGCCGGTGACAGGGGAACCGGCGGCCTCTGTGGATAGCGGGATAGCTGTCAGTACGGTGGTCTACCGTATACCTGACCGGCTTGAACGTCTTGCCGATTCTTCGGAAATACGCCGCTCTGTTGCCCTGCCCTGGGTGCAAGATACGGCGGGAGCCGCTGCCCTGTTTCAGCCCGAGTTTCGTGTAGATTCATCAGGCCGGCAATTTCGCATTTTTGCATCGCTGCTCCGCGATTTTATTACCCTGACAGTAAGCCCTGTCCGCGACGGTGTAGCAGCAGATATCAGCCGGGGGAGCTGGGTTTTTTACCGCAGTCGTACTGACGGCCGACTCACCCATGTCCGCCTGTTTTTCGGTCCCGAGACCGATATCTATGTTCAGCTTCGCGCAGAAAATCCGGAACGTCCGGAAAGCGGCCGATCTGTTGTTGATCTGGTAATTCACGGTTTTTATGTACGTCACAGTATTCCACTGGGAATGCCGATGACAGCCGCTGTCCAACTGTCTGTGCAGGAGCTTATAAATCGCACATCGCGCAGCATTCCCTGGCGGTATCTGGATCCTGATGTGTCCCGCTATGTGGAATCAGCCGAGGTTTCTTCGCTCATTCGGGACCGTCTTCATACCCTGGTATATCTTGACGACGGTGCCTTCGATGAGTTTGGCCGCCCTGTTTTTATAGCTACCGGTGAGTTACAGGACCCGCGGCAGTTTCGTTCTCTGGCAGCGCCCGGGCAGGAACCGGCGTTGATCCGGGGCGGTGTTAACTGTTCCGGTTTTGCCAAATGGGTTATAGACGGAATAATTGTGCCTGCCTCCGGCACTCATACCCGGATTCCTGCACTGAAAACCGCTACTCCTTCGCCGGATACCCATTTTAACCGTCAATACCGAGAAAGCCGCGACATCTTTTTTGGTCTTGACTGGACCCGTCATCTTGCCGCGGCTGCAGTCAGTCTGCGCTCGGGCCGTACGGTTTTTCCGCAGGAAGCGGGAACTGATGTAACAGTGGAGCCCTTTGCCTTGTTTTCTGCGGGAGTGCCGGAAGGAATACCGGCTGCGCCTTTTGCCGGTTACAGTGCAGATGTGGGTTACCAGCCGGACTATTTACGGACACTGTTATATATTCTGGCTGTGGATGAACCCGGAACGATGTATCTTGCGGCTGTAAGTCATGAGGGCGGAAACCCGCCCTTGCGTACATGGAGTCATGTAGCTGTGTTTATACCCTGGTTCGACCGCAATGGATCGTTCCGGGTTGATGTGTTTGAAAGTGCGGCAGAAACTCCCCTGGAGCGTTTTATTGCACGAACTTCGGTGGATGGCGGTTTTGTTCACCTTTCAAGAGTCCGTCTTCCGCTTTCCGGTTCATTTGATCCCTGAGCCCGGTATTCAGCTGTAAAAGGATTGTATACATGAAAAAAGTAATTCTTCTGCTTGTGGTCTTTTGTATATCGGCAGCTGTCCATGCGAATCCTGCTGCTGCTTTGCATGCTGCCCGTGGCGCTGAAAACCCGGCGGAGGCTGTGCGGATTCTTGAGCGCGCCCTGCCTTCAGCGGGAGACCTTCGCCCCTGGTACCTGTATGAACTCGCCCGGTTCAGCGCACAGCGTGATGACTGGCGCTCTGTTTTGAATTGGAGCAGTTTTCAGATTCCGTCCCGTGTACCTGCCGAACTTGCCGACAGGGTTGTGCAGTTTCATGCTGAAGCCCTGATTCGCACCGGCCAGCCCCAGCGCGGGTTTGATATGGTCAAAGCGCGTCTTGATGCTACGCCCGATTGTGATCCGGTGTTATATACACTTGCCATGCGGGCGGCCCTGCATCCGCAGGTACCGGCAACGGCTGCTGAAGATGTCATCGTCCTTATGGATCTTCTGGATGTGCAGTATCCTTCCCTGCGTATCGAAAAACCCGGGTTGTTTTATCGCAGCAGGTATCTTGGAGCCCTTGCTTCAAGCCGCCTTAACCGCTGGACTGAAACTCGCGATCTTTTGTCGGTATATATTCCCCAGATTGAGCAGCAGACTGCCGATTCCGCTCCCTGGGCCCGCTATTTTCTTGCCTATAGCCATTACCGGCTGGGGGCCTGGGCTGATGCAGTTCAGCATTTCCGCATCTATCTGACCCGCTGGCCAACCCATCCCTGGGCCTGGCAGTCGGCATCTACGGCATCCATGGCTGCGTCTCTGGGCGGACTTGATCCGCTGCCCTTTGCCGAACAGGCCGTACGCAGCGCGCCGGGGCGCACAGAATTGGCTGAATCGCTGATCCTGAAGGCCAGCATCCTGATGGATAAAAAAGATTTTGACGGAGCTGAACTCATTCTGATTTCGGTAGCTGACGGATTCGGGACAAGCGGAGCAACTTCTGTGGCTCCACGGGCTCATTATCTGCTTGCAGAACTGTTTTTGCGCGCAGGAGTGTTTCCCGGGGCCGAGGACTGGTGGCTTACCCTGATCAGGCGCTATCCCGACCATGCGCTTTCTGACGAGGCTCTGTTCCGGCTGGGAGAACTGCAGTATGTAGCCGGAGACTGGCGCAGGGCAACAGAGTTTTTTGGTCGCTACCGGCGTACCCTGTCGCGCGGACGGTATCTGGAGCAGGTTCTGTGGTCCGGCGGCGATACCTATAACCGTTCGGGAGCAACAGATCTTGCAATACTGTGGTGGGAGGACCTGATACGTCAGTTTCCGCAGGGCACCATGACAGTGCGCGCCTATGAGGAACTGATTCGCGCCTACCGTAAGGGAAGGGACTGGAACGGAGCCTTGCGCATCGCTCATGCCTTTCAGGCTGCTTTTCCCCGTGAGGCGGAAACTGCAGATATCGCACGCGAGCTTGACGAACTGAGACGTCTTGCCGCCGGTGAGTCGGTTGATGCTGCAAGCCTTCAGATTGAATGGACACGTGCAGGAAAGGCAGGAACCGCCGGGGGCAGATCTACAGGAGTTCAGCTTGCGCGCGCCTATCTGGAAGATTTTACACGCCGTCCTGAAGCTCTTGCTGTCCTGCGCGAAATAACAGGACGGATGCCGGAGCGGACTCATCTTTTGCCTGATGCCGAAAAATATACCTGGGCAATGGCCTGGATGCTTCAGGGCAATATTCTGCGTGAAGACAGGATATACCGCGATGCAGCCCGCGCCCTTTTGGCATCCGGAACCCTCTTTGCTTCTCTTGATGGTGAGCGGGCTGCCGAAGCCCTGTACGGGGCTGCTGACAGCTTTTTACAGGCAGGACTGCAGGCTGATGCCCGTTCAACTGCTGATACCATATTAAAAACCTGGCCCGATTCACCCTGGAGCAGGCGGGTACGTCTTCTTTTGGAGTAGCTATACCTATGAAAAAATCGGTACTTTCCATTTTTATTTGTATTCTGTTTTGCATCGCTTTTGCCGGAGCCAATACACCGGTACATGTGCCCGATGTCGAAACACGTATCACTGCTGCCGGCGGTCAGATACCTGTTGAAGCTCTTGGAACCGACCCGGATCTGGCACCTCCCGAATTGCCTGCTCCGGCAGTTCCGGTCGCAACCGGGCTGCCTGTGCCTCCCCTTGGTCCGCTTCCCCGGGAAACCGCTCCTGCGGCTGCCGCACAGGAACCGGAGGGTATAACCGGTTTTGTATGGGCAGGGGGTGGCTATCCCTGGCATTTTTTTGCCCGTGCAGCCCTGCATCAGGGAGCGGGATTGAAGCGTCCCGGTTACAGTATTGAAGCACTGTGGGATTCTGCTGACGGCTATGCCGGAGAAAAAAGCCGTGAAGGCTGGCACGATCGTACAGTTATAGCAGGCGGCAGAGTTTTTTCGGGCGAACCGGAATCTTCCTGGACAGCACCCGGCTGGAGTGCGGGCGCACGTGTTAAAGACAGCGAGTACGGGTTTCAGGAGCGCGGCGCTGTCCAGGCCATTCAAAGGCAAACCGTCGTTTTTGACGCAGATCTGTACAAAACCAACAGGAGTACGGGACCTCTTGCCTCTCTTGATATACATGCCGGTATTCGCGGAGAAGGCTTTAATGCCCTTGCGCTCGGCAGAGATACTCCTGCCGACGGC
>CAZXJV010000056.1:0-18695 GCA_964641135.1 uncultured Treponema sp. | reverse complement strand
CAACCCCGTCGGATCTGTGGCGTTCATCGGGTTCATCCCGCAGTACCCATACCAGTTCATGCCGTCCTGGGCAGGGTCTTCAGAGATGAACGTTGAGCCATCTTCGCTACGCCATCTATTCCAATGGTACGTCAGGCCGGTCTCGCTGTCAATGTCTTTTCCGGTGTAGAGTCCTTCAAAACGCACTTCTCCTTCGGCGCCGGCGAGGTTGCCGAAAGGCAGGTATTCACTTTGCCACAAGATGGTGCCGGCTGAATCAGTGATAGCGGTGACACTTCCTAAATGGTCCGTGATTGCGTAATAGGTGGTACTGACCCCTTCTATCGTGTCCGTCCAGCCGATTATCTGGTTGTTAAGGTAGACAAAGCTCCGCTCAAGGCCTGTCTCTTCGTTCCGCTGATAGGTCAGAGCTCCTGAGCGGCCGTAGGCGTAGACGGTGGTGCCGTCTTTGCCGTCGCGGCGGACCCGGTAGTTCAGGGCGTCGTAGGCGTAGGAGACGGAAAGATCAGGGCCCCGGGTGACGTTGATCAGGCGGTTATGGAGGTCCCAGGAGTAGGACCAGGTTTCGCCGCTGGTGGACAGGCTTTCTTTGCGGATACGATTGCCGTTTTCGTCGTAGTAGTAGCGCCATTGACCGTCGGTTTTGATCAGGGGGAGGTTTCCGCGATTGTCATTCGTGTAGTAGGTGTAGGAAACCGGCTGTCCGTTGATGGTTTGGGTCAATCGGTTGCCGTTCCGGTCGTAGGCGTAGCTTTCCTGGCGCGCTTCGGTGAGGGTCCAGACGCGCAGGAGGGAGCTCACCCTATTCTTGAAGGTGGCGTAATCGGCGATGCTTTCGTTTTGGACATTGCGGTCATCCCAGATAGAAGTCACCTTAATATAGCGGATTTGAACTATTTCAGAGAAATGAATGGTCAGAATACCAGTGGTCCCATTCTTTTCCATTGTCCAGTTATCAAACAGTACCCAGGACTCAGGTGCATCGGGATGTACTGTAGCTCCCTTAACATAGATAGCTATGTCTTTCTCTCTAACTCGGTGAGTGGGAGACAGCGGCTGCAATTCCAACTTGTTGACACCATACTCACTGCCCAGGTCGCAGGCAATGCCTCGGCTGGCATAATCAAAAGACACCTCAATAGTTTCATCAAGCGGTACGGAAACTTCAGAAAGACCGGTATAGTCGCGGTTGTACGCACTGTATGCAGGGCGGATATCTTCCGGTTGCTGCTGAAACCAGCCTCTTTCATTGGCGGTTTCCAGGCGGTTCAATCTGTCGTAGGTGTAACTGTTACCGTTTTTGCTCACCAAGTTGGACAGTTTGTCATAGGTGAGCTGATACTCTTTCAGGACGGTCAGATGAGCATTGGCAAACGTTAATCCAGATACGCGATCCTGACTGTCATACGCATAGGTTTTAGTTACACCGTTAGCGAGCGTATACCCACTCAGGCGGCCGCCAGCGTCGTAAGTAAGCTCTCCCTGCACCCAATCTGATACAGTCGACAGTTCGCCGATGGAGTTATAGCCGTACTCGTAGGTTGTTCCATTGTTCACGCTCACTGCGGTCAGACGCTGCCGCTCATCGTAGCTGTAGCCCATTGAAAGGGTAGCAACGGATTGCGCCCAGCTGACGCCAGAGAGCATTCCAAAGGGATTCGGCTGATAGCTGCCGTCCACCAGATTAAAGGAAGTCTCAACCCCATTGGAGATCGATTTTATATCTCCGGCTTCATCATAGGTATAGGAGACGTTTTCTACCATCCCAAGAGCGGTATTACTGGCTTGTTCGGTTTCGATCAGGTTGGTTTTGGTGTAGGTGCGGGTAAAAATCGTACCACGGGCATCGATAAACCGTCGGACATTACCCCAGCCGTCGTAGCTATAAAAAAGTTTATTTCCTTGCGGATTAGTCGACTCAATCAGGCGACCGAGCTCATCATAATCAAAGATCCGGACATTTTCTTCATTATCCTGTGTACGGCGTAACTGACCGAGGCGGTCGTAGGCAGAATAACTGATGTTGCCCATCGGGTCGGTTACCGTCAGAACTGCTTTTTCAGGAGTATAGGTATATTTGGTTACCCGGCTCATCGGGTCAGTTATGGTCAGAACGTTATGATTTCCATCGTAGGTATACCCGGTCCAGCCGGCGTCATCGCTTCCCTGGAACTGAACGCGTCCGACGCTGTCGTAATTCTTCCGAACAGTACGCCCGGTAGGATACTCGACGGTCTTTTCCTTACCGGTTGCGTCATAGGTATAAGTGGTCACATAGGAGGAGCTGTCGGCGGCGGAGTGACGCACGGTTTCGCGCTCCAGCCAATTCTGAAGGGTATACAGGTACTCTGTCCGCACTCCATCCGGCTCCTGGCGGGCGATCAAATTCCCGCGCCCGTCATATAACAGCAAGACCGCCGGGCCTTCACCGTTCGTTGAACGATCGGCCTTGGGCAACACGCCCTTGATCAGCCGGCCGAACTGGTCATATTCCAGGGCTAGGGCAAACTCACTGATATACGATGCATTAAGATGCCTCGGGTCAATGACGCCGGTACGGTTTCCGGCAGGATCATACGTATAGCGTGTGATTTGACCCAATTCATCACTCTCGGCTTCTACACGCCCCAGTGCATCATACTGCCACCTCTTGCCTTTCAACTGTTCCTCGCTGCCGTAACCGGTCAGTTCGCTCAATTTATTTCCGGTGCGATCATAGCTGAATTGGCTCACCAGGTTACGCTGTACGTCATCGCTGATAACGGGAGAGGATGATGAAAGCACCCAACCGAGTCCATTGACCGTATAAACGGTTTCGACAGTCTTATTCGCAGCAAGCTGTTTGGATACACTGCGCAATGTACCGTCCGGGTTATACCTCTTGCTCGTTACCGGGCGAACATTAGTAATACTGGCATCATTCTCATAGACAGTGCGGGGGCTTTCTGTAATTGTTGCTTCAAGACCGAGACTGTTATAGGTATAATCGATGACATTAGCTTCCGGGTCAATGCGTGAAACAACCCTTCCCAAGCCATCATAATAGGTCTTTAGGCCAATCCACGAACCATTGTCATTAAACTCCTCGCTCACGACATTTCCAGCCCAGTCGGTACGGCTTCGGGTCTTGCGTCCTTCCTCGTCGGTAACAATAACCTGATTAATACTGTCAACGTAGACATAGGTTCGAGACTTACTCATGCCGGGGGCAGTCACAGCCGTAATGCGACCGCGAAGATCATAGGCATAGGAAGTCACCAAGGTCTCCAAGCTCCGGCCACTGACGTTTTCAGCAGTCGAATAAGGTCCATGCATTGCGGTAACCTGATCGTAGCTGTCGTATTCCAAAGTAGTGGTAATCCTTTCACTGGAAACCGACGAAAGCAACTCGGAAACGATGTCATTTTCCTTGACAACGCTAGTCAGGCGGCCAAGGCCGTCAAATTGATAGGTAGTTTCCCCACCAAGCTCATTGGTAACACGGCTCCACATTTCCGCATCATTATAGGTGATTCCGACTTCGGAAAGCACTTTCAGAGGACTTTTCACATCGTACTTCCGAACGCTTTCCGGCCGCCCCAGAGCATCATATTGATAACTGGTTACAAGTCCTTCTGCGTTAACGCTCTCCGTCAGTTTTCCGCTCAGTTTCGAATACGTTTCTACTTTTTCAATCGGCACGCGTACATCAGAATCACTGCCATCAAGCTGTACGGCGTCCGCTGCGGTTTGTATTGTATACGTGTCGCTTTCATAAGTATACGTGTATCTGCTCGTTTGTCCGGGAAGGCCATCAGGACCGGGTTCAGTAACCGTTCCAAGCTGCCCGGTCGCGTTGTCATACGTATAACTTCGCAGGGCCCATTGACTATCTTCGAGAAGTGTCGCCCGAGTGGCAAGCTGACCTGAGGTGTTATAGTTGTATAACTCAAACTCAGTGGTGATAGTCGCTGCATCATCCGAGCTGTTTTCGGTATTCCAAGAATAAATATCGGTCTTTCGGGAAGCGAGTAGATCAGTCCGGGTAAAGGGAACGCCGGAATTAACCTGCGTAAACGAAGCAGGTACGCTCATGCCTTGCCCGATAGTAGAAAGCGTTACGCCCGGCCGTAAATAGACCAGGGAGTTGACGGTTTTGAGTCTATTCCCGCCAACGATGCTATCCTCGCTTTGATTTGTAATGTTTCCCCAGCTGTCGTACTGGTATTCGCTGACGCTACGGTTCTCGCTGGCCTTGACTACCGTACGTCCGGTCAGTTTCATGGTCGCGGTATTCCATTGCTGCGTCTCGTTTGAAATCGTGTCGCCAGTGTTTGTTTCGGTTACAATCGATGCAACATAGTTGAGAACTTCTTCAATTTCTTTTTCACGCTCTCCGGTATATCGGGGTCTTGGATCTTCATAATGCACCAGACGTTTTAAGGCCTCAGGTGCCTGACTCAGTGAATTCCGTTTCTTGCCAATAACCGAGAACGTCGTGGTGGTCCGGGTTCTTCCATCATTCACTACCGATCCAGCGGTGTAATAATCCCGGGCAGTTCCGGAGTACAGCTCTCTCGTAAAATTGTATTGCGTGGTCCGTAAGGGCTCGGTACCGGAGGATTCTTCAAATACATTCACATTCTGCGCATAAAGGCGCGTACTGGTAACCCTATATTCATAGTTATCAACATAATCGTGATAGCTTTGAGAACTTTGTCTATATCCTACTTTTGTCACTCCAATGCCTGGCCCGGAAACGGTGTTCAATGCGTATACTTCAGCTTTCTTTGGTTCCGGTTGCCAATAATAATCTGGAGGGTTAAGTAATTCATTCGAGCGAACAAAATCATACGATTGGTACTGATAACTCCAAAGACGGCCACCCACGTCGGTGGCAGTAGATAGAGTCTTGCCATTGCGGGTATAGCGAATGACAGGATAGGAAGAACTACCTGGCGCATTGGATTCAGAGACCGTTATTGCGCTGATTCCTTTTACGTCCGCAGTATTGAGATACGTAAACCTGACCACGCGCCCCATCGAATCGGTAATACTGGCAACCTCACTGTCATTTCTATAGTTAAATACAATCCGGTTCAGTCCCGTGGAATCGGTTATACGGCTAATCCGACCCGTTGAGTCAAACCGGAGCACGCGGCCATCCTTCATGAACAGTTCCACATAAGACATTTTATACTTAGTGGATCCAATAGGGAAAAACCCGAGCAATTTATATGGGTCGTCTACATTGAAGTATGCAACGGCCTTGAGGTCTGATCCCTCATGGTTTTCCATCGTTACGGTCAAAGTATCACCGCTACGGGAACTATTGAACAACGAAAGTTGGCTAAAACTCAGGCGGTTACCGTCAAGGTCAGTCATCCACAACCCGGAGCGGTTCCATTTCATCGAAGGGAAGTTAAGCCGCCAGCCGTCAGCGATTACCCAGGGCCGGTCGACATTAACATCAACCTTATACACAGGCCTCTGACCGGGAGCATGTTGATCGGGAACCCGCTCGAAAGCGTCGGCTTCGGCTGTCACGGTGTCATAGGTACGTTTTAGTACCAGATCGAGGCCATTCTTACCAGGGAGAATCAATTCAGTGAAGGTCGTCGATACCGAGCCGCCATTAGTCGATACATTCACTTCTCCATGGCCGATATTTGAACTGTAAGGACTGAACTCTACATCGCGCAATTGGTCCGGGGTCAAGTCCGCAGCCTTTGTGGCCTGGATTGACATGTCGGTAAAATGATTCGTTGTAAATCGGAGCGTGTCAGTTGACGTGTCGATAAAAGCCCGTTCAAAAGGAACCCACCGACCCCACAAATCATCATAATAGAAAGGAGATAGATCAAGAAGTTGATACCCTTCCGGTATCCGCCCTTCATCGTAGTCAAAGGCGACGGTTACAGGAAGCAGTAAGTCAGCATGATCGGTTACATATTCACCGCTCTCATCCTGACGGACCACCGTAACTTGGAACACCTTGCTGACTACCGGATTTTCATAGGTATCGGCCAAGGCCTCTTCAGGAATCTCGTTAATCTGAATCCTGATAATATCATCGTCGACAGCACCGTGTGGCAGTGTTACCGTCAACTGATCGTACTCCACAACGGTCTCACCTGTTTCACTGACCGCTACGGAAGCCAGGCCGACCATCGCACTGACCCACTCAGTCGGTGCGCTCACATTCCCCGCCCGATCCACGGACCAGATCCGATACGAATACTCATCCTTGAGAGCCAGGTTCACATCACTATAAGACTGTTTTCCATAGTCCGTCGCATCAATACTGCGAACACCGTCTTCCCATGCCGGAAGGCGTTCTATGCGATAGCTCTGAAATCCTTCGCCGTCGTCCACTCCCTCCCATTTCAAGCCTATATGATCCAGTCCCGGAACGGGCCTGAATTGCGTTGGCTGCGGGGGAGCGGAGGTATCAATCTGCAAGGAAAAACTTTCGATTCGCGTATTCCCGGCATTGTCCGTTGCCCGTACGAACAGCGTGTGTATCCCGTCAGACAGATTTTTTAATTCCAGAGGGCTTTCACAAACCGCCCACTCATCTCCATCTAATCGATACTCATATCCGGAAAGCCCTGAAGTCGCATCGCTGGTCGCAAAAGTAACCACAGGACCAGTAGTACTCGTCCAGCCTTCCACGTTCGCCACCAAGGCAAAGGTTTCAGGCGGCGTGGTATCCACACAAAACCGAAGCTGTTCGACTGCACTGAGATTCCCACTGCGATCCTGTGCTTGAACCGTATACACATAAAAATCATCGCGTAACGGTATACTCTTGAGGTACTCAGCCGACGCACTATATTCCCATTCTCCCGCATTCAAGCGCCACCATAATCCTGAATCAGTTTTACCTTTAGCACGGAACAGTACTGACGAAGACCTCAGATACTGTCCTTCGGTCGGCTGTAAAATCTCAATTTCAGGTGCGGTACTATCACGATAAACCCGTAAAATCCGCTCGGAATGCCGACCACTCTCGTCTGTTACGGAAAACTTGATACTCTGTGTCCCTTCAACCAACGTGATTATTGCATCGAAGCTATCCGCTTTCAACTCAACTGGTTTATCATTAATAGCTAGTGTCAGACCTCGTCCATTACCTACCCGTCCGCTTACCGGCAACACGGCTCCTTTTGTCCATAGGTCGCCATACGGCATATCCATTGCCAGGAGAGGATCTCCTGACGGGCGATACACCGGTTTTCGGAAAGAAGCAAGGACTGTTCGGTTATGCCGATCGGTTACCTTAATATCGATATGCTGATAGCCGAAACCCAGCGCCACCGTAGCCGTAAAACGGTTATTCTGTATCGATACCTCATCACCCTGCACAAAGACGCGCACATTGCGCATCGAAACGGTGCCGGAGAGAGTAATAGACTCTCCATTTACGGTGGTCAGAGAAATATCCTGATCAAGAGTCGCTACCGGCTGCTGTCCCTGCCTCCGAAGCCGAATAAACCTGTTTGCCGAGTTTCCGCCGGATTCTCCGGTAATCGACAGTTCAAAGTCATCACCGACAGAGAAACCACCTTCACCGATCGGAACCCAAAACAGACTTCCAGCGCGCGGCACACTTCTGCCTCCGACGCGCATCTGCATCTGGGGATTCCCGGTCCAACCGAAAATAAGGCCTGAGCCTTGCCCGTCAACGGAGAGAGAGCCTCCGCGAATCGGCCACCACACTTCAAAACGCGGCTTTTTATCCTCAAGCGCAGTTCCGAGAACCTCTATTTCATGAGCGCGGAAAGGCGTATCCGAAAAAACCTTTACGGAATCCGCTTCAAGGCCGGTAATATCGGCTTCCCAACAATTGTCGATCCGGTTATAGCTGACCGGAATATTCTGCATCCGCCGGCCTGTCCCCGCCTGTACGCGCAAAGCGCTGCCGTCTTCCAGATAAAGGCGAATCCGTTCTAATTGATAGCGGCCGCCGAGCTCCCAGGTTTTTTCACGCACCGGCACTTCAGTTGCCAGCTCTGATCCGGTTACATAGCCGTCGCTGTAATGAGCGCCAAGTTCAATCAACCCGCTATCTACTCGTTTCTGGAGCATCGCTCCGCGAATGTCAGCTCCCCCGCTCAGCGTGAGAAATTGAGTCCCGTCTAACAGCTGTTCGCCATCTATTTCAAACCAATAGAGACTCTCCTCTCCCCGGACAGTATGCTTAATCTCCTGAAGCGTCTTGCCATTTAAGCTAGCCATAAGCGGCTCAGGAGATAATCCTTTAACTGTTACCTGCATCTGATAATCAGTATATTCGTTCTCAACAAAAGTAATATGATACTTGCCATCCGCAGCCTTATCCCCGATAACCAGAGGCCGCTGATGTCTTTTACTAAGACCTTCTGCCCATACTTCTAACTGTTCAACACCCCGCGCTGAATCCCACCCTCCCGGAAAAGTAATCCGTATCCGTTCAGTGGTTACCGGCGAATAGAGCTCTTCGCGCTCCCATCCGCTCTGCCAGCGACTGCGTAGGCTCACCCGATTACTCCAGGCTTCTCCGTCCCAAAATTCAAACTGTACCTCGCCGCGCCGGTCATGAAAAAGAACTTTCAGTAACTCAACCGTATACGCGCCATCCAGTTCCCAAATGATTTCGGCAGGCGTCTGCGGGTGTCCCTGCCGGGAAGAAAACAACTGATTAAGACCCGCATTCCCGTTCATGAAGCGCAACAGCTCCTGAAAAATTCCCAACGGTTCATACCAGGAATTACCGATACTCTCATCCCACAAACGATCCGGTTTTAGATTTATATATTCAGCTTGATTAAAGCTATATGTTTCAGGGTAAATCTTGCCATAGGGTACAGACCGATCGTTTTCTGTGAACTTGATATTCCATACACGCACCTCTTCGGCACGGGAGCCTTCCACAACGCAGAGTATTTTACTTGTCTCAGGCATCTGGAGCGGGAAATCAATACGGGAGCGGTAACGCTTCGGACCGCTGAGCAAGGACCCCGGTATTGCCACCCAATGACCGTCCGCCTCATAAAAAAGCTGCAGTGAGGCGTCTTCGGGGATATCGGCCTCAATCTCGGCTCCAATAAAACGCTGCGCTTCGCTCCAGTATCGCTCAACCCAACCATTCGTCGAGCCCGCAGCTACGGACCAGGCCGTTGAGGTATATGAATCAAAAACGTACCGTCCAGGCTGCCGGGCATCGGTATTGGCTGACTCCCGGGTACCTGTCAAAGCGGAATCTCCCCAGGAAAATCCGCTCTGGGCACTCATAAACGGGGCACAAGCAAAAATACCAATCACACATGCGCTTATCAGCCAGTTTCGTGTTTTACTCACTTTAATGTGTTTTTTCATTTTTTTACTCTTCCTTGTTCCCGTCGTTATTTGGTAATGCATTAATTTCGCTTATGTTCAACAAGCCGCCATCCCACCGATAATAGGTGCGGAAGTTATCCCGCAACGTATTTTCATTCAATACCGGAGTTGCCGATTGCTCTTCCTTAATTCCATAGAGGCTGTTTTCAATAATTTGACAATCTTCAATATGTACAACGTTTCCACCAAAAATGTGCAGGGCTGTCTTATTAGTGCTAAAAACTGATTCAATTACACGAGCCTGTGCACCACTAGCTATCGTCAGGGCTCGCTCAGCGTCTCTAAAAACAGCTCCGCGGATCTCGCCCCTGGCTCCTGTACTGATAAAAATCGTACCCCACCCATTTTCTGTCTCGCCATCGCTAAAGGTCACTTCTTGGCCAAAGTTATCTACTACCAACTCGCCGCCTGAAAGCACCTCTATTCCCTGCAGGTACCCTGAGCCACTATTGCCGACAAAGGTTACGTTCATGGATTCCTTAAGTGCCTCATCCCCAATGGTCAAAGTCAAACCGGACGGAACAGTGACCACCCCTATTACCCGGTGATCGCCCCGCCAAGATTCGGAAATGTACAGCTGCCCCACCTGGGTATCGAGAACATGTATGGAAAAAGGTATATTTGTCTCTACCGCATTACTGTCAGTAAGTCGTATCGTAAGGGTATAGTGCGAAGTGTCACTCATCTCATCTTCACGCTGGGCATAGGAGTGTTCTGCAAAAAGCCCGCTCGCTGTTTCACCATCCCCGAATTCCCAGTCACAGGTAAACCCACTACCATCTTCGGTTTCAATTTCCATCGTCAAAGGTTCTCCCGGTTGGACGGTTATCCAGTCTTCACCCCACTCGGCATATTCATTTGTTATGTTTACCCGATACTGTCCATACTCCATAATAAGTTCGAGAGTGAAAAGACCGGAGCGGTTTTCTGCCCAGTTAGCACCCGGAACGCCGCCATCCTGTACATTCCCCTCTATCCATTTAAATAACAGGGTGTTCACCCCGCCCTGAAGGTATACCGGATAGGTTTCATCGGGCGATAAGGCAGTGTCATACGCCCTGAAACTGGTTGGAGAAACCGGATTACTGCTGATGATCGGAGGGTTAGTATGGACCCTTCTACTGTGATATAAATCGATCATCCAGGTTTCTTTATCCAAGTCTTCCCCTCGGAACCGTACATTCACCAAGCCATCGCCATTAATTCTGAACGCTGGATTTTGAGTTACTACCCGCCCGCTTGCATCAAAATCCAACACTTCTCCATAGGTATCTATCAATGACCAGGTAATCCGCCCCGGTGTATTCGGTAACAAATGCGCGGTCGTGTCATCGTATCGCTCTCGCTGCGCTTGACCCTTGGGAACTCCATATACTTGATACTTCAGGTACTTATGCCCGACGCCGCTTACGGAGGTCATTTGATCAATAACTGAACAACCAGAACCAGAGTCGCTCAGTTTTGTGGCAAAGTCACTGTTCGAAATGACAACCTCACGGGGTAGCTCACTCTCCGCAGGCAATGCTGTTTTTCCGTCGCACGCGGTGCGAACAAGGACTAGTTGCTCGTAATCGCGAATAGCCTGCGCTCGGGTTATACTAAAATCAACCGCCACTGATATCAGGCCGCTTTCAGAATCATAGGAACTGCTCCTTATTTCAGACTCAACCTTCGCAGGAAGAATAATGGTCGTCGCATTCCCATCATCAGGACTACCGGTATTCCCAAGGCCATCAACGGCTAGCACGGTAAACTGTATTTCGGTAGCCTCTTCCCGAGAAAATAGACCTCCGGACAAGTCCAAAAAAGTGGTACACATGTCAGTATTTACATTTTGAGGCGGTACTTGCATGAAATTACCGAAGTTATCGGTACCGACAAGAGTCTTTGTTCTGTACCATACGGTATATTCAGAAATACCAGATAAATCCTGAGATTTCTCCCAACTCAGATTAATTCGGGTAATCTGATCAGTGGGATTATATCCAAAGGTAAGAGTGGGCGCTTCTACAATAGGCGCCGAATTATCAATAGTAACTTCCAAAGTTGCAGATTTTGATTCATTTCCGGCTAGATCTTTCACAGTACAATGAATTTGATATAAACCAGGATTAACAAAGGTAACACTAGTAGCAGTATTGCCTGGGGAAGAGACCTGAACTGGCAAGCCATCGGAACCAATATATACTATGTTCCAGTCATAGCTATCAGAGTCCAGATGGAAATCTGCAGCTTCTGCACGTATTTCAATCTGCCTATCTGTGATTATTGGCGTTGAACTAATTGGATTTCCGTTTATCTGTGCAGACAGAGAGATTTGTGGAGAGATCGTATCAACTTGAATCGATACTTCATCGGAGTAACTTCTATTGCACACATTATCTTCTGCAATAATACGAAATTTGTAATTGGAATCTGTATTATCTGATATCTTTGATATTTCTATGGTACCACCATCATGATATACCTGATCATTAGTAATCCACGAACCTATGCTGTTCTTTTCTTGAAGAAAATACCTTTGAATTCCAGACCCAATATCGGTTGAGTTCGAAAATGTAAAAGAAAACTCTTTGTTAGTGGTGTAGTACACTTCATTATACTGAGGAGCATCAAATATGAGCTGGCTTGGAGTTGGATTTGAATTATCGATAGTAACTGTCTTATGATAGTAGTAGCCACTAATTTCCCAGCGCCAATCACTAGTATTATGAGTTGTAGAAGTATATCCAGTTTTTTTGTAGTGATAAGAACCAATAACAATCCCAACACGAGTACCGGTTGGAAATTTTTTTTGATCACCAAAATTATACTCAAACCCAGGACTAGATGTTCGCACAAAATGATATACATTTGACATATCTAAATAATTTGAATTAATTGCAATTACTGGATGATCGGCTGTAGTCGGACCTATGGCTATCAACACTTCATTTGAGTTACGATAGTCTTGTGTATCTGCCTTATACAAAATTACACAGTATTTCCGAAAATCGTAAGATCCCGGCGGAGACCACTGAATCTGCATATTCGGTCCTACAAAACCACCACTATTTCCAGGAAGGGAAGAAGGGATTATATTTACTCCCGTTACTTGGGAGTACATCAGTTGAGATAGCAGACAGAAGATGCATGTCATAAAGATTCGCGTTTTTAGGATATTGATTTTTGTAAATCTAAAATATTCCATAAAAAAACCTCCTGTGAAGAATTGATGCGATTGATTTTTCATAATATGTCCTTATTTAGTGAAACATCGTGAAATTGAAAAAAAAGTATACAGTCACGGGTGAAGATTTTATTAATGGCTTAAGTTATAAACAAAGTAGCACAGGTTTTTACGGTTAACAAGAAAAATTGTTTTTTATAGAAAAATACCCGATTTTTTTAACATTACTAATTTTTTACAGCCCAATTTGCTAAAAAAAATGTGCCGCAAATTAGTAATTAACAGTCAATTTTCAACTCAAATAATTTGTTCATCAAAATCATCTGAAATTTCTCTCATCAACACCCTCTGGTTTTTCACGGAAACCTGCTATATACTGAGTTATGCTTTAAAAACTGAGGTCTGATTTATGCAAAAACAACGATTACCCGTTTTTATCCTTATTCTGATGCTCATGCACTCTCACTCGGAGGCGCAAGTCCTGAAGAGCATGGAGTTTTATAACCAGAGCATTACCGATATCTTACTGTCCCTGGCCGAAGCGACCGGAACCTCAATTATCCCTGACGAAACAGTCAATGGAACGGCTACCTTCAAGTTTTCTGAGTCTGACTTTGAAACAGCTCTAGGTTTATTCCTGTCATCCTACAAACTCTTTTACTATCGGGAAGGACCGGTTTATAAGGTTTCGCGGGTAAAATGCGAATATAACAGTCAAACGAGACTTATAAATCTTAAGGCTGATGGGGTGGAGGTAGAAAGCCTAATCCGCAATCTGTCCCGAACGATCGGAAGAACCATCCTCTATGACACCCTCCCCCGCATATCATTGACCGTTGATATTGAGTCTCTCAACCTCGACACCGCACTGGAAATCCTGACTAAGAGGCTACCGGATTTTACCTTAGAAAAGTTCGATAACTACCATTATATCAAGCAACGGATGACCCCACGAACGGATTCAGGCGGTAACATCATCCAATCAACCGCCATAGTTAAAAACGGGGAGCGCTACTCTCTTGCTTTGGAGAAAGGTCGCTTTCTGGAACTGATTCAGGAGCTGTTCAGAATCGCCGGCATGGAATACTCACTGCTCACCAGAACGGATACCTTACTCGAAAACCTCTATTTCTCGGATCGAGACTTTACCAGTCTGCTCAGATTAATCCTTGAACAGGGAAACGCTGACTATTTTGCACAGAATGGGGTGTTCTACATCCTTGAAATCCAGCGCCGGGATATTGTCCGTAAACTGAAAGAAACCAAGATTATCAATCTGGTTCATCTTACTGCGACCGATCTTCCTGGATTGTTGCCCGGAGAACTTTCTTCAGGAAGTATTCTTAAAATTGATAAAAATACCAATACCGTAATTCTCAACGGCACGAGCGAAGAGATCACCCCCCTTATTACTTTTATCGAACTGATTGATAAACCCGTGGAAAACCTGACATATCGGCGTTTTGACAGCAGCTTCCTCCCAATAGCCGATTTACTGGCCATCATTCCGCCCCGTTTGCTGCCAACTCAACCAGTTACGGTTCCCGGTTCCAATGCTTTTATTTTAGCTGGCCGGGAAGAAGCCTTTTCACGGTTATCGGCCTTTATTGCGTCCGTAGACTACCGTCAGGAAGGCTATCCGATACGCCTGCGCTATATTCGCACATCGGAATTACTAGAATTTCTGCCTCCATCCATAAAAAAAGAGGAGCTGGTACAGTCCGGAGATCCCAACCTGTTCTTTTTCCTGGGATCTGCAGACAAGCGGCAGCTGATGACACGCGAACTGGAATTAATTGACCGCCCCCGGCCTCAAATTCGATACAAACTGCTGATCGTGCAATACAATAAAAATACAGATCTGTCGTACACTAGAAATGGCCTGACAGCCACCTCAAACCCAAGCGGGGAATCAAATATCCTAACCGGAGAATTGTCCAATGTTCTCTCCCTCGGGTTCGATGTTGTCTCCCATTTCGGGTACCAGTTTGCCGCCAGCCTCAGCTTACAGCTCGGAGAAAAAACCGCTGAGGTTTTCGCAGATACTACCCTAAATGGGCTTACCGGGCAGGAAATTAAATTTCAGAATACCGACACCTATCGCTACCAAGCCCTGGAGCGCGATGACGATACCGGAGCGCTCACCCCTACCGGGGTGGCCAAAGAAATCTCTTCGGGCCTGTTCGTTTCGCTTAATGGCTGGGTTTCCGGCAATGATATGATAACCATCAATGTCGGAGCTACCATCTCCAAACAGAATTCAACCTCTACTACCGGCGAAAACGCACTCCCATCCACATCAGAGCGGGTAGTAAACACCCAAGTGCGTACCCCCTCTGGCACCCCCATAGTTATTAGTGGCCTTATTAAAGAAGACAAAACCAAAGCTATCAAGAAAATTCCAATTTTAGGAGACATTCCGATTCTCGGATGGCTTTTCAGGAATGAAACAACCAATAAAGAAAAAACGGAAATTGTGATTTATATCGTGCCCTATCTTCGCACTGAAGACAACGAACCGCAGAACACTGCTTCCCGGATGCAGCGCTACTATCACACCATGGTCAGGGGAGCCATCCGTTGAAAACGCTGAGAGACGTCTCATTAAACGACTATATGCCACTACCCGAGGCACCTTCTCAATATCCGGTTGATTTTATCGAATCGCGCGGAGCACTTATCCTAAAAGAGGGGCCGGACAGTTTGGTTGTTGGCCTCTCCGAAAAAGCCGAGCAAAGCGCTATGAGCCTGATCAGAAGATTACATGATAAACCGGTGGAATTCGTGCGGATCAGCGCCGTCGAGCTCTCGATTTACCTCGGGAAAAGATTGGGTGAAATACACTCCTCCGACGATATTCAGCTGGTCAGCGGCGAAGGCGACCGAGTTCTGCTGGACAAACTTGCCAATGATGCCCCAATCGTCAACTTGGTTAATTCTGTATGCATAGACGGAATCCGCTCCGGAGCTTCCGATATTCATATTGAAGCAAGTCCCTCAGGATGCCGGGTGCGTTACCGCATTGATGGAAATCTGCGCACCATCCGCTCCCTGGATCAAGGACGCTTTCCGGCAATATCTTCCCGTATCAAAATTATGGCTAATCTGAATATTCTGGAAAGACGGAAGCCTCAGGATGGCCGTATTACTGTTTCGGTGGGCAACGAACACGTCGACTTCCGCGTCTCAATCGTACCGGTTACCGGCGGAGAGTCGATCGTCCTGCGTATTCTGGGCCGCTCGGCGATTCCCCTTTCGCTTCAACAACTCGGCTTTGACGAAAAACAATTGGCGCGCATCAGATCGCTCATCAAGGTACCGCATGGTTTGATTTTGGTAACCGGACCAACCGGCAGTGGAAAAACTACTACACTGAATTCAATACTGAAAGAAATCGTAAACGATTCAATCAAGATTGTCACTATTGAAGACCCGGTAGAGTTCATCGTCGAAGGCGTTAATCAGATACAGATTAACGAGCAAATCAATCTCGGGTTTGACGTAATTCTGAGGCGAGTTCTGCGCCAGGATCCCAATGTCATTATGGTGGGAGAAATCCGGGATAAGGCGACTGCCGAGATTGCCCTGAGAGCCGCACTGACGGGCCATCTGGTTCTTTCCACCTTGCATACCAATGACGCGGCCTCGGTTATTACCCGGTTTACGGATATGGGCATCGAACCCTACTTGATAGCATCCGTGCTGCGCGGGGCCATCGCCCAACGTCTGGTCAGGCGGGTGTGCCCCGCCTGCGTTAGCAAAGACAACCCTGATCTTAAAGAAAAAAGCATATTCCAAAAAGCTGGGATAACCGTAAAAAAAGTTACCCGCGCTCACGGCTGTGAGGAATGCAGCTCTACCGGTTATAAAGGCCGCATCATCATCTCCGAGCTGTTCGCCGCGGATCCGGGACTCGAGCGCCTGATACTTAACCAGGCCCGCAGCCACGAAATCAAGTCCTACCTGCAAGATAATGGCATGGAGAGCATTGAACACTATGCCCTCAGACTGCTGAACGACGGGATTACCACACTTACAGAAATTGAGAGGGAAATATCCTTTACCGAGGACACCCCCTAATGCAGACTTTCAAATGCACTTTGGTCGATCAACAGGGACAAATCACTACCCGAATACTTGTAGCAACCTCACAAAGAGAGGCGATTCACACCCTCCAGGCAAATGCACAGCAAGTAATACGCTGCGACCATATCAGCGAAACCCGTGATTCCAACCGATCAACCCGCAAAAAGAAAAAAATCGTTATGGAGTTTACCGAAATGATGGACCTGTTACTGGATTCAGGCCTTTCACTGAAGGAGGCGTTGGAAATATCGGCCTCTCCGGAAATGAAAAACAGCGCGGGGAGCTTAGCCAACCGCCTGCTGGAGTCAATCCGCAAAGGGAAATCCTTCGCACAGGCAGTTTTTCAGGCAGGAGACTTTTTTCCGCCAATATATCAGGGTATGATTGCGGTAGGAGACCGAACCGGCTCCGTTGAGCGTATCTTTCCCCGACTGACAGAGTACCTGCGCGAAAAGAAGTTACTCCAGGACAAACTGATTAGCGCCATGACCTATCCTTTGCTGGTCCTGACATTGACAATTGTCGGCGCGTTCGCACTAGCCCTCTTCGTTTTACCGCGCATGGAAGGCATCTTTACCGGCTTCGGTGGAGAGGCTGCTACGCGAATCGAAAGCAACATTACCATTTTTAAGGCGGTTTTTCTGGGGATCGGCTTGACGATCACCATCATCGCCCTGGGCATCTTGATTATTTTTCTTCGTTCCCGAAAAGATCAAAAGACCGCGATTCGCCTGCATCTTGCCCTGCTCAAGATTCCGCTTTTTGGCCCCTTTCTCACTGCTTGGGAAACATTAAACTTCTCGTTTGCGATGGAGACTCTCACAGCCGGTGGCATACCCGTGGAGTTGGCAATCAGCGAAGCCGCTCAGGTTATTTCAAACTTAGCCTGGCGTCAGGCATTGGAACAAGTACGAAATTCAGTCTTGAAGGGCGTCTCATTGTCTCAAGCCTTTGGGTATCACAGCCTGTTTCCGGTTTATCTAAGGCAATGGATTGGTATTGGTGAGCGTTCCGGAAAAACAGAACGGGTATTTTCGCAAATTCACCATTACTATCAAGGCGAGGTAAACCGGTCGTCAACACAATTCATGGGCTTGATAGAACCGGCCATGATCGTCCTGATTGGCGCATTAATGCTTACAATGATTATTGGAATAGTGTTACCCTTATTTTCAATGTATGGTTCACTATTATAAAAGCATACTGAACAAGAACAAGCGAGGTTAGCATGAATACAGAAAAAGACACTGAAGAAAAAACCCAAAAAAATGATACTGAAGGCGGTTGGACTTTTATCGAAACATTGATTGTCATCGCCATTGTGATGGTACTGACCTCTTCGGTTGGTTTTATGGCCATAAAATACCTCGAAAAAGCCCGCAGCGTAACGGCCCGCAGCCAGATAGAAACATTCTCCCTGGCACTTGACGCCTATTACCTGGACTGCGGACAATACCCCACTTCAACCCAAGGATTAGTCGCGCTCTGGCAAAAACCCACACTTGATCCGGTTCCACTTACCTGGAACGGACCATATCTGAACAAACCATTGCCGAAGGATCCCTGGGGCAATGACTATGAATATATTGTACCCGGACAGTCGGGATTGCCCTTTGGAATCAGGTCATTGGGTGCCGATAAGACTGAAGGTGGCGAAGGTGAAAACGCTGATGTCTGCTCCTGGGAAAACTGACGGATACGTCCTATTGGACGCAATTATCTCGATGGCCATGGCCCTGATTGCGGTAGTTGCACTCTTTTCAGCTATGTCCACGGTTGTTCGAATGACCACAGAATCCCGGAACATCGCGCTCAGCGCCCTAGAAAGTCGCAATGAAACAGTTGAAAGGATACTGCTCGGTGAATAAAAAGCAGATGAACGGTTTTACAACACTGGAAGCGGTAATCGCCATTGCCATCATCTCGCTCACCGGCGCTGCCCTGTTTGGCGGTTTTTCCATTGCCCTAAAAGCCCTGAACAAGGCTCAAAAAGTTTCTGCAGATTCTATCACCATTCTGGCAGTCGATACGCAATTGCGGGAGGCTCTAGAAAAGATCAGGGTCCCCTTCTGGTACCGAC
>CAZXJV010000055.1:0-18754 GCA_964641135.1 uncultured Treponema sp. | reverse complement strand
TATAGTAAAGACTGTCGTAAAAAAAAAGGGCGGTACACGATTTTTCTCCCTGATGCTTGACAATCTTGTGTTTGCGTATTAAGTTTATGGCATAAACTGGTTTACATAGAGGTGTTGTTTATGACTGATATCGAGATTGGACAGGCCCTTAAGGATATTGCCGAACTCAAGGCAAGTGTTCGCACACGCATGGCTGTAATGCGCCCCTTGTTGCTGGACCGGGCTTTTATTCCCTTTTCACTGGTGAGCGCCGTCTTTTTTAGCGGAATCTGTATTGTGCTGCATTTTTTGGTTGTACGGTTTGGAGCCTATGCCGCGATACCCTTCAGCATTAAAACTGCTGTCTGGACATCTATCGCCGTAGCTTTTATTGCCGCCACCATTTTTAAGCAGAGTATTTTGAAACGCACTCTTTCCCGTCAGGGACGAACCTTTACGTTCCGGGATTTTTATCAGGACCCGGATTTTGCCCGGTTTTATCTGACCGAGCTTGCCGGTTTTTCCGGAGTAATGTTAATCAGTGCAAAATTTGCTCTTGTAACCGGTTCCTGGTGGTATCTGCTGCCGGTCTGCGGGATGTATATGGCCCTTGTGATTGCCCTGTTCGCATTGTTCTTTCATACCCGTGAGTACCTCATTGTCTCTGCACTGCTGGGGCTGTACGGGATCGCCTGTCTCTTTTTGATGAACAGCGCCCAGCTGCTGTGGCTTGCCGGATTTTGTGCGGTTTTATTTTTAAGCATGGCGGCGGTGATCTTCTTTTCAAGGGACAACCGATGAACCGGCTGGTTCATGAACAAAGCCGCCTGAAGATTCTGACCCTGCTGGCGACTGCAGACGATGCGCTTGGTTTCACCGATATACGGGATGCCCTTTCAATGACGGCCGGGAACCTGAGTGTGCAGCTCAGGACGCTTGAAGAAGCGGACTACATTGCGACAGAGAAATACTTTCAGGATAACAAACCGCGCACAGATGTCCGCATAACAGAGCCCGGACGTGAAGCCCTGATGGAATACCTGGATGAAATGGAAAAACTGCTGGCATCGGTACGGGCCGGCAAAGGAGCTGATGAATGATTACGATTTCGAATGTGACAAAGATCTATGAGGCAGGGACACAGCAGGTGCATGCACTGCGCGGTGTTTCTCTCGAGATTGCTGCCGGCGATTTTCTGGCCCTTGCCGGTCCTTCAGGTTCGGGTAAGACCACCCTTTTAAACCTTATCGGTTGTCTTGATGCTGTTTCCGGCGGCGAGATCAGCCTGGATGGAGCCCTTCTTTCCGGCCTTGACCAGAAGGCCCGTACAGCGACCCGACAGCAGCGTATCGGTTTTATCTTTCAAAGCTACAATCTGATACCCGTTCTTACAGCCCGCGAGAATGTTGCCCTGGCACTGCAGCTGTTCAAAGGTATAAGCGAAAAAGAAATTGATGAGCGGGTAAGCCGGATTCTGCAGGAGGTGGGACTTGCCGGAATGGAAGACCGCAAGCCCTCACAGCTTTCAGGAGGTCAGCAGCAGCGGGTTTCCATAGCCCGCGCACTGGTAAAGGATCCTCCGGTAATTCTTGCAGACGAACCGACCGCAAACCTGGATTCGCGCACGGGTGAGGACATCCTGAAGCTGATGATCGGTCTGAATGAAACTCATAATACAACCTTTGTGTTTTCAACACACGATCCGATGGTCATGGACTATGCCCGTACGGTTGTCCGTCTTCATGACGGTCAGATTACCGAAATAGAACGGAGGCCGGCATGACGATAGCTGAAATGGCGCTGCGGAACGTGTTCCGCTACAAAAAGCGCAGTTTTATTACAGCTGCTGCAATCGCTTTCGGTGTTATTTTCAGCATCATGATAGATGCCATGCTGATCGGCGCCGAGGTGGAGTCTGCCCGGAATATCCGCGACTATGAAACAGGCGAAGTAAAAATCTTTGCTGAAGGATACTTCGGCGACAGGCAGTTTTTGCCCTTCGATACCTTTCTGGAAGCAGACAGCCGCCTGTCAATCGAAGCCCTTTTGGCGGCTTACCGTTTTGCGCCCAGGGTGCTTGCAGCAGCAGAGATGGTGTTCAGCGAAGAGTTTTTTGACGTCGCCGGTGCTGTAACAGTCAAGCTCCATGCTGTTGATCCTGAACGCGAGGCAGCTGTATTCCGGACTCCCGGATCTCTTGAGTCTGGCCGATGGCTCCTTCCCGGTGACAGCGGCATTGTTATTGGCAGCTGGCTGGCGGAGGATATCGGAGCGGTAACAGGTCAGTTTGTGACTATAGAGTGCCAGGGGCGCGGAGGCTTTTACCAGACTGTAGAAGCCGAGATTGTGGGTATCGTGTTGACTGACAACCCCTATGTGAACCGCGCCAATGTGTATATGGATTTAAGTACGGCGGATGAACTTTTTGCCCTTGACGGTGCCATAACCGAATACGCTGTCCGTCTGGAAGGCCGTGCTTCCGGTGCCCAGGCCCGGCAGGCTCTGGCGGTACAGCTTGCAGGTTCCGGGGCTGAGATCTACAGCTGGGAAGAGGTGGAAGAAGATGCGGTACTTTTAACCAAGACAAAAAGCGGAGCGTCAAAGATATACCTGGTATTCATGTTCATTATCGCTGCTGTCGGTATATCCAATACAATGCTGATGGCCGTAATGGAGCGCAGACCGGAAATCGGCATGCTGCGCGCCCTGGGGTACAGCAAAACACGGATACGCTGGCTGTTTCTTGTGGAAGGCTTCGGAATCGGTCTTCTTGGCACTCTTGCAGGGCTTGCGGTCGGAAGTTTCATAACCTTTTTTATGGTGGAATACGGCGTGGACTTCAGCTTCATGATGCGGGAAACAGATGTCGGCTACCGGCTGACCGGAGTAATGCGCTCAGCCTGGAATCCGTCGGGGATGATTGCCACGGTTACAGGAGCCCTTGGTATTTCGTCGTTTGTTGCCTGGTTCCCCTCAGGACGCATTCTGCGTTCCGAGGTTGCCGATATCCTGCGCAATTAGCAGGGATGTGATGACTAATGCTTGATTGTCTGTGTCATTAGCACGTTTGGAGGAAAAGATGAAAATTGCACAAACAGCCTGGCGCAACCTGTGGAGGAGCCGCGGACGAACACTGCTGTCGGTTACCGCTATCGCAGTAAGCACCATGATTGTGTGTTTTGTTATAGGCTTTGAAGAAGGCTTTATCAGCGATATGCGGACAAATGTGACCTATAACCTTACCGGCGATGTCCGGGTGATGGACCGCCGCTTTGTTGATAATGAGCGGGTAGCTCCGCTGCAGTTCTTTGTTGAGGATACAGAAGAACTTGCCTCTGTCCTTGGAACGCATCCGCGTGTCACCCTTGTTACTCCGCGTTCGGACTTCGGGGTTTCAATTTACCGCGGCGGTGAACAAATACCGGCCCGTGTAATCGGTCTTGATTTTACAGCATCGCGTACCATCAACCGCGAAAATACACATCTGGTATCCGGACGCATGCCGGAAGAAGGCAGGGCAGAGGTGCTTGTAAGCACCGGTACGGCCCGCGAGTTGTCACTGGAAGCAGGGGACCGCATCACTGCCCTGACACGCACAGCCATCGGCGGAAGCAACGGACGCAGCTTTACTGTCTCCGGTGTGATCTCCCTTGCCGATGCCGACCTGCAGAACCGGCTTGTACTGATGGACTGGCGTCTGGCCGGAGAATATCTGCGCATGGGTCCCAATGCCTTGCAGCTGCAGGTCTTTGTCCGGGAAGGTGCCGGCTCCGATCTTTCAGCCCTGCCGCAGGAGCTCCGCTCGCTTGCACAGGCTGCGGGCTTTGACAGCACGGAGCTTGATATCCGCAGCTGGGATACGGTGAACAGCATGTACAGCTTTTTCAAGATGGCCGAGGTGATCTACCTGTTTATCAGCTCGATCTTCTTTTTGCTGGCAAGCACGGTAATCTTCAATACTACCATGATGAGTGTTCTGGAACGGCGCAAGGAAATAGGAACCCTTGCAGCCCTGGGTATGGAGAAAGGGCGCCTGCATCGCCTTTTTTTGACTGAATCGTTCTGGATAGCTCTTTTGGGTGCCGCAGCTGGAGGCCTTGCCGGTTATCTTTCTGTGCGCTTTTTCGGTGTTATCGGTTTTGATTTTGCTGCGATGGGCGGCGGTTCCATCTCGGGCTTCAGCGCATCGCAGGTTATTTACCCGCACCTGTCCCTGCCCCGGCTTGCATCCCTTATGGCACTGGGTATTGTGATCGCCCTTGCAGCCTGCTGGGTTCCGGCTCGAATGGCGACACGGGTAGAACCGGCTGAGGCCCTGCGCGAAAAATAAGGCGCACGGGGAACGCATCGTTTTTTTTAACTGAGAGGAGGATTATGATGGTAAAACGGATATCTGATTACAGTGCACTGAAGGTGGCCTTTGTTCCCCGCGCAGTACTGGCAACCGCTCTTTTGCTGTGTGCGGTATCAACTGCCGCAGCTCAGGCTGCGCCCCCGGTTGCAGAGATCCTGCGCCGGCTTGAAGCGAATCAGGTTTTTGAAACCTCACGCATGGAAGCCCGGCTTGAGGCAAGCAACCGCTTCGGTGTAACAACCAGTGATTTTACTGCCTGGTCCCGCCGCGGCGGAGACACCCTGCTGGAAATCACCAGCGGCCCTGACCGCGGACAAAAGGTTCTGCGCCAGAAAACCAACATCTATCTGTACTATCCCGATGCCGACGAGGTGATCTGGCTGCGCGGAAGCGCCCTGCGTGATTCCCTTATGGGCTCTGATTTTTCGTATGAGGATTTGACTGATGACCGCACCATTCTTGACCGCTTTGATGCAGAGCTTACCGGCAGCGAAGTGATAGACGGCGCTGCCTGCTGGACAATCCGGCTGACCGCAAAAAGCCGTTCTGAAACCTATGCACGGCAGGACATCTGGGTGGACAAGGAGCAGTTTGTGACACGCAGGGCAATCCTCTATAGTGCTGCCGGGCGGCCTTTGCGCGAGATGCAGTCATCGGATATCAGGATCGTTTCAGGGCGCCCCATGGCCTTCAAGACTGTGATGACAGATCTGTTGCGCCGTAATACCGGAACAACTATGACCCTGCTGAGTGTGGAAATAAACCAGTCGCTCAATGAGCGCATGTTCAGCCGCGAGGCCCTGTCATGGTAAGGCCGCGTGATTGTGCAGCTCTGTTCGCAGCCCTGCTTGTTGCGCTGGGCACCGCCGCGGTTACCCCTCTTTCTGCACAGGCAGTCCCCTCGGTAGAGCTGTGGATGACAGCAGGGGCGGAGGTTTCATCCGCCGGCCTTGACGGCGGACCGGAGTACAGCTGTGCAGGAGCGCGTCTGCTTGTTGATTCCGCTCGCTCCGGGACTGTACGCGGCAGTCTTGCCGTTTCGATTCAGACAGACGGTACCGTTCTTTTGGAGCGGGCCTGGCTGCGTGCCCGCTTCCCCTGGATTACCGAAGACTCCTTCCTGCGGTTTTCGGCCGGCAAGATGCCTCTTTCCTGGGGACGGGGCTTTTTTTTCAACGCTGCCGATCCTGTTTTTGGAGAGCTGCCGTCCATCCGCTCTGCCGGAGCCGGCGAGTACCGCATCAGTACAGACTGGATGGCAGTAGTTCTGCTGCCGCTGGGGAGCTTCAGTTTTATTGAGATTGCCGCCTTGCCGGAAATAACTGCCGACAGGTTTTTTAGTGGCACAGGAGAGTATCTTTCAGGCGCTGCTGCCGGGGCTGCAGTTGCAGCAGGCCTTCTTCCCCCGCCGCCGGGTAACCGGGCCGGCACCCGTGTTGCCCTGACCCCCGGCTGGTACCTTCTTCACAGTCTCGAAGCAAACTGGCTCTACAGCGAAAACACCGGCAGCCGCTTTGGCCTTGCCGGCGAGGGTTCACTGTGGTTTGACTGGTATGCTTCGGCTTCGGCTGATGATGACGCGCAAAACTGGTCCGTCTCGGCGGGCATATTCCGCGCCTTTGACTGGTTTCGGGATGTGCCGATCTCCTTCCGCTCCGAGCTGTTGACCCATCCGGGAAGGGAGAACCTTGTCTGCTTTGCTGTTCTTCAGGCAGGCTTCGCCGACATCTACAGCCTCTCCCTGCAGGGCCTCTATGCTGCCGGAGGCAGACCGGTGCATAGTTCGCTCCCCCATGGATCGGGATTGGCCGCTGTCGCCCTGTCCATCGTTCCGCTTTCCGGGTTTTCCATTGAAACCTCCCTCTCGCATCTGCGCGGCGGAGACGGTGACGGGCTGTGGATTATCAGCGCAGGGACACGCCTCCGGTATTGAGCCGGAACATTTTTTTACAAAAAAAACGCCCCGGGGCAGGGACAAACTGCGTACGGGGCGTAACAATTAAAGGTGATGAAATATGACATCTACCTTGAATCCTTCAGGCAATTTATAAAAGATTGTCCTGAGGAAAATCTGGACGAATCACGGAGGTACGTTTTCCTCAGCGACCTTCACATGGGCAACGGCAGTTCGCGCGATGATTTGGCCGCTAATCGTGCTTTACTGGAAACCCTGCTTGCTGACTGGTATCTCAAGCGGGACTACACACTGATTCTGAACGGCGATGTTGAGGATCTGAATAAATTCCCGCTGTCCAGAATTCGCTCCGCCTGGCCGCGGGTGCTGGAGCTAATCGGACGTTTTGCAGAACGCGGGCAGCTGCGCAAAATTGTAGGCAATCATGACTATGACCTTTTGCTGGAGCGGGAGTATCCCTGGCACCTGTATGAGGGGCTGGTGTACCGCTACGGCAAGCACCGGCTGTTTGTGTTTCACGGACACCAGGCGTCAAGTTTGTATGTGCGTTTTGACTTTTTTTCGGCCTTTATGGTTCGCTGGTTTTTACGTCCCCTGCATATTCCCAATGTAGTTGTTTCAAAGGATTCACGCAGGCGGTTCCGCACAGAAAAACAGATTTATCGCGCTGCGCGGGCACTCGGGGTTGCAGTGGTAACCGGGCACACGCACCGGCCCCTGTTCGAGTCGCTGTCCAAATACGATACAATCCGGCTGTCTCTGGAACGGCTGCTTGAGGAGTATCTTGACGCCGATGAGGCACAGCGGTCCGGAATTGAAGCGCAGATACGGATGTACCGCGACGAGCTTCGCGCCCTGGCGTCCGCGGGGGTAAAAAAACGAAAGAACCAGAGCCTGTACGGATCTGATCCCTTTTTAATTCCCTGTATCTTTAATTCAGGCTGTGCGACCGGCAAGCACGGCATCAACACGCTTGAGATTGCAGACGGGGTTATTTCTCTGGTGTACTGGACAGCGCTTGCGAATCCGCGTCCCTATCTGGTCAGCGAGGCCCTGGACCGGACCGAGCTGAACGGCGGGGTAGTGCGGTACACCCTTCGTTCCGACCGGCTGGACAGTGTGTTTGCCCGTATCGCCTTTCTCGGGGATACGGCCGAGGCCGCAGGAGAATCATCCGGAGTCTGAGGATCGTTTGTCCTTAGCCGTCGATTATACGGTTGCGTCCCTCGTGCTTTGCCCGATACAGGCGCGTGTCGGCCAGTTTTACAAGATCTGCAAAGCTGGCTCCCCGGGAGGGTACAACAGTTGCTACCCCTGCGCTCAGTGTTACGATGTTCAGTACGTCTGAAGCCACATGAGGGATCGCCAGCGCATGTACCGCAGCACAGATTCGTTCGGCAACCATGCGCGCTCCTGTTGTGTCGGTGCCCGGAAGGACGACAAGGAATTCTTCGCCGCCGTACCGGCCTACGCTGTCCTGGGGACGATCCATCGCACCTTCAATCGCACCGGCTACCTGAATAAGAGCCTCATCACCCAGCTGATGGCCGTAGTGATCGTTATAATCCTTGAACTTGTCTATGTCGATCATCATGACCGATATTGGTTCGGAGAATGCTGCCGCCGCCTCATACCTGCGGTGCAGTTCGGCGTCTATCGAGCGCCGGTTGCAAAGGCCCGTCAGGCCGTCGTGGTCTGCAATAATTCCGAGCTGGATGTTAGCCAGCTCAAGTTCGCCCTTTACCCGCGTCAGCTCGCTGACCTGTTCCCTCAGTAGAAGTCGGCTTCGGATGACCAGCGATATCCATAAAAGCCCCGCCAGAAAAAGGATATACAGGACAAAGGCCCACCAGCGCAGCCAGGGTGCCCGGCTTAAGCGTACCGGTATGGTCAGTGCATCGCCGTCCCAACTGCCGCCGGGGCTGGAGACCCGAACCCGGAATTGATAGGTCCGCCCTCCCCGCAGGTTTGTATAAGATGCATAGGAGCGGTTGCCGCTGTAGATCCACTCTGTGTCAAAGCCTTCCAGTTTGTATGCATACTGGTTGCGTCCGGGGTCCCGGAAATCAAGGGCGCTGAAGGTGAAGGATATGGAGTTGCGGTTCCAGGGAAGATCCACCCGGTCAATGAACCAGGGGGAAACTGTTGTTTCCAGGGGCTGGTTAAGAACGGTGATTCCGGTCAGGCGCAGGGGAAGCCTGCCGTCGGGATGTGAAACCAGGGTCGGGTCGATTCGGTACAGGGCATTCAGTACACCAAAATACAGTTGTCCCTGACTGTTGCGGTAGTGTCCTCCGTTGAACTCGCTGTAGCGCAGGCCTTCCTGCCCTGCGAAGGGGGTAAAGAGGTCTGTGGCCGGATCATACACAGCAAGGCCCATCGAGGTTGCTGCCCACAAGGAGCCTTGAGGCCCGGAAAGCAGTCCTGTAAGTACATTGGACGGCAGTCCTTCCCGCTTGGTCCAGGTTGTGAACGTATCAGTTTCTTCGTTATACCGGGCGACACCTCCGCCGTTGGTCCCCAGCCACAGGTTACCTGTTGTATCAAGATAGATACGCATTATGGTGTTGGAGGGTATACTGTGACGGTTATCGGGATCCGACATGTACCGCACAAACCGGCCGTTACCGAGATGCCGGTTCAGACCGCTGTTTGTGCCGACCCACAGATGTCCATGGCGGTCCCGGGCCATGCTGTATACCAGGTTGTCGCTCAAGGTTTCAGGGTTATCCGCTTCCGAGGGGTAGCCGGTAAACCGGCCGGTCGTGCGATCCCAATAGGCAACACCCTTGTGATACATGCCTACCCAGAAATTACCTGTGTCGGGCTCTTCGAGAAGTTCATATACGATGTTATCGGGCAGTGAATACGGATCGGACGGATTGTGCAGGATGCGTTTGAAGCTGTCTGTTTTTTCGTCCCACAGATGCAATCCCCCTTGGGTAGCAACCAAAATAGTGCCCTGTGTGTCTTCTTTTAAAACAGTTATAATGTCGTTTGCAAGGCTGCGCGGGTCGGCAGGGTTATGGCGGTAGTGCCGGAATGCGGTTTTTCCCGGATCAAGGCGGCTTAATCCTCCGTTATACGTACCGATCCACAGCCGCCCCTTGCTGTCCTCAAGAACCGCGTTGGTTTTACCCGAGGCACGTGAGCCGGGGTCGGAAGGGTCGTGCTCAAAGCGGGTATATGCCTGCGATTCTCTCAGAAGATGTGAAAATCCGCCTCCGTTGGTTCCGATCCAGACCTCGCCGGCAGAGTCTACCAGACAGGAGTAGACGGTATTGTGAGGCAGTGACCACATCTGTTCTTTCCGTTCGTATCTATGAATTGTTCCGGATGCTGTGTCCAGCTCAAAAAGGCCGCCTCCCCAGGTGCCGGCATAAACTCGGCCGGGATCGCGGGCATTTACAAAATAGACGCGGTTGTCTTCAAGACGGTAGTGAGTATATGTTCCGGTTTCCGGGTCATACGCGCTTATTCCGAAAAACCACTGGCCAAGCCATAAAAGCCCGTCGGCGCTTTCGCTGATGCTCATGATGTATTCACTGCCGGTGCCCTGTGTGCCGAGCGGATCTACCGGAATACGCTCAAAGTTGTCTTCTGCGTCATTATACCGGTGAAGTCCGCCGCCCGAGGTTCCTATCCACAGAGTACCGCGTGAATCCAGTGTAACAGCCCGAATTACCGTATTGGCCAGCGAGTCCGGATTATCAGGTTCTACCGGATACCGTACAAAACTGTCGCCGTCCATTCTGTTCAGTCCATCCAGGGTTCCCAACCATAGACGGTTTTGAGCATCCTTGCTGATGCTTACCACCACATCGTTGCTCAGGCTTGACGGATTGTCCAGGTTTCGGGACCAGGATGTAAAGTGCTGGTTTCGTGTGTCAAAACGTACCAGACCGCGATATGTTCCGATCCAGATGGTTTCACCGTCCGGATCCATGTACATGGTTTGAATGAGGTTATGCGGCAGAGACTGCCTGTTGAAGGGTTCGTTCTCATACAGGGTAAATTCCTTGCCGTCCCAGCGGTGAAGCCCCCCCTGTGTTCCTATCCAGATAAAGCCTGCGGCATCCTGGACAAAAGATGAAACGCTCGCATTTGAAAGACCGTCCCGCAGGCCGATGTTTGCAAACCTTACCTGCCTGGTTTGTGCTGCAGGTTGAAAAAGGATCGTACAAAGTAAAAGCGGTATGCATAACACCTGTTTTACGAAATTCACCGCAGTCCCCCCCGGGCTGTTCAGGGTGTAGCGTAAAGATCATCCCTGATAATTGTTACTAATTTAGTATAAGGATATCGGATGCAGTTATGCAACATCAAAGCAAAAAAAAGCACCCGGCTCAACCCGAGCGGGTGCTTTTTTTATATGCTGTGCCCCGTATATTATTTGGGATCTTTTGCCTTCAGGGCAGCTTCCTTGAAGGCCTTGCTGAAGGTAAAGCGGGGTACCTTTGTGGCTTTTTTTGCAGGGATCTTGATGGTTTCACCGGTCAGGGGATTGCGTCCCATGCGGGCCTTGGTAGCCGGTTTGATCTTTACGAGCATCTTGCCCATAGCTCCGACCGGAACGCGCTGACCTTTCAGAACGCCGCCTTCAACCAGGGCGAATACCGAATCCAGAAGCTCGCGGGCTTCTTTTTTGGTGATGCCGTGGGCTTCAGCGAGCCAGGCTGACATGGAAGTCAGTGTAAATTTCTCGGGCAGGGCCGGGGCTTTTTTTACAGCTGGAGCCTTTGCCGGAGCAGCCTTTGCGGCTTTTGCCGCAGGTTTTACTGTTGTTTTTTTTGCAGTTGCCATGATTTTCCTTGTGTTTTACGGGATTAATGTGGTGTGTACAGAGTACGCCGAATGTTCCTGCCGGTCAAGCGGAAAAGGGCGACTGGTTTTCAAAAAGATGCACAGGCAGTATAGTAGCGGTATCAAACAATGAAAAAAACGCATGACGACAGCCTGACGGCTCATATATTGGAAAGCATCTCGGACGGTGTGTTTACTGTTGATGCCGACTGGAAGATAACCTCTTTCAACCGGGCTGCCGAGAAAATTACCGGGGTCAGCCGCGAAAAGGCCCTCGGAAAAAACTGTTTTGAAGTTTTTCGCTCCAACATGTGCGAAACCTCCTGCCCCTTGCGGCGTACGATGAAAACCGGAAAACCGCTTATTGACCGTGCCGGCTATTGTCTTGATACCAAAGGCAGGCGTATCCCCATCAGTGTATCGACAGCCTTGTTGACGGATCAGCAGGGACGGGTGCTCGGCGGCGCTGAAACCTTCAGGGATCTTCGCGAGATTGAGCAATTAAAACAGGAACTGGCGTCCAGGGGTCCCAATCCGGTGTTTAAAAGTAAAAGTCCTTCCATGGAACATCTGCTGGCCACTGTACCCGCCGCAGCGGACTCGTCCAGCACCATACATATACAGGGTGAAACCGGAACCGGCAAAGAGGTATTGGCGCGTACCATTCACTCGCTGAGCCCCCGGAGAGACGGCCCCTTCGTTGCGGTAAACTGCGGAGCCATCCCCGAAACCCTGGTGGAATCCGAGTTGTTCGGCTATAAAAAAGGGGCATTTACCGGTGCGGACCGCGACAAGGCCGGCCGTTTTGCCCTGGCAGAGGGCGGCTCCCTTTTTCTGGACGAGATCGGGGACCTGCCCAGGGCGGTTCAGGTAAAACTCTTGCGGGTATTGCAGGAACGCGAGTATGAACCCCTGGGTTCAACAAAGCCCGTTCGTACCGATATTCGCTTGATAACCGCTACCAACCAGGATCTTGCTGCTCTGGTCGCGAAAGGGCGCTTCCGCAGTGATCTTTATTATCGTATCAACGTGATTTGCCTTTCATTGCCCCCGCTTCGTGACCGTACCGAGGATATTCCCGATCTGGCATGCGGTTTTCTGAAAACGTTTTCGGCAGCCCTTAACAAAAAGATTGACGGGTTTGCTCCCGAGGTGTACGGGCGCTTTTATGCTCATCCCTGGCCGGGCAATATACGCGAGCTGGAAAATGTAGTTGAACGGATGGTTGTTCTTGGCCGTGAGCCGCTTTTGGGTGAAGATCTGTTGCCCCGGGGGTTTGCCTCTGCCGGGCCGGGTCTGCTCGCTTCTGCGGGTGCGTTAAATGGCGCTGGCACAGGCGCAGGCACTGGTACGGGGGCTGTGCATGAGGCCCGCGACGAGGCTGAACGCTCCTGTATTCTTTCCGCTCTTGAAGCCCATGGGTGGAACCGCAGCGAAACTGCAGCTGCCCTTGGTATAGATAAAACGACCCTGTGGCGTAAAATAAAAAAGCTCGGGATTACTCCGGCCCGAACATAAACGTACCTGTTATTTATTCGCTTTCGGTCATGCGCCTGCCGGCAATGTCTGCTGCTGCCTGGACGAAGTGCGCGCAGGGCCGTTTTGCGTAGTAGTCGGCATTGCGTACGGCCGGATCGGGTTTGGGAAGACATCCCGCTTTCAGTAATAAGTCCCGGCAGTTGGTGGTTCCAAACTGCTCGCTAAATTCGTGAATAGCTTCGCGCACTGCCAGGTACATCCGGGTTTTTGCCTGATTATCATGCGGATCATATCCGCCTCTGGTGATGCCGAGGGCCCAGATCATGCCGGTAACGGCGCCGCATAATTCCCGCGTACCGCCGATGCCTCCGCCGAATCCGGCCATCATACGGTGTACCGCTTCCGGTTCAAGACCTGCTTCTGCTGCAAAGGCCGATGCAGTTGCCTGGGCACAATTATATCCCTTGCAAAACCATTCGACCGCGCTCTCTCCATGACCAGCTTCATTTTCATTCATGTGAATCTTGTACCGTACATGATCGGTCTTGGGCAAGAGGTGCATCCGGTTGTTTGCAGAATTGATTGTAACATTGCAATCCCTTTTTATGAATACAATGCACTAATGCAATGGTGTGTGAGAATGACATTGTTTTGAAGCGGAAATTCCTGGCATGAAACTTGCTTAATAGTAACCATGAAGATTGCCCTGTCATATTGGAATGGAAGGATTGCACCGGTTTTTGACGTATCGGCGCGCTGCCTTGTCATTGATCGGGACGAAGCCGGCCGGTTCACTGAAACTGCGATGTCCGCACAGATGCTGAGTTTTTCCGATAACAGCCCCGATGCAAAGGCTGCAGTGCTTAAGACTGCCGGTGCAGGATTGCTTTTATGCGGCGCCCTGTCGCCTGAATATCAGACCAGTTTGCTAGATGCGGAAATAGAGGTTATCCCCTTTGTTTCCGGCACGGTAGACCGGGTTTGCGCGGCCTGGGCAAAAGGGGCACTCGAGAATGAATCGTTTTCCATGCCCGGCTGTTCGTGCCCCCGCCGCCGCCGGTGTCGGCAACGTCGGCACGGCCTGTCACTACCTGTGCACTATAAAGGAGAAGATACCCCATGAAGATTGCGATCAGTTCCTCAGGAGCTGCCCTTGAAGACCAGCTGGATACCCGCTTTGGGCGGGCTGCCGGATTTATCCTGTTCGATACAGAAACCCGATCGACTTTGTTTATCAACAACAGCCAGAATCTGGAGGCAGCCCAGGGTGCAGGAATCCAGTCTGCACAGCATGTGGTAAATGCCGGTGCTGATGTCTTGATTACCGGTCATGCCGGACCAAAGGCCTTTGCGGTGCTGACCGCTGCGGGAGTCCCCGTGTATCTGGCAAAGGCCGGCCCGGTGCGTCAGGCTCTTGCCCAATGGGAAGCCGGTAAACTCATCCGGATTACCGGGGCCGATGTAGAAGGTCACTGGGTATGAGGATAGCAGTTGCGAGCGGCAAGGGCGGAACCGGAAAAACAACTGTTGCCGTGTCCCTGGCCCTGGCTGCCCAAGGAATGGTACACCTGCTGGATTGTGATGTAGAAGAGCCGAATGCTGCTCTTTTTCTGAAAGTCAGCGATCCGGTGGAAAGTCCTGTCTGTGTGCCGATACCCCTTATCGATGAGACGCGTTGTACTGCCTGCGGCGAGTGTGCCCGTTTTTGCGAGTTTAACGCCATCGTACGTGTCGGCAAAACGGTGCTGGTTTTTCCGGAGTTGTGCCACTCCTGCGGGGGCTGTGCCCTGGTGTGTCCCGAAAAGGCCATACGGGAAGTAGCTTCAGAAATCGGCACACTGACCGAAGGCCGCGTTAGCCGTGTGGGCTGCGGTGCCGCCGCTTCCGGATCATCTGCGCCTGACATGGGTTTTTATCAGGGTTTATTGTCCATCGGCAAGGCCATGTCCCCGCCGGTTATTCGCGCAGTAAAAGGGCGGTCAGGCGCTGCGGCGGAAAGGAGAACCGCGGACTGTGGCAACGCGGACTGCGGAGTCCTGGAAGTTATCGATGCCCCTCCCGGAACTTCCTGCCCGATGGGAACGGCCCTGACCGGTGTTGACTATGTCATTCTGGTTACCGAGCCGACCCCCTTCGGCCTGCATGATCTGCGGCTTGCCATCGATACGGTGCGGGCAATGGACATACCCTTCGGTGTAATTATAAACCGCAGTGATTCAGGGGATGACCGTGTTGTCGAGTATTGCAGCAGTGAAGGTATCCGAATCCTGCTTCAAATTCCGGAAGAGCGGCGCATTGCCGCCGGTTATTCGCGGGGCGAGCCCCTGATTGTTGCAGCCCCTGAATATCGGCGTATATTTTCCGCTCTTGCGGGCTTGCTGGTTCACGAATGGAAAAACCGGACAGGCCCGGGAGGAGCGCAATGAAAGAGTTTGTCATTATAAGCGGCAAGGGCGGAACAGGTAAAACCAGCCTTACCGCAAGTCTTGCAGCAGTTGCCTCCAGGCGGGGCACACTGGTTTGTGCCGACTGCGATGTAGATGCAGCCGACCTTCATCTGGTCCTTGCTCCCGAGGTTCGTACAGAAGAAGTGTTTATCAGCGGCAGAGTCGCACAGATAGCGCCCGGCAGGGAAGGAGACTGTGCGCAAGCAGCGCAGGCCTGCCGGTTTGAGGCCTTTACAGAAACAAGCGCCGGACACTGGACCCTTGATGCAGCCTCCTGCGAGGGCTGCGGGGTCTGTGTGCGTATTGCCCCTGCCGGTGCTATCAATTTTGTTGACAGGCGCTGCGGGCGATGGTTCCGTTCTGATACCAGGTTCGGCCCCCTTGTGCATGCCGCCCTTGATATCCGTGCCGAGAATTCCGGCAAACTGGTAACCAGGGTACGGCGCGAAGCCAAACAGGTCGCGACTCAAACAGGGGCCGACTGGATTCTGGTTGACGGTTCCCCGGGAACCGGCTGCCCGGTCATCGCCTCAATTACCGGCTCCGATGCCGTTCTTGTTGTAACGGAACCGACGGTATCCGGGATGCATGATCTGGAGCGGGTAGCATCTCTGGTTCGTCATTTTGCCATCCCCTTTGCAGTCTGCGTAAACAAGGCCGATATCAATACCGGCGTAACAGCGGAAATATCTGCCTGGTGTGAACGAAACGCCGTGCCTTTTGCAGGCTCCCTTGCTTACGACCCTGCCTATACGCGGGCACAGATAATGGGCGTAAGCCTGGTTGAATACTGCGATCAACAGCAGCCGGACAGCACAATACCGGAACAGATTTCCGGAATATTTGATACACTTGCAAGGAGTTTATAATGATGAAGATTGCCGTGCCCGTTGCAAACGGGAAACTGACCGCCCACTTTGGGCATTGCGCCGGTTTTGACGCCTACGAGATTGCCGATGACGGTAAAACAGTCGGCGCCAAAAGCTATATAACCGCACCTCCGCATGAGCCGGGGCTTCTGCCCCGTTTTTTGGGAGAACAAGGCATCTCCCATATTATCGCAGGCGGGATGGGCCAGCGCGCGCGCGACCTTTTTGCCGAGCGCGGGATAGTCGTGTGCGTGGGCGCACCTGCACGGGAAACCGGGGAGCTCGTTCGCGAATACCTTGACGGCACCCTTATCACCGGCACCAATGCCTGCGATCACTAGGGGGGGCTATGTCTGCCGTGAATACCGGCAAGGCCGGCTGTGTTCAAGCTGAAGCAGTTACCCTGACCATCCTTGCCGACAATCGGGCCGACCCGCCTTATACCGCCGAACACGGGTTTTCTGTTCTGGTGGAAGCGGACGCCCGGCGCCTTTTGTTTGATGTCGGCCGGGGCAGTCTTTTTGCAAATGCGGATGCGGCCGGTATCTCGCTGCAGGGTGTTGAAGATCTTGTGTTGAGTCACGGACACTACGATCACACCGATGCCCTGCCTGCTGTCCTTGAACGGGTGCCGGCCCTGCGGGTGCATGCCTGTGCCCATATCCGGGACGGGCACTTCAGCAAGCGGACCGGTCAGTGCAGGCCCATCGGTCTTTCACCGGAAAGCCGCTCGGCGCTTGATGCCCTGGAACCGGACCGGCTTTTTTTATACGGGCCGGGTACCTTTGTTCCAGTCTTTTTGGGCGGCTGCGCGGGTTTTATCCATGCGATTCCACGCCTGGCACCGGAAGAACAGCCGTCGCCTCTGTTGTTTGCAGACGGGCAGTGCACTGTGCCTGATTGTATGGATGATGAACTTTCTGTGTGGATTGATACCCCGGCGGGGCTGGTTGTGATAACCGGCTGCTGCCACGCAGGCCTTCAAAACACCTGCGAGCACGCGCGCACCCTTTCCGGAGGCCGGCCCCTGTACGCTGTTGTCGGCGGTTTTCATCTTGCAGGAACCGGTACGCGCCGTATGACTGCCACCATCGAGTATCTCCGCCGTCAGTCCCTGCGCCATCTGGTGTGCTGCCACTGCACCGGCGAAACCGAAACAGATATCCTTGCTTCGGCTCTCGGTTCTGTTGTGAAGCAAGGGCAGTGCGGACTGCGGGTACGATTATAGGCGGACACCGGGGAACAATATATTCCGCATTGTTAAGCGCTCTTCCGGGGTGATGAAATTTGTTTCTGTCCGGCACATCTTTTACTCTGATCCTTGAAAAAACCGGATTGTGGTATACCTTGCTTATGATGAAAATAAAACTTGTATTGCTGCTTTCTTTCCTGCTGGCAGCGTGCGCCAGTGCGCCGCAGCAGGAGTCTGTTGCCGGTCAAAAACCTGTTTTTGTGTATTCTCTTCCCCCAAAGGATCATCAGCTTTACCAACCCTTGGTGAGTTATTTTGAATCAGACGGCCTTTCCTCGTATTTCAGGGATGTGTTTCAGGTAAAGAGTTTTAAAGCAGCCCGGGCCCGGGGCCAGGTGTATGTATTTGGACTGCCTGGTGACAATCAGGTGATCCGATCCCTTTTAAAAAGAACAGACATTGTATTCACAGGGACAGGAATAGTTTCCGGAGACAGGGTATACCCTTTTGCCGATGCAACCCTTACTTTTAAAATCAATGATGAAAGGGTTATCTGGAATGTTCTGACAGCTGATGATTGGTTGTCTTTGTTGTATTTGATGTATCCTTTAGAAGAAGAGAATGAAAGCGTATACCGTATTGCCACCACAAACGGCAGCATGATTCTTGAAGAAGGACGTCTCCTTAAACAGGGAAATTCCTGGGTCGCCAAACCGGTACAGGTGCTATCACCAGATGAGCTTGCATCGTTGGTCGCAGCGCAAGAGCGCCGTCCCGAGATAATACTGGAAACCGCCCGAATTATTCGCGGTGAACAGGATTTTAAAATTCCTGCAGCAATGGCGAAGGGTAAAGAAATCTTTTTTCTTGGCGAGGTTCACGATGTTCAGCCTGTTCTCGATGCCATAATGGCTCTGGGCGCCTACCTTAACCGTGAAGAAGGTTATTCTGTTTTTGGTCATGAGGGGCTGTACAGCCGGATTCTGGAAACGGAAAGAAACAGTCCCCCGGGTTTTTTACACACGGAAATTGATATCGATCATGCAATACGTCATTCACAAAATTCTACAATGAGTTTTTATAATGAGCTTGCCGGCAGGCATTCTTCTGCAACTGCCACAGCAGCCCTTATGCACACGATATACCGTCTTGGGGGAATATCCACCCGTGAAGGCGTTCATGAATGGATCGATGCTGTAGAAGGGATGTTTACCGAATTTCGGGACGGGTTTTCTGATGATGACTGGAACCAGCTGCAGTATGGTTTTGAGATCTCCCGAGCTTCAGCTGATTATCAGTTTTATTTGTTTCATGCCAAACCGGAAGGAATATCAAAGCTGGATGTACAGGAAATCCGGGCATCCTCCTTCCGCGAGAATGTCCGCAGGGCCTGGCTTCGCGCCCGTTCTCTTGGCGGTCCTCTGGTCTGCCGGGTGGGGGCACACCATGCTGTTCTTGCCCCGTATGCAGCCGGGGATTCCACTTACGGCCGAATATCAGAGGCACGGTATTTTGCCGTCGAGTTTCCCGAGACCGCCGGAAAGGTCGGAAGTATTGCGGTTTTCAATTTCGGACTGTTTTCATCGCTGGTTCAAAAAGATCTGATGGCTGCTGTGAAACCGGGTGAAAGTCTGTTCTTTGATCTTGTTCAGCACAAGGATCAACTGCAGTATCTGTTTCCCCAGTATTATACCCGGGGCGTTCCGCATTTTGACG
>CAZXJV010000054.1:0-18991 GCA_964641135.1 uncultured Treponema sp. | reverse complement strand
ATCAATACCCCCGATCCGTACTTCGCGCGGAGATGCCGGTTTGAGCTTTACTTGCGGTCCCGCCTCGGGAACAGGTTCACCGTAGTAGCGGAAAAAGGCTGGATCTTCCATTGATGTGACAGAACCGGCAGAAACCATGCTGACCGTACTTTCCCGGCCGCGCACCATACCGGCCATGCCCAGAATGGGAATCCAGTATTCAAAAAGATAGATGTCTTCGCCATCAAGACCTGTCCCCGCCTGCCAGGTAAAGGACGGTTCATATTCAAAACGCGAGCGGGCTTTAAGCGATGCGTTCATCCAGTTATATATGACAGGAAGGAAGCGTTTCCCCTCAATTGTAGCTGAAGGGTCACCCTTGTACAGGCGAACCGCTCCGGGGTCCACTTCCACACCCCGGGCACCGGGCGCTACATAAAAGGCCTGACTCATCAGCACCTCGGTGCCGGTCGCCGGCACCCACAGGCGCAGCAGCAGCTGGTTGCCGCCGAGATAGCACAGGCCGATATAGGTAGTTTCACCAAAGCGGTCATCACGAAGAACCACAAAGTCCCCTTCGCGATCCATAAACAACATCGGCGGGTTTTCGCGCAGGGGCAGATTTCCGGAGTCATCAGGGTTAACCAGTTCGGCGGGTCTGCTGCCGGAACCGGAAGCCCCGCCCCGTCCGCCGCCACCAAGGCCGAAGGGATCGCCAAACGGATCAGCCCCCTGGGCAACGGCGCCGGCGGCACACACAAACAGGAAAAATCCGGCAAGAAGAGGAAGCGCTCTATAACGCTGTTGTTTTGGCTGGTTCATCTGTTCATCATAAACCCGCATCACGCGCCCCGTCCAGCCGTAAAAAAAAGCTGCCCGGAGACAATCCGGACAGCTCATAAACATATAAAGGTTGTTGCCGCACCAGCAGCCCGCCAACAGGCTGCCAGACGGTTACCCTGCCAATAGGCGGTTCAGCTTTTTGACAAACTCTGCAGGATCCTTGATCTCGGAGCCTTCCACCAGCAGAGCCTGGTCCAGAAGAACCCCGGCCATATCCGCGATAAAGGCCTCGTCCTCGCTGTCCTTAACCCGGGCCAGCAGGGCGTGGTCTGGATTGATCTCAAGAATCGGTTTTACCTCGGCCATGCCCGCCTGTCCCATAGCGCGCATCATGCGCTCCATCTGCAGGCTCGGATCATCTTCGTCCACAACGATACAGGCAGGTGAATCGGAAAGCCGCTTGGAAACCCGGACATCCTTAACCCGCTCGCCAAGGGCGGTTTTAATTTTTTCGGCTACCGGCTTGAAGGTTTTTTCCTTCTCTTCGGCAGCAGCCTTGTCTTCACCGGAAGCCAGCTCCTCATCGCTGCCGGCGCGGTTCGCGGCCTTCAGGTCCCATTCCTTGTACTTGCCGATCGACGGTATTACGATATCGTCAATCTCGTCGCCCATAATAAGTACCTCAAGGCCCTTGGCCCGGTACGCTTCAAGGAGGGGCGAGTTGCGCAGGGTTTTTTCATCCCCGCCGGTGATGTAATAAATCGCCTTCTGGTCTGTCTTCATCCGGCTTACATACTCGGCAAAGCTGGTCCAGCCGTTGGGGCCGTCCACCTCGGCCGTGGTTTTGAAGCGCACAAGGTCAACAAGATCCTCGCGGTTCGCGTAATCCTGATACAGACCCTCCTTCAAAGGCCGGTTAAACTCGTTAATAAAGGTTCCGTACTTTTCCTTGTCGGCATCGGCCAGCTTTTTGAACTCGCCGAGCAGCTTTTTAACGCTCGCAGTGCGGATGGCAGAAAGCACACGGTTCTGCTGCAGAATCTCGCGGCTGACGTTCAAAGGCAGGTCCTCGCTGTCAATCACACCGCGAACAAACCGCAGATACACCGGCAAGAGTTCCTTGTCGTCATCGGTGATATACACCCGCTTAACAAAGAGCTTTACGCCGGGCTTGTAATCGGCATGGAACATGTCAAAGGGCGCCTTGCCCGGTACATAGAACAGAGTGGTGTACTCCTGTGTTCCCTCAGCCTTGGTGTGCACATACAGCAAAGGATTTTCCGAGTCATGCGACAGCGACTTGTAAAAGCTGAAATAGTCTTCTTCCTTCAGCTCGCTTTTCGGTTTCTGCCACACCGCGGTAGCATCGTTGATCTGGCTTGCGGTCATCGCCTCGGAGGTAACCTGACCCTTGTCGTCATATTCTTTCTTTGAATAATGAAGGAAAATGGGGAAGGCGATATGGTCGGAATAACGCTTGACGATTTCTTCGATCTTCCAACGGGAGGCGAACTCGCCATCGTCGTCATTCAGATACATGACCACGGCGGTACCATGACTCGCCTCGGGAACACCCTCAACAAGCGGAAAGGCCGCATCATCTGAAGCATCAAGCTCATAAGAGCCGCTTCCGTCGCTGGTCCACTTCCATACGGTATTCGATGCGGCTTTTTTGGTAATAACCTCGATCTTTTTTGCAACCATAAAGGCGGAATAAAACCCTACGCCGAACTGGCCTATCAGGTTTGAATCCTTTTTTGCATCGCTTGCCAGCTGCTCCAGAAAGGCCTTGGTGCCCGAGCGGGCTATGGTTCCCAGGTTGGTAATAACATCCTGCTCGTCCATACCGACGCCGGTATCGCGTACAGTCAGGGTTTTTGCTGTCTCGTCAAAGGTGATGTCGATGCGGGGAGCGAATACAACCTGTTTATAAGCCTCATCGGACAGGTTCAGGTACTTCAGCTTGTCCAGCGCGTCACTGGCGTTGGACACAATCTCGCGCAAAAAGATTTCCTTATTGGAATACAGGGAGTGGATGATCAGCGTTAACAGCTGGTTCACCTCGGTTTGAAACTGGTGGGTTGCCATGTGCAGTAGTCTCCTGAAAATAAACTGTTTGAATAAAAAAATACTCACAAATTCCCCCTGCCGGCAAGTGAAATTTCGTGCTACACTGGATGACATGCCTTTGGAAACGTCCGTACGCAAGATCGCAGCCCCTCTTTTTCTCGCACTGGTGCTCTGCATCCCCCTGGCTGCCGAAGGCTTTACCCTTGATATCAGCGTCTGGGGCGGCATATCCTTCGGGCAGGCAGAAGAAAAGGTCTGGTTCAATGCAGAAAAAGAAGAACTGCTCAGTCTGTTAACCTGGCCCATGCTGCCGGTCTGGCGCTACGGCTTTGAACTGGAAAGCCGCGGACCGAAGGGGCTTTTTATCAACGGATCTGTTTCGGCCGCTGTTCCCGCACCGTCGGGCACCTCCACCAACGAGGATTGGGTAGACAGACCAGCAAGCGCTGAACGCACCCATTTTTCATCCCATGAAGCTCATCTGGAAACCGGTTTTGACGCTGAAATCCGCGCCGGCTGGTTGTTCTTCTTTGAGGATCTGTTCGGTCCTGAACGCTCTCTTTCGTTTATTCCATCCCTGGGTCTCCGGTACGGATACTGGAAATGGTCAGCCTACAATGGTTCGGGTGATTACCCCTGGGGCGATGAAGAATTTCTGGGGCTGGTTACCTCGTACTCGCAGGAAACCCTGGTTCCATTGCTGTCATTGGAAGGCCGGGCAGCTGTTCACCCCCGGCTCGAGCTGCGCTTATCCTATGCCCTTTCGCCCATAGTCTCTGCCCGTGCACAGGACAATCACCTCCTGGCCAGCAAGCGTGTTGATTATCATGATCATTTCGAAAACCAGTGGTTCCACAGACCGACACTCTCAGCCGCCTGGCTGATCAACGCAAAAACAGCACTGTTTCTGGAAGGTGAGTGGCTGTACATCGGCGGGGAACCCGGCGACACCTACACAATTTATGTTCCGGCCTCCCCCGTCGTCGGTCCGGCCATAAATGGCGCAAGCATGACCTTCTCGCAAGGCAGTATACGCCTCGGTGTACGGGTAAGCACCAGTGAAAGCACAATAAAGGCGATAGAACTTCCCGGAGGGGTTGTCAGTTTTTAATCCCCCTACACAGGCACCAGACCACTTGAGCGCAAAACCGTAAACAGCCTTGAGTCAAGACCTGCCAGCGCCGATCCGGGTATGAGGCGCTCAGAACCGGTTAGTGCCCCGCACAGCACATGGGCCTGCGAAGCGGCAAGGGCGACCCTGATTTCCTCACCCCTGTACCACCACAGCACCTCGCCTTCGGCCTGCAGATACACGGGCTGCCCCGCAAGCCATAGATAGCTTTTTTTGTTGTCGCAGGGGGCCTTGCGCGCTGCGTCCCTGCGCGTTTCGTAGGCGGCGATATACCCGTCAATCAGGTCAGGCTCGATGCGCGGTTCGGGCATCGCAAAGGGGAACCAGCCGCGCACCGGGCGATCCAGATCCTCGCCGGACATCCAGGCTGCAAGGGCAGCATCCAGCGGACCGGTGTAACGGGCAGAGGCATCCTCACCGGAGAAGCGCAGATCGTTGTCGGCAAAGTCGCCACAGCTGTCCAGGGGCCTCAGCGAGGGATGCATGCCGTCCTGCCACTCGCGATACACGCGGGAATGGCGGGTCAGAACAAACTTGTGCCAGAAGGCTGAATCCACAAGACCGGCGGCAAAAAGCTGGCGCATCACCTCGGCCGAATCGATTACATCCCGGGCGGTTTCGTTCCAGTAACCGTATATAAGGTAGGAATGTACCAGCACACCGGCTTCCTTGAAAGCCGCGCAGGTCGCTACCAGGTTTTCCAGGTCTATTCCCTTATCCACCGCCTTGAACCCCTCGGGGCTCGCAATCTCGATGCCGCCGGAAACAGCGGCAAGGCCTCCGGCCACCAGAAGGTCGGCAAGGTCGCGGTCAAAGGTTTTTTCAAAGCGGATGTTGCCCCAGAATGAAAGCTGTCCGGCGGCGGCAGGACCAGCGGAGGTTATCCCCATATTAGCCAGGGCAAAGTCCCGCAGGGCCCGCGGCGGGGCGGCTTCATCCACAAAATGGATACCATACACGCCCTGGTCTTCCGCCTGGGCGAGGAGTCCCTGATACAGCCGCCCGGTGCGGACAGGCCGGTATGCAGAAATATAATCAAGCGTTACATCGCAAAACGAACAGCGGTGCCAGTAGCAGCCATGGGCAAGATAGGCCTTGAGCCAGACCCCGTCCGACCACAGCCGGTGCATGGGATTATGGGTATCTGCGAGACGGGGATAGTCGGCAAGACAAAGGTCGCTGTAATCAGGCACCAGGTTGCCGGTCGCCCATTCTTCAAGCTCTGCAAGGTCGTCAGGACAGGAAAGGCGGAACGGCAGGGCGGCCCGGTCAGCATCCGCGCGTAAAAGAGAGGCAAGGGCGCCGTAGCCGCGGTCTAAACACAGGTGGTCGCAAAACGCTTGAAGGGCGGGTGTGTCGCAGGTGCGCAGCTCGGTATTCACATAGCCGCTGCCCCAGGCGATCACAGCGCGCGGGCCCCACAGGCGCCTGATGGTTCGCGATATAGCCAGAGCCGGAACAACACAGCCCGGAAAGGGAACAGAAAGGCCGAACAGCACCCGGCCGCCCGTCTCTTCGGCCAGCAGCCGATCAGGGGCCAAAAGCTCCGCAGCAAGAGGTTCAATAAAATTGCGTACCAGGGGGCGGTCGATCCCGGAGAGCACGCGGTCAAAGCTGCGCTCACTGGCGGCAAGGGACTCGGCATAGCGGACAAGCGAAAATTCGGAGTCAAAACACGCGGTAATAAAATCTGCAAGGTCCTCAAGGGCCAGGGTGGCCAGAAGGCGGGCATCATCGGCGCCGGGCTCCGACTCCTGGGCAGAAAACCAGGCATCCATGCGCGGCCCGCGGGGTGCAGCCGGAGAACGCACAAGCGCGTGACTGCGCTCCCGGTCAGAACCGGAAAGAACACGGGTAATGCAGTCAATCCATTCAATCCAGGCCCTGCGCTCCGACCAGAAGCGCACAGCTTCGGTATATCCCGAACCGGACCTGCCGGATGCAGCCATCCCGGAAATGGAGCCAGCACAGGCGTCAAAGATATGTGTCAGGCCATCGCGGCTGAAAATCCTGCGGTATAAGGCATGGTTAAGGTCCAGTGCACGCACCACACCGGGCGCGGGAATTCCGGCTGCAGGCAGCACATCAGTGCGGCCGCTGGCCTGCAGTGAGCGCAAAAACGACACGAGATAGGCAGCCGCAGGATAGGGCCCGTTCAGCTGAACAACCGGAGGCTGCAGGATATATACGGCATCATACATGGCTGCGAGAATACCACCGATACACACTGGCGGGCAACAGCTCCACTTTCTCCATCCGTTAATTGCGCAGGCCCTGCTGTTAGTGTATACTGGAGTACATGGTCGCCCAGATCGGTGAACGGCTCCGCAAGTCGGTAGCCCTGTCAATTTACACTGTCGGTTTTTTCGGCAAAACACTTCGCGGAGTACCCTGGTTCATCCTGCGCGGTCAGGCCTCATGGAAAATACTGATCATGCAGGTGCTCTTTACCTTTGTTGAAGCCCTGGGCATAGCCTGTGTTCTGGCAATGGGAATCGGAGCGGCAATAAACCTTCTCGGGCTGCCCATTCTGTCCGGATTCTCCCAGGGTCAGCTCATCTATCCCCTCATGATTACCGTTATAACACGCGAGCTTGGTCCCTTGTTGATGGCCTTTATCATCATTGCACGTTCCGCCACGGCCATTGCCACCGAGGTAGCCGGTATGGTTGTATCGCACGAAATCGAGGCTTATATCTCTGTGGGGGTCGATCCCGTTGAGCACATCGTTGTACCCCGCTTTCTTGGCGTAACGATCTCTCTTTTTCTGCTCAATATTTACTTTTCACTGTTCGGTCTCGGAGCATCCTTTCTGGTTGTCCAGATACTCAGCCAGACCCCTGCGACTGATTATTTTGACGGACTGCTGGCAACGCTGACAATCGGTGACGTTCTGGTTTCGCTGATAAAAAGCGTACTGTTCGGAATGATAATCGCGATTGTGGCCACAGTGCAGGGATTTTCTGTGGAACGGGCCAGCACAGAAATTCCGCAAGCAGGACTGCGTGCAGTAGGCAGCGCCTTCGCATGGTGCTTTGCAGCCTCCATCCTGGTGTCGGTCACCTTTTATATGCTATGACAGATCAACCTGTTGATACCCCGGTCGCAACCTTTCCCGTCCTTGAACTGCAGGCTGTCCGTTTCCATGCACAGGACAAACGTATTGTCGAAGATCTTGATCTGATTTTTCAGCCAAACAAAACATACGCACTGATCGGACCATCCGGGGGCGGTAAAAGCACCGCCCTTAAACTGGCAGCCGGTCTTCTGGTCCCGACCGGTGGCAAGGTTCTGTACACTGGCAGGGACATCTTTACCTTTTCCCGGCAGGAAAACCTTACCTTCCGCAAAGAAGCGGCCTTTGTGTTTCAGGACTCGGCACTCTGGGCAAACCAGAATCTGTCACAGATTCTTGATCTCCCGCTCAAGATTCACTTTCCGCGCATGAATCTTAAAGCCCGCCGCGAGCGCGCACGGGCTGTTGTCAGCGAGGTCGGCTACCTGAAATCCCTGGAGGTACGACCCTCCCAGCTTTCCATGGGAGAACAAAAACTCATCGCCTTCTCGCGGGCCCTGGTGTGTGACCCGTCAGTTCTCTTTCTGGATGAATGGACAGAATCTCTTGATGACTCGGCAGCACGGCGTCTGGTCAGCATTGTAAAAAAACGAAAAGAGGCGGGCACAACCGTATTGTTTATAAGCCACAACATGCGGATTATCCGCGAACTGGCAGATCATATCTACGTCATTGTGGACGGAAAGCTGGCGCGTTCCGTTCCGCGGGAAGAATTTGACGAAAACCAGGATCTGTCGAACTATATTCAGAAGGACTAGCGGTATGAAATTCAAGATTCGGTATGCGGACCAGATTGTAGGATCTCTGGCGATTCTCGCCCTCCTTGCGCTGTTTGTGGTCATTTTTATGCTTGGAAGCAAACAGCGCTGGTTCGCGCGCGACTATCAATACACCAGCCGCTTCGAAACCGCCAGCGGCCTGAACGTCGGAATGCCGATGCTCTATAAAGGCTTTACAGTCGGTAAAATCAAAAGCTTTCGGTTAAATGATGATAACCTGGTAGATGTTGTTTTCTATATTTATGACACCTACTACTCACGGGTAAAAGAAGGCTCCCTGATAGAACTGATCATCAACCCTATCGGTTTGGGAAATCAGCTGCTGTTTCATCCGGGCCTGGGTCAATCGTTAATCGAAGAGGGCTCTTTTATACCCCGTGCGGATTCTCCCGAAGGCCGGCTTCTTCTGGAAAGCGGACTGGCTCTTATACCGAGACGCGATGACACTATTGCCAACCTGATAGCACAGGTTAATCCGCTCCTTACCAATCTTAATACAACCCTTGATCAGGTTAACGGCGCCTTCAGTGGCTCGGGACGCGGACCGCTTGCAGAAACCATGACAGGCGTTTCGCGCACAATGACCAATGCCGCAGGCATTACAGAAGACCTGTACCGTTCACTTGACGGCATATTGACCGATGTTCGTACCCTGACAACTAATCTTGGAGAAATGAGTACCTATCTTGCTGATCCGACAGGTCTTGTCCCGACCCTGATCGATCCGGAAGGCGTTATGTTTGACAGTATCGAAGGCTCGCTCAAGGCAGTTGAAGGTACCCTGCGCAATGTAGAAGACTCTTCGTCGATTCTCAAGTCCCAGGTACCCCAGATAGCGCGCCTTATCGAAGATCTGCGAATCGCACTGGTTCAGGGCCAGGATGTGCTTGAGGCCTTACGGAACAACCCGATTTTGAAGGGCGGAGTTCCCGAACGGGTAAAAACCGACAGTTCGGGCACAAATTCAAGGCGAATTGACTTTTAACCAGGGAGAATGAATATGAATAACCGGCACAGATTCCTGCTTCCGATGATTGCATCAAGCGTAATACTCCTGCTTCTGTCATCATGCTCCTCGGCACCCAAACGCCCGCCCGAGGTATTTACAAACCGGAATGCGTCAATGGGTCAGCTGGATCTTGCAAACCAGTCTGTCGCACAGGGTGATTATCAAAGCGCACATATTTTTCTTGATGAAGCATGGAGGCTGGCGGTCAGCACCGATGACCCTGAATCGCGTGTCAAGGTACAGCTGGCACGGGGGAACGCCTGGTTCAACCAGGGACAGCGCGATCAGGCACATGAGATATGGATGCAAGCCCTGAACGATGCCCAGTTTGTGCAAGACAGCCAGCTTATGTCGCTGTGCCGTCTGTATCTGGCACGGGGAACACTTCCCGAAGGTTCTGCAGAAGATATTTCACCCGAAGAGCGCCAAATCCGCGCCCATGCAGCAAAATCTGTAGCCCGGGCCGAATTGCCAGTCCTGAAAAGCAACCAGCTGCATCTCGCTTTTGTGTGGAAGGTCATCGGGCTTGCCGACAAGGAACTGGGGAACTGGAAGGAATCCGAAGCTGCGCTGCGTGAGGCAGCAAATATACATGAAAAAAACCGATACCTGGAAGACGCTGCATACGACTGGTATCTTATCGCATCGGTACGATCCCGCGCAGGACTATTTACCGGAGCCCTGCAGGCCCTTCATCGGGCCCTGCTGTTCGACCGCCGTGCCGAAAACACAAATGGACTCGGCATGAACTGGATGGCTGTAGGCCAGGTATACGAACGGATGGGTGAAACAAAAAAAGCGCGGGCTGCTTACACCCGCGCTTCGGAAATCTTTGATTCAGGCTTTCTTAAAGCCAACGCAGAAGAAGCCCGCCAGCTAAAAAACAGACTTCCTGTTGACTGACGGATGCAGGCACACATGCTGTGTGTCTGCCCGTTTTGTCCCCGGATTACTTCAGCTGCAGACGGTAACCAACCGAAACATCATTTCCGCCGGTCCATTCAACCTTTACGTTATCCAGGGTCTGTCCAAGGCGAGGCGAGCGGTTATATGTCCAGGGCCGTATCCAGGAATATACAATTCCGATTCCCAAACACACAGTACCGACGGCCGTCCAGCGGTCGCTGGTAGTACCTTCTTCAAGACTGCCAGAATACACCAGGGCGCCAATACCAATAGCTTCCCAGAAAACAACCGTTGAACCGCCTCCTGTATCGCCCTGAATAAACGAGCCGATTCCGAAAAACGGGTTTATTGTAGAGAAAATAAAGCGTCCGGTAACATCAGCCACCTTTCGGGCAGCACTGCCTACTGCAGACGGGGTGGGTGCCCGTCCGGTGAGGGCATCGGTATCCTGATTTTTTATCACCTGTCGGGCTGTCAGGTACTGAATCTCCGATGTTTCTATCCGTACTGCCTTTAAGGAAAGCCGGTAGACATCCTTTATAAGTTCGAAAGAACCGGTAACAAGGGTCTGGGCACCCAGCATGGAACCCAAACGCTGTGCAGATTCATCGCTCACATCACCGGACATCTGAAACGACAGTTCCTGACGTATTGCCTCAATGCTTTTCCTGTCAACAATGATCACCTTGCCGATATTTAAAAGCTCCAGGGTCAGCTGATCCATTATATACTCGCTGGCTGCCGGGCGGTCAGCCCGGACATCAAAAATAACGAGCTTTGTACCGGAAGGCAACCGCGCAGACATGTCACGGGCTGACTGCTTGATTACCTCATCAAGTCCTGCCGGACGCTGGGCATACACAGAGGCAAAAATAACCAGGAAAACCAATGCACATACAATATGCTTTTTCATGTCACACTCCAGTTACTCATTGTAACGCGTTCAAGATTCATTTTCCAACGGAATACCGTTAAGCATCAAGGCCATACGCCTGAGCGCTTCTTTCAGTTTTCCGATTTCGGTCGCATAGCAGCAGCGGACAAATCCTTCAGCGCCGGCGCCGAATACATTACCCGGCACAACCGCAACCTTGTACTCGTTGATAAGTTTCGTAGCAAATTCCTCGCTGGTCAACCCGGTTTTGCGTATATCCGGAAAAATATAAAAGGCACCCTCCGGTTCTGTTACCGGCAGACCCATTTCGGCAAAACCGTGAACCATGAGATTACGGCGCTGCTGATATGAAAGTCTCATCCGCTCCACTTCTGCCGCGCCATTGCGCAGGCCTTCCAGTGCGGCATACTGGCTCATGATGGGTGCGCAGATGGTGGAATACTGATGCAGTTTGTGAACCTGGCTCATCAGTTCTTCCGGGCAGGCCAAAAACCCGATGCGCCAGCCGGTCATGGCAAAGGCCTTGGAAAAACCGTTCAGCACAACTGTGTAGTCCTTCATGCCGGGAAAGGATCCTATAGAAACATGTTTGTTTCCTTCGTACACCAGCTCGCAATACACCTCATCGGAAAGCACCCATATCTGATGTTTTTTTACCAGCTCGGCGATTTTCTCAAGCTCGTCGGCAGGGATCATACGGCCGGTGGGATTGCTCGGGGAACAGAGCATCAGGGCCTTTGTTTTTGGTGTTATCAGTTTTTCGATCGAAGCTGCTGTGGCAATGAAGTCATCAGGCGTCGTATCCAGGCGAACCAGCTTTGTATCGCACAGTTCCACGAGCGGCTGATAGGATACATAACAGGGCTCGGCAACGATCACCTCGTCGCCCGGATTCAATATGGCGCGCAGCACAGCATCAATCGCCTCTGATACACCAATGGTAATCAGAATCTCCTTCGCCGGATCATAATCAAGGTTAAACCTGTTCAGATACCCGGCAATGGCCTCGCGCAGTTCGCTCAAGCCCCAGTTTGAGGTATAGGAGGTATGCCCCTGCTCAAGATGATAAAAGGCTTCCTCGCGCATAACCCAGGGTGTAGGAAAATCCGGTTCACCCACCCCGAGGGAGATGATATCATCACGGCCGATAATCAGTTCAAAAAACTTTCGTATGCCCGACGGAGGAATGTCGAGCATCTTGTGCGAATAACGGTCCTGACGGCTGTTCATGGAGTTACCCCTTCACGGCGGTCTTTTTTGCTGTCCACATACAGGATGTCATTTTCCTTGTAGGTTTTCAGAACAAAATGGGTCTTGGTGCTTTTTACTCCATTCAGGGTTGCAAGCTTTTCTGATACAAAAAAGGCAACATCCTTTAGGGATGAACCTTCTATAATTACCTGAAGGTCGTAGCCTCCGGACATCAGGTACAGGGATTTTACCTGGGGAAACCGGTAGATCCGCTCTGCAAGGGCGTCAAAGCCGTGCTCGCGCTCCGGTGTTACCTGGATTTCAATGACAGCCCGTACAAGGTCCTGTCCTTCCTGCATCTTTTCCTGATTTACAACAGCAGTATATTTGAGGATAACTCCCTGCTTTTCCAGCTGCGCAATGATCGCTGCAACTTCTGCCACAGTTTTTTTGGTCATAGCGGCGATGTCTTCGGCACTCAGCCGGGCATCGTTCTGCAAAAGGTCAAGAATTTCCTGCATGATAGTCTCCTGTAGTGCGGTCCGGTATTAAACACCCAACCCGTAAATAAGTAGTACCACAGAGCACAAAATGAATAAAGGGGACATCCCGCTATGCACTTTCGGAATATTATGGCACTATCTTTTTTTCGGAGGATTACATGCTGTCGCCAGTTCATCGTCTGTATGTGGAACGACGGGAAGGCTTTGACAATGAGGCCCGCCGGGCCCGCGCCGACCTTGTTTCTTTTTTGGGAATATCCGCCCTTCAGGGCGTCCGCTTTGTCAACCGTTACGATATCCAGGGCCTCAGTCCAGCCCTCATAAATACAGCAGCCGCACAGATATTTGCCGAGCCTCAAAGCGATATCATATACCAGGGAACCCTGCCGCTAAAGGCCGATGAAACCGTTATCGCCATAGAATACCTGCCGGGCCAGTATGACCAGCGTTCCGACTCCGCAGAACAATGCATAGCCCTTTTACCCGGAGCAGGAGACGGCCCCGTCACTGTCCGTACCGCACGGCTTTTTGTTCTTCAGGGCAATCTGTCCGCCCGCGATCTGGAACGCATCCGCGGCTACCTTATAAACCCCGTAGACTCACGCGAATCAGGCCGCACCGTGCCGGAAACCCTGGATATGTGCTGTGATCCCCCCGGTCCTGTTCCCGTACTTGACGGCTTTACCGCCCTTGATGAGGCAGGTCTTGCAGCCTGGCATGAAAAAACAGGCCTTGCCATGGACATCGCAGATGCCCGTTTTTTGCAGCAGTACTTCCGCACTGAAGGCCGCGATCCTACAGAAACCGAAATCAGGGTGCTGGATACATACTGGTCCGATCACTGCCGCCATACCACATTCAACACCATCCTCGGCACCATCGAGATCGCCGACAGTCCTGCAGCTCCTGCTATCCGCGAAGCCCTTGAAACCTACTCGGGGCTTCGGGCAGAATTGTACACCGACAAAAACAAACCGGTAACCCTCATGGACATAGCGGTAATCGGCGCGAAAGCCCTGCGCAAACGCGGGCTGTTGAACGACCTTGAAGAGTCAGCCGAGATCAACGCCTGTTCACTATTTATCGACGTTGCCCTTACCGATGAAACCGGAAGGGTTACCGGAACCGAGCCCTGGCTTTTATTATTTAAAAACGAGACGCACAATCATCCTACCGAGATTGAACCCTTCGGCGGTGCGGCGACGTGCATCGGCGGGGCCATACGCGACCCTCTGTCCGGAAGAGCCTGGGTATATCAGGCCCTCCGTGTTACCGGAGCTGGAGATCCCACAGTCAGCCTTGAACAAACCATTCCCGGAAAACTGCCGCAGGTTAAAATAACCCGCGAGGCCGCTGCCGGCTTTGCCTCCTACGGCAACCAGATCGGTCTTGCGACCGGACAAGTTGTTGAATACTATGATCCCGGCTTCCTTGCCAAACGCATGGAACTCGGCGCGGTTATTGCAGCCGTACCGGTCAGCCATGTAGTCAGGGAAGAGCCCGAAGCAGGCGATATCGTCGTTCTTGTAGGCGGCGGCACCGGGCGCGATGGTATCGGCGGTGCCACGGGCTCATCAAAGGCCCATACTGCCGAATCGGTCGCAACCGCCGGGGCCGAGGTACAAAAAGGCAATGCAGTAGAAGAACGCAAGATACAGCGCCTGTTCCGCGATCCTGAAGTTACCCGTCTTATCCGTCGCTGTAACGACTTTGGCGCAGGGGGCGTTTCGGTTGCTGTCGGCGAACTGGCTCCGGGCTTGCGCATCAACCTGGACGCTGTTCCCCGTAAATATGAGGGCCTTAACGGCACTGAACTTGCAATTTCCGAATCCCAGGAACGCATGGCTGTTGTTATTCGCGCCAGCGATCGGGACCGTTTTATGGCTGCTGCCGCCCGCGAAAACCTTAATTCAGCTGTTATAGCCGAGGTTACCGCCGAAGCACGACTGGTCATGACCTGGCAAGGAACCACCATTGTAGATATTGACCGGGAATTCCTTGACACCGCCGGTGCAAGCCGAACCGCATCTGTGCGAATCGATGCGCCCAAAGCATCATGGAACTGGCTGCCGCAGGCTGCACAGGCCGGCTCGCTGGAGCAGCGCTGGCATGCCGTACTTTCAGACCTTTCTGTTGCCTCCCAGCGCGGACTAGGCGAACGCTTTGACGGTTCAATCGGATCGGCCTCCATTCTCTTTCCGATGGGCGGCCGCCTGCAGTCCACACCCGAGTGCGGCATGGCTGCACGCATTCCTGTCGGCCCCGGACGCCATACACGCACCGCCAGCCTTATGACCATGGGTTATGACCCCAGGGCCCTGAGCTGGAGCCCCTTCCACGGCGCACAGTATGCAGTTCTTGAGTCCCTTACAAAGATTCTTGCCCTGGGCGGTGATCCTTCACGGTGTCGGCTTACCTTCCAGGAATATTTTGAACGGACAGCAAGTCCTGAGGCATGGGGGAAACCCGCGGCAGCCCTCCTCGGCGCCCTTACAGCACAGCTGGCTTCCGGATGCGCTGCAATCGGCGGCAAGGACAGCATGTCAGGCACCTTCCAGGAACTCACTGTTCCCCCCACGCTGGTTTCTTTCGCAGTGTGTACAGCCGACCAGGATACGATACGAGGCGGTTCCCTGCAGAAGGCAGGACATAATCTGTATCTTCTGCACACACCCTGGAAAGAAGACAATACGCCTGACTGGCAGGCATTCAGCACCAACAGTACTGAAATGCTCGCTCTTTCATCCCGGTCTGCTGTTTCGTCCGCCTATCCGGTTACTGCCGGCGGGATCGCAGCAGCGCTCTCAAAAATGGCATTCGGTAACCGCATCGGTGCAGCCATCGACGCGGATTCGTTACGGCACATCAGTCTGCCGTCTGTTTTTACCCCTGATTGCTCAACAAAACCTGGTGACACGGACCACACAGATATTCTGTTTGCCCCGCTCTATGGCAGCCTTATCGTCGAACTCCCCTGCGGTATCGAACCCGCCGGAAGTAACTGGCATCTGATCGGCACCACAACGGCCGAACCGTACATCAGTTTCGCAGGCAGCAGCCTCTGTCTGGAAAAGGCTCAGGCCGCCTGGGAAGCTCCGCTGGCACGGGTATTTCCTCCGGTTTCTGGAATGGAAAACCATCAAACCCTTCCGGAATGGGCGGTAAAATCCACACCCCTGACATCAGTGCGCACAGCACGGCCCCGGAACAAAGCACCCCACATTCTTACGGGTGCAAAACCCGGAGTAATACTTCCGGTATTCCCCGGTACAAACTGCGAATACGACATGGCACGGGCCTTTACCCTTGCAGGAGCGGAAACCCGCATACTGCCGCTTCGGAACCGGTCGGCAGCAGAACTGGCATCCTCGCTGGATGAATTGGCCGATGCCATACAGCAGTCGCATATCCTTGCACTTTCCGGAGGGTTTTCGGCAGGTGATGAACCGGACGGATCAGGCAAGTTTATTGCCGCCATCCTGCGTGAAAAGCAGATTACCGATGCGGTAATGGACCTGCACCAGAACCGCAAGGGCCTTATTCTGGGGATTTGCAACGGTTTTCAGGCCTTGATCAAGGTTGGACTTGTTCCCTACGGAAAAATCCTGCCTCCGGATGAATCAATGCCCACACTCACCTATAACACAGTCGGAAGGCATATATCGCGGTTTGTCCGGACACGGATTACATCGGACAGTTCTGCATGGGCAGGCGCCGGTACGGTTTTACATGGTAAAATCCACACAATTCCGGTGTCACATGGCGAAGGCCGTGTTATAATCAATGAACCGCTGGCCCGCACCCTCTTTGAACAGGGACAGGTTTTCTCGCAGTACGTTACTGATGCAGGAATACCGACACTTACCGAACCGGATAATCCGAACGGATCGGCCTACGCCATAGAAGGGCTTACCGATGAAACCGGCAGGATTCTCGGCAAGATGGGACACAGTGAACGGCCCATCGACAGGGACTGTGCTCCGGAAACAGGACCGGCTTTATACAAAAACATTCCCGGCGATACATGCCAGAACATTTTCGCTGCGGGTGTAAGATATTTTACATAGGAGATTCCATGAAAACACGCATACTCTTGGCGCTGACGGCAGCAATCCTGCTGGCAGCAGGTTGTTCAGGCCCCCAAAAAACCTGGATGACCGATTATGACGAAGCAAAAGCACTTTCCGAAAAGAAAGGAAAGGATCTGCTTGTAGTTTTTACCGGTTCAGACTGGGACCTGCCCAGCCAGGATCTGATCGCAGCCGGATTTACCAAGCCCTTCTTCGCAAAGGCATCAAAGACCTACGTTCTGTGTAACCAGGACATCATCCAGGATCCCGAGAAGATTGATGAAGCCGTTCGCGACAAACTGTACCAGGTACTGGCAAAATTCGGCATCCAGAGCCTGCCAAGCTTCGTCCTGATGACCCCGGAAGGCGATGTCTATGTAATCGGCGACTTCCCGGCCGAACTTAAAAGCCCTGAAGAGGTTGTTGAATACCTGGCTCAATTCAAGGAAAACCGCGACAAACTGGTCAGCGCGAAAGCCCTTATCAATTCAAGCAACGGAGTTGATAAAGTCCGTAATATTGATACCTTTATGACCCTGTTATCTCCCTTCCAGAGAGAAAACTACGAGTCCTATATTCGCGAGGTACCGGAGCTTGACCCGGCGAACGAAACAGGTCTTCTTGGCAAATACAGCCTGCAAAATGCCTACCTTGTTGCCATCGAAAAATATCAGCAGGGCGACCTGGTCGCAGCCGCAGAAACCTTCAAGGCACTGATCGACACCAACATACTCGACGGAGCTCAGACCCAGGAAGCCTGGTTCTATACCGCCTATCTGTACTCCATGTCTGAAACAGTACCGGACACACAGATTATTGCCTGGCTTGAGAAAGCCATCGCAGCTGATCCGGAAAACCCCGGGGTTACCCAGATCAGGGGTGCCATAGAGCAGATTAAAAGCAATTCGACTTCAAAATAAACACACCGGGGGGCAACAACCAAAAAAAACGTTGCTTCCCCCTTTTTAAAAGAGCCGGCCGCGTGCCGGCTCTTTTTCTTGACCTGATCAGCCATACCGGCTATTCTTGATTCAACAAATGGATCCTGACCCCCTGTCTGCCCCGCAATACCTGATTCCCCTTATAGCGGTTCTGCTTGCCCTGTCCGCTTTTTTTTCGGCTTCTGAAACAGCATTTTTATCTGTCAACACTCTTAAAATCAGATATCTGCGCGAAAAAAAAAGCCGCACCGCAGCACTGGTTGAATTCCTTCTGCACAGGAGGGATACCCTGCTCACCAGCATTCTTATAGGCAACAACCTTGTTAATATCGCCCTGACAGCCGTTATCACCAATGCGGCATGGAACATCTTCGGTTCGGCTGTTGTAGGTGCAGTTACGGGCATGACTACCCTGGCAATACTGATAATCGGAGAAATCATTCCCAAATCAACAGCCTTGTCCCGGCCCGAATTCTGTGCCCGTCTTTTTGCCGTTCCCGTCACTTTTTTCGTTCTGATATTCTTGCCTTTTGGCCTCTTATTTACTGCTGTTTCCGGCCTTTTGCGGCAAATAACGGGCTGGCAGCACAGACGGCATAATTCAAACGTCAGCGAAGAAGACATCCGCAGCCTTATTGATGCCGGAACTGAAGCTGGAACAATAGGCGACAGCGACAGCGCCCTGATGCACCGCATCCTGCGCTACACCGACCTGACAGTTCGCGAAATAATGACACCGCGAACCGCGATAACTGCAATACCGATAACGGCAACCGCCAACGAGATACTGCGTATCTCGCATGAATCCAGGTTTTCCCGCTTTCCTGTATATAACGAGACCATCGACGATATAGCAGGCATTTTGTATATCAAGGATTTTTTGTTCCTGGATCCGGCAAATGGAACTTTTTCCATCAAAGACTGCATTCGCTCACCCTTATATATAACAGCCGGAAGAAGGATCGACGCTGTACAAAAAATTCTCCGTGACGAAAACCGCAACATGGCTATTGTACTCGATGAATACGGCGGAACAGCCGGTATAGTAACCACCGAGGATCTGATTGAAGAGCTGTTCGGAAATATCCATGATGAACATGATATTCGCAGTATTCCGGAAGAAGAGAAAACTGGTCCTGAGGCCTCGGACCGTCAGGGAGGTATTGTCCTTGCCGGCAGCACACGGATTGATGAAATAAACGACCAGTTCAATCTGTCCCTTTCGTCGGATTATCATGAAACCGTTGCAGGTCTTGTCATGGAACTTCACGGAGACATTCCGGCACCCGGCAGCTCGGTTCTTGTTGACGGCATTCGTTTGACGGTTGCTTCAATGCAGGGACAGCGCATAGACAGCATCATCCTGTGCGAGGAGGAACGTTCATGACAGTGTCCATCCTCGCCGTCATTATACTTTTAACAGCCCTTCTCGGTTTTTCTGCTTTTTTTTCAGCATCGGAAACAGCCTTCACCTCTATCGGGATGACACCAACCCGGCTGCTTAAACGGGAACGATCCAAAACCGCACGACGCGTAGTCCGGCTGCTGCAAAACCGCAGCCGTCTTGTAACCGCCATCCTGATAGGCAACAACATTGTAAATATCTGGGCATCCAGTCTTGCAACCGCCCTTGCCCTTCCGCTCTTCGGCGAAAAAG
>CAZXJV010000053.1:895-20390 GCA_964641135.1 uncultured Treponema sp. | reverse complement strand
AACAGCTGATCAAAAGATCAGATGAACTTAAAAACAATGGTTTTTAGAGGTGCCCATAATGCAAGTGGCGAGGTTATTTATGCAAATGACTCCGCGTGCAGGATTCTGGGGCTGTCTCTTGATCAGCTCTATGGATTAACAGCCCTTGACCCCCGGTGGAAAGCAATACATGAAGATGGCTGCGACTACCCGGGAGAAACACATCCGGCGATGATAACCTTGCGCACCGGCAAGGTAGTAAGAAACGCTGTTATGGGAGTGTTTAATCCGCAAATCGATCAATACAACTGGATCAGGATCAATGCCCATCCCCGCTTCAATCCGGTGGATAATCAGCTTGTCCAGGCAATTGTAACAATTGAAGATATCACTGCTGTTAAAAAAGCCGAAGATGCCCTTAAAACAGAGTTGCACGAAAAAGAAGTTCTACTGCGCGAAACACACCACCGAATAAAAAACAACATTGCTTCTATCGCCGGCCTTTTAACCATCCAGGCGGCCGGTACTGAAAGCACAGAAGCAAAACATATCCTTCAGGAAGCGGTATCCCGTGTTTACAGCATGCAAAAACTCTATGAAAAGATGCTTGTCAGCGGAGAATACCGAAAGATCGATTCCGCCCCGTTTCTTCAGGACCTGGCACAGAATGTGGCAGAGCTGTTTGCTTCCATGACTCATATCACCCTGCACACTGATCTTCAAAGCATTATCCTGTCCTCCCGTCAGATCTTTCCCCTGGGAATTATACTGAATGAATTGATGACGAACGCCTTTAAGTATGCCTTTGAAGGACGTTTGTCCGGGAAGCTGTATATTACCACCAGTCAAAACGACGGTACTGTACGTCTACAGATTACAGATGACGGCTGCGGACTTCCTGACAGCTTTGACCAGGCTGCTACAGGCAGTTTTGGCCTGACCCTGGTACAGATGCTGGTTCAGCAACTCAAGGGAACCTTCTGCATCAAGTCGCAGGGAGGCACACAAGCAATTGTTGAGTTTCCAGCTAACGATAATTCTGAATGACAGACAAAGATTGACAAGTCGTCAGGCTCTCTTATACTTACATATATGGATAACGGAATACCTATGGCACAGCGGAAAATTCATAAAATAGCGTTCCTGCTGATCGCCGCCGTCAGCGTACTGGTCATCCCGTTTCATTTTTTTAAGGATATTTCCGCAGGAAACCTGATCGTAGCATTTGCGGAAATCCTCTACCTGTTCTTTATTATCGCCGGTCTTGTTTTCATGTGGGCTAAAAAGTCTCTTGTCTATGTACACGGGTCCTATGCAATTGCGCTGGGTCTGCTTGCAGCAGGGCTGGTTGCATCGGGAGGAGGAACCCGGGGTATAGGTTTCTTTTATTTCCTGGCAGGCTACCCTATCCTGTATCACATCCTGGGAGTAAAAGGCGGCGTCATATTTCCAGTTTTGCTTTTTTCTACACTGAGCATACGGCTGCTTACTGCTCCCGTCGGCCCCCTTTCACTGTATAATGACAAGGATCTTCTTTTTACCTTTTTACCGATTGCCGGCGTAGCCACCATACTTGGCGTTTTTTCTGTTTTATATCAGGATTCTGTACTTAAATCTCTGCACCGGGCCGCCCGCTTCGATGAAACAACCGGATTATTGAATCGCTATGGGCTTGAACAGCATTTGATTGAAAAAATAGGCGGAGAAAACGCTTCTGCAGAATTCAGTCTGCTAGGAATAAAAATTCTTAATTTTTCGCAGGTCAATTCCATACACGGCAATCGTCTCGCAAATCAACTTATAACGGCTGTTTCCAGCAGGCTCAAGAAAGCAGCTCCGAATGCATCAAGCGGCCGTTATACCGGAACAATCTTTGTTCTGGTTATTGATAATACCGATTTTATCGAACTGGACCAGCTGGGCAACGAGCTTTTAAGCGCCGCTCAGCATCCAATCACCATAGACGGCAGAACAATTTCACTTCAGGCGATTGTAAGCATTACACGCTTTCCCCAGGACGGACCTGATCAGGAACAACTTTTTTCCAATCTTGTGACCAGTTTTTCACGCATGAAAAACCGTGTAGGTACTGTCAGTTTTTTTGATGAGTCCCTTCACAAGGCAGAAACAGAGCGTTACGAAATGGTAGAGGAATTACGCCAGGCGATGGCAATGAACGAGCTGCACCTTGTATACCATCCTAAAATCTGCATGAAAGACCAGTCCTGCAACGGAGCGGAAGTTTTGCTTCGATGGAAAAGCAGCCGCTTTGGAGATGTACCGCCATACATCTTTATACCGCTGGCAGAAGAAGCCGGACTGATCCAGATGATCAGCCGATGGGTCGTTCGCACTGCGTTAAGCGAGCTGGAAAGCCTTGATTTCGGGAACCGTCCGTTGACTCACGCCATAAACCTTTCCCCGAAGGATCTTGCAGATTCAGGATTCCGGAAATTCTTGCTTGATATTCTCAAGTCGGATTCTGTGCGGCCGGGCTTGATAGAGTTTGAGATTACCGAGGGGACGATGATGAATGAAAATCCGGCGATCCAGCATACACTTGATGTTATCAGGCAGACCGGGTGCCGCCTTGCCATCGACGATTTCGGCACCGGATATTCAAGCCTCAGCTATCTGCACCGCCTGCGTGCAAACAACCTGAAGATCGACCGCAGTTTTATCATTCAGCTGAACGAGTCCAACCCGGTTTCTCCGGTGGTTGATGCGATCATTTCGATGGCACTGTCGTTGAAGATGGATATTACTGCTGAAGGTGTTGAAACAGAATTTCAGGAGCAGTACCTGCGGGAACGCAACTGTACCTATGGACAGGGCTGGCTCTATGCCAAGCCGGTGCGGCTTGAAGAGTACCGAGAGCTTTTAAGCCGCCCTGAAATCAGGGCAGGCCAGCAGCAGGCATAGGGCTAATCGTTGGCATCCCAGGCAGTTGCGATAATACGATAATCATCCGCAGTGCGTCCTGTCACACCATAAAAACGTAAATATACAGTGGTATAGGCCCCCTTTGCGATATTGACCGGGGGGGACCATTTTTTAAGAATTAAAACCTGATCCAAAACCTGTATCTGTGCATTTTTAAGGTCCTGCCTGCCGATGTTATACAGGCGGCAGGCTACCACGGTATCTCCGACGCTTTCTGAGACATCAACAATTTCGAATTGAAGCTGATAATCCGCGAACACCATCTCGCATGAAGATAAAAGCATCAAAGAGACAATAGCCAGAACAAGCATTGCGGTTAGCAGATATGCGTGTTTTATCGTTTTCATGAAAACCTCCGTATTTCACATCTCACAGCGTTTGACGCTGGCGAGTTTTTTGTGCAGGGCATCCTGAAAAACCAACACAGGTTTTTCAGGATGCCCTGCATGTATTTAACACTCTGCAGAGGAAATTTTAGCACACCTGATAGCAGAATTCATTTTTTTTCGGGCAGGCGAAGAACGAAAGCCAGGACAAGACAGCAAGCGGCAATCACAGCAAGACCCAAGCCCGGGCCCCACAGCGAACTGAAAAAACCAAGGCCCAGGGCAATCAGGGCGGCAAAGAGGGTTTCAGCCTGGGACTCTACAGACAGGGCGGAAGCAAGTGAATCCTGATTCATCCGTTCGCTCACATAGGCGATACCCATGGGCTTGCGCAGATTCTCGGTGATATAAATGCCCAGATAGAGAACCACAGCGACTGCGGTGAGACCCAGGTGGTGCGCGCCCCCGCTAAGCAGGCCCAAACTGATACCAGCAATCATTGTGATATTCAGGGGACGGGCCAGATTTTTAAACCGCGCCGAAAAAGGACCGGATTGACTGGACGCAAAAGAAGTCAGGACGTACAGAACAGAATAGACGGCGCCAGTCAGCACAGCGGTACGTTCCTGATCTGCCAGAAACAGCAAAAACGGCAGGGCCAGCGCGAGCGTTTTTAAAAGCGGCTGCAGATAATCCTTGCAGGCCTTGTAAAAACCGCTGTATAAGGCCTGATTGGCAACAGAGCGCAGGGCTTCCGGTTTTTTGAAACTGTCTGCCAAAGAGCGCAACACTGCGGCGAATTCGTGCCTGAGCCCGGCAAGACTCAGCGAGCTGTGGCGCGCTCCATCAAGGGCCTTCGGATAGCTTGCAATCAAAAAAAGATCAAGAACATAGGGAATGATTGTGAACAAAAACACCGGGGCATAAGAGCCCTGCCAGAATACAAGACCTGCGGCAATCAGGGCAGAAACCGCAGCCCCGCGCTGGGACCAGGCCCGGGTATTGCCGTAATAATGTGTTTTCAGGTGAGACCAGCCCCGTGCTTTCAGATAGTCAAAGATCATCGCCTTGTGTGTTCCGGTGCGGAAGGCATCCCCAAAGGCATAAAAGGCCATTGCAGCAAACAGAACCCAGTACCCTGCCGCAAAATAGAAAACCAGAAACGAAACAATATATGCCAGAAAAGAGGCTATCATGGTGCGTTTACGGCCCATGACATCAGCGAGCAATCCCGATGGAATTTCAAGTAGATTGATAAACACCTCGCGTGCTGCATACAGACCGCCAATCTGAAAAAAGGTTAGTCCTTTTTCCAGAAAAAAAAGCATCAGAAAGGGTTCATAAAACCGCAGGTCTTTTAAAAAGCCGTAGGCACAGAATTTGTAATATTGCAGGTTACGTTCAAAGGTTTGTTCTTGCATGCCTTTATTGTGCCGGTTTCTGCCCGCCGGGGCAAGAGCTTGCAGCAGGCAGTGCCTTCACAGCCGGGCATTGGAGCTGGTACACTGCAGTCATGCCTGTACACCGTTTACACTCAACAGTACGTCCCGGCGAACCGGAAACCCTGAACCGCTTTCTTGCTCATTTTCTTCCTGCACAGTGCCGTGCCCTCGGTCTGCCGGAAGAATGCCCCATGAGCAAATTGCGCCGCCTGATTATTTCCGGATCAGTTTTTGTAAATGGCCGCAGGCTGCGTATACCGTCTGCAGCGCTGAACCGCGGCGACCGCATAGAGGTAACCCTCGACCCCGATCTCTTTTTCAGAGAAAAACAGCCGGATGACATACTCTTTGAGCTGAGACCGCAGGATATCCTTTACGAGGATGAGGATCTTATTGCTGTTAACAAACCGGCCCGCCTGCCAACAGAAGCCACCATAGTGGAAGGCCGCGACAATCTGGCAGCTGCCGTCAAACGGTACCTGCTCACACGCACAGCGTCAGAGCCCTATCTTGGCCTTCATCACCGTCTGGACCGCGACACCTCGGGTGTAATCCTTTTTACCAAACGCAAAGAGGCCAATGCTGCTGTACACCGCGTCTTTGAGGAACACCTGGCTCAAAAAGAATACATTGCACTCTGTATATCCGGCGGCGCGGGGGTACAGGTCGCGCACGACGGTACAGCTCCCGGCGCGGGGGTACAGGTCGCACACGGCGGTACAGCCCCCGGCGCGGGGGTACAGGTCGCGCACGACGGTACAGCCCCCGGCGCAGGGGTACAACTCGCGCACGGCGGTACAGCCCCCGGCGCGGCTGCGGCCTTTATCCGCACGCCGAGGCCAAAGGCGGATGCAGGGCAGTTAAAACCGGGCAGCCGGTTCACGGTGGAAAACTCGCTCGGGAGGATATCGCCAAAAAGTCAGGCAGCCCGCTGGGGAGCGGTAGAAACAGGCGGGCAGCCTGCCAGAACCGATTTTGAAGTGCTTGAACAAAAAAAGGGCATGCTGGTCATTCAGGCCCGCCCGCTGACCGGGCGCACACATCAGATACGGGTCCATCTTGCAGGAAGGGGCCTGCCCCTGCTGGGAGACCCCCTGTACGGCGGCGCAGCCGAACATGACGGAAAACCGGTACCACGAGTCATGCTCCATGCCCGCAGTCTTACCATCCCCCATCCTGCCGACGGGCATACACTCTGTATAGAAGCGCCTTTTCCGCCGGACTGGCTGGTAAGCTAACAGGCTGATGACAAAGGCAATCGAGCCTTTGTCATCAGCCTGCTAAGGGAGCCTTGGTACCTCATTCGGCAGTGGAGCTGTAGCCTCCAAAGAACTCAAGATACTCCCTGGGCAGATCGCGCAAAAACGGTATTTCACGGCTGGCCGCCTCAATAAGGGCCATATTCGCAGCGGCATTCCAGGGTTTAAAGTCCCTCCGGCGCAGAGAAGATGCCTGTATGTCCTGATACAAGGGTGTTTGCGCAGGATCAAACCGGAATTCATTCATCCGCAGCTTGCGTACGGTCCGGTTTCCCAGGGTCATAATATGAATCTCTTTTTGCCGAATATCATAAACCACTGACCACTTTGTTCCGGAGCCCTGTGATACCAGGCGAAGAATCTCGAAGGCATGGGGAACCTGACGGTTGCGCCGTGCAGGAAAATCCTCCATCGCGCCGACAGCAGTCATAAAACGGCCGGAAGAATTACGCGTCCAGTCGTTAAAATAGGTAGTTGCATTGGCGGTTTTGGCTTCAAGGTAGCGCAGCGAATCGGCATACCGGCAGTTTGTAAGCACTGCATGAGGCAGGTCTGCCCCGCGGTGCGCAACCATTACCCCGTCCAAAAATTCAATTGCAGCAACTGAACCCTTTGCATCGGCAACCAGAAAATGCAGGGGTGTAAACGAATCGCGGGAAATCCTCACCACCGCATCGGAGGCTATAACATCCTCCACAGTTGCGGCCGTGTCCAGCTGATATTGAATCCACTGCAGTTCCATCAGCTCGCCGCGTCCATCAGCGTCGGGATAAACTGTTTCACGGAGCCACATCTGCTCGATTACCAGCCCGGCCTCGTTCATGCCGCCGTACGGAAAGTCACGGCCGTTCTGATTCAGGCTGATGCTGCCGTAACGCGACACCCAGGCAAAGCCCGGAGTTCCCGGCATTGTAAAGGCGCGTTTTTGCACTCCGCGCAGGTTTACCTCAATGTGTCCATGCTGGCTGGGAAAGTCCAGATTGCGTCCGAACAGAAGCTCACCGCGAGGACCTTTAAACACAAAGGTTGAACAGGCACTGGCAGACTGAAGCTGAAAGGACACCAAGACACAAAACATAAAAGCAAAGCGAATAATCTGTTTCATAAAAAAAACGTAATGTGTTGGAGGAAATCTGTCAATAAAATAACGGGCGCGAGCACAAACAGGCTGATGGCAAGCATCGAGTTTGTCAGCACCCTGCTTAGACTTTGTTCGTATTTAACCCGAAATCAGTATCGAAAAGACATCTTCGCAGGTGCGGGCCTTGAGAAGGCCGGTGCGGACAGAGGGCTTTCGCAGCAAGGCGCCGATCTCGGAAAGGAATTTCAGGTGATTACCGGAATCATCCGGAGGCGATAAGGTCAGTATAAAAATGCGGGCCGGCTTGCGGTCAAGGCACTCAAAATCTATCTTTTTTTTGCTTATTCCCACTACTGCAACCAGCTCCGAAACAGCCGCGGTCTTGGCATGAGGAATAGCTATGCCGTTCTCCATACCGGTAGACATACCGTGTTCATGCTCAAGCACATCATGCAGAGCCAGTACAGGATCGGAAAGCTTGCCGGTTTGGGCCATCACATCAATCAGTGCGCGAATAATTTCTGTCTTGTTTTTACCTTTCAGGTCCACACAAACGGCCCCGGTAGTTAATACCTCTCTAAGCATCCTTACATGCTATGGCGCAGGGGCAATGGTGTCAAGGCGTTACATAATACAGATATCCAACAATGACCATAAAAAAGACAGTGAGCATCACCGTAATCTTGTTAAAGCTGAACTTGTATCCGCGCACACTCGACAACAGGGCGCCCGAACGGCGCACTACAAAAACATACAGGCCGATCGCAAGGGCAAGGGTCACCGCAAAAGCAAGGAGCTTTGCCGGATACAAAACCTTTGCGGTGGAATACACCGGTCCGAACAACAAAAATACTGCCTGCGAGCCAAACAACCCGCCGGCAAGACAGGCCGCCCCGAACAGCAAGGAAACCCCGGCTACCCAGGGGTCACGGCTCTTCGGCACTGCTGCAGTGGGCTTGCCGAACAAAATCGTCGCATATTTAACGAAGCTTAAGGTTGTACCCAGATTGATTACAAACAGGGCCAATTCACCATAAGACCCCTGCAAGCCCTGCTGGATAAAATACTTGCTGATGCTGCCGTTAAACAGCGGCGCTCCCGTTATGCCCAGAATACCGGCAAGGGTGCCGACAGCAATAGCCGGCATCGTATAAAACACCCCGCGAATCTTGTCGTAGGAACGGGTGCCGTAATGGTCAATAATGACACCGGCAGTCAGGAACAACAGACCCTTGAACAGCGCATGGTTGATAACATGCAGCATTCCGCCCCACCAGGCCTGCTCGTGGCCCAGATTCAAGCCGAACACAATAAGGCCTACCTGGCTGACAGTATGATAGGCCAGAATCAGCTTTATATCCTTCTGTGTTATCGCAAGAAGGAACCCGGCTACAGCGGTGACAAAGCCTACAGCCATCAAAAACGGCGCTACCTCAAGGGGAGGAGCAAATATCTGGGTGGTCCGCACCAGCAGATACACACCAATCTTGACCTGCACACCGGAAAGAATGGCCGATACAATACCGGGAGCGCTCGGCGCCCCGTGAGCCCGCGGCAGCCAGCTGAAAAGCGGAAACAAAGCCGACTTCGTTGCAATGGCCGTAGTAATCAGGGCATAGGGAAGAATCAGGGTGCGCGGCTCCTCGACTGCAGACAGACGCTCCTTCATGATATCCATATCAAGGGTGCCCGTCATGCGGTAGATAAAGCCCAGGCCAAGCAGCATAAAGGCCATAGCGATAAAGTTGATCATCAGGTACAGCATCGCGTCATAAACCGACTGCTTGTCCCTCTTGTACATGATCAACACAGCGATAATAAGCATGCCGAGCTCGATCAGTACATACACGTTAAAAAGGTCACCTGTCAAAAAAATCGCGATCATGGAGGTTTCAAGGAGCATGGTCAAAAACAAAAAAGTTTTATCGGTGTACTCGGCCCGGGCGCTGAAGGCGTAAACCCCGGCACAGAACAGCACCGACAGCAGCACCATCGGCATCGAAAGGCTGTTCGCGCACAGCTTGATGGCAATGCCCTCCGGCCAGCCGGCAACCAGCTGCATGAAGGGGCCAAGCGAGCGCACATGCACAAAGAGCTGCAGGGTAAGGGCTATGGTCAGGGCATGACCCAGAAAAAGCCAGCGCTTGAACCAGGGCAGCGGAAACAGGATGCCGACTGTAGCGGCAAGAAGCGGGGTAAAAACCAGAATGTGTAAGGGCAGTGTAAAAGGCGGCATCAGTCATCCAGCCTGCGGATAAGAATGTTCCAGTCCGCAGTTCCATAGCGGTAGGAAATTCGCATGTACATTGCAAGGCACATGGCAACAACAGATACCCCGATAACAATAGCGGTAATCATCAGCGCCTGGGGAACAGGGTCGCTCATCCGCGAAGCCTCGGCGGGCGAAATCGGCGGCATGGCGCCAAGAGGTTTGTTGGCCATCGCGATAAATACAATGGCGCCGGTATCCATAATGCCCACCGACATGATGGTTTTAACGATATTGCGCTGGGTCATCGCCCCATACAGGCCTATAAAAAACAGGGCAAGGGCAAGCCAGCCCAGGCCGGTGATTCCTATCAGATCCATGTTTTACCAACCCCCTTAAAAAACGCGAACTGCAGCACAACCACACCGAGCTCAAACCCGACCTGAATACCTATCAGACAGTCCATCAGGGTCAGGTAATGCGGCCTCCACATCGGATACTGATTGATAAAACCGCTGAACAGCAACAAGAGCGGGGTTATCAGGATAAGCGACAAAAAGATACGCTGGATATGGCGCAGATACGCACCTGAAAGATCATTAACCGGATACACCACATACCGGGCAATAAACAGGCAGGCCAGTATACTGCCGCCCTGAAAGCCGCCCCCCGGGGTATAGCGGCCGTTAATAATGATATAAAAGCCGTACAGCACCATAAAGGGATACAAAAGGGCTGTCATGGCCTGAATGATTACCGAACTTTCGCTCACACTGTCGTCAGGCACCCTTGTCATCGCTGTCCTCCGTACGGTGGGGCAAAAACTGATGCATGCCTACAATGGCCGAAAACAGAATCAGTGCTTCAAAAACTGTATCGTACATCCGGTAGTTCAACAAAATCGCCGATACCGCGTTGCGCGATCCGGTATCCTCAAAATAGTTCCGGATCACATAGGCATAAATGGAAGGATCAAGCTGCAGGGGATACCGCCCGGAAAGATAAAGCACCGCGCCCAGGGCAGCAAGGCACAACAGCCCGGAAAAAAAGAATCTCATCGGGGCACCTCCGTTTCCGCAGCCACATAGTGTATGGTCAGGGGAATGCCGTGCATCTGGAACATAACCTCAAGCTCGATTGTCACGTAATCCTCCTCGGTACTGTGCGCCGTAATGCCGTTCGCTCCGTCAATCAATAAAAGATCAAATTTTCCCTCGGCCATGGCCTGGTCAAAGCTGCGGTCAATAAAAACAAGCTGCACATCCAGTTCGCGCCGGGTCAAAAAATCGCGGATCTGCCGGGTGATCTCGCTCGACTCCACCGACCGGTGTTCCTCATCGCTCAATACCGCAACCGCGGGTTCGCTGACCACACCGATCGTATACACACGGTTTTTCTTCAGGCAGGCCAGATACAAAAGAGTTACCAGCCCGCTGCCGATTGCGCCCTCGGCAAGCGCAAGCTCGGGGGCAGCCAGCAGCAGATACAACAGCGCCGTCAAAAGCGAAAAAACCGACAGATAAATAATAGCCACCCGCAGCTGCGAGGCGTGTATTGCCAGAACGGCAAGGACCAGCATTGTTCCCATTACAATAAGCTCGGTCATGCATCCTCCCCCCGAGGGAAGTGGTTCTTTACATGATAGCCGCTCTTCCAGGCCGAGCGGGCAATGGAATGCGCGCCGATAGAGGCAGTTAAAAGCTCAAAAAACAGTATAACCAGCAGCTTGAGCGAGGCAGGCGAAAAACCGGTCACAACAACCGCTCCCAGCACCACAACAGCAAAACCCATTACCTCAATCTTGGAGGTAATGACCATCCGCGCATAAAAACTGTCCAGCCTCAGCACCGCATAGACCCCGAAGCAAATCAAAAGCAGTCCTGCGAAAATGATTATCAGTCCAACCAGTTCGCCAATACCCATACTGTCCGCCTATACCACGCCGCGGTTTTCCACATACCGCGACAGCAGCAAAACGACCAGGAAGCCCAGGATGGAAAACAGCATCGCAAGGTCCAGAATATAGCTTTCTTTGACGCGCAGGGCCACAATGATTATAGTCATGCTTATCTTGCTCGCCCCAAGGCTCAGTGCAAGGATGCGGTCCCAGATACTCGGGCCGGTTACAACCCGTATCAGGCTGCCGAAAATTCCCACCCCCAGAATGCCCAGGGCTATCATGTACGGGCTCATAACTCCTCCAGCTCCTCGGGCTTTATAAAAATCGCTTCAAACTCATCCTTGATCTGGCGGCCGGCCTGAACCGGGTCGGCAGCTGTTTTTTCAATCCAGATAACCTTGAAGGAACCCGGCCGGTAATCAACCGTGACCGTTCCCGGAGTCAGGGTTATGGCCGAGGCCACAAGGGCCGCGTGAAAGGGATTTTCCACAGCGGTAGGCAGGTCAACAACACCCACATCAATCCTTCCGCGCAGGGTAATCCAGATGGCGTGAAAGCCGGAGCGGAATATGGCAATCAATAAAACCGCCAAATAGCGGGCAAGGCTAAACGGGCTTATCGCAAACAGCTGCTGGTAGGGGTGTTTGAGCAAAAACCTGTTGGTCAGGCCAAAGGCCAGGGTAGAGATAACCAGGCCCTGCAGCCAGCGGTACCAGACCCAGGATTCATTCCACAAGAGATACACCAGGGTTCCGGTAAGCACCAGAACGGCAAATCCCGCGGCGCTTCGCAATCTTGCTTTCATCATCCAATAGTAAATTGCGGAAGGCCGCCCTGTCAAACTGTCAGTATGTCGGTATCTCCGCCGGTCAGGCAAACCGCGCCGTCGGCGGTTATTTCCCAGGTTTCTTCCACGCCTACCATGCCCATGCCCTCAATTCCGCACTTTGGTTCAAGGGCAATAACCATGCCGGGTGCAAGGACGGTCTCATTGGCGGCCGTTATGACGGGCTGTTCGTCTATCTGCAGGCCCAGGCCGTGTCCCAGGAATTTGACGGCACCGGTTCCGTAGCCCATAAAGTGTTTTGAAAGAAGGGGGGACAATCCGGCGAGGGCCTCGTTGTACACGCTGGCGGCGCTCACTCCGGGGGCAAGTAGTCCGGACGCTTTTTTCATCACTTCGCGGCAGGCCCGGTGTGTCTGTGCAGCGAGGCTGTCGCAGGGGGAACCAAAGGAATAGACCTGTGTTTTGTCGCTGTGGTATCCGTTGTATCCAAAGCCGACATCTACAAAGACCAGGTCGCCTTTTGCAAGGGTTCGTTCGCGGCTGCCGAGTACGGGGGCGCCGGGGTGTATTCCGCGCATGCCGCCGGGGCCGTCAAAGTTGGTGGGGTACAGGGAGTTTTCGCCAAAGCCGATCTGTCCTGCAACGAGTTCCAGCTGGAACATGGAAAAGCGGGATACGCCCTGGTGTCCAAGTTTAACCATGGCTGCGTAGGTTTCGGCAGCAAGGTCGGCTTCGCTGATTCCTTCGTGCATGAGTCCGGGGACTATGTCGGTAAGGAGTGTGTTGTGTCGGCGGGCGGATTCGCGTATGAGGGCGAGTTCGCCCGGTTCTTTTACGGCGCGCACGGCGGCTATGTCGCGGTCCATGGGCAGTATTTCTGTAATGGTATGGTATTTTTTGATGCGTTCAAGCATGGCAAGGGGCATTATTTCGGTTTCAATGCAGGTTCTGCCCAGGCTGGCAGGTACAAGGCCTGCAAGGTCGCGGTAGCCGGTTATGGGGTGTACGGTGTCCAGGGGTGATTCAAGTCTCGCCCGGTCGTAGCTTTTTCGCACAAACAGATGCACACAGCCGTCCGGCAAAAGGACGGCAAGGGCATCCTGCATGGTGCCGGTCAGCCAGTACTGGGTAATGCGTCCGGCAATAAGGGCAGTATCAAAGCCGCCATGCCTCACCCCAAGCGCCCCGGCCAACCGCCGTCCCCGCTCTAGCAATGTCTCGCGTGTAAACAATCCGTCAAGCTGTTCCATTCCCACACAATACCACAGCCACCCCCACCCCGCCATCCCCGGCAGAGGTTACCGGAAAACAACTCCGTTGGGGTTAATCAGTGTGCCGGGAGCAGCAAAAACACTGTTTCCGTCAACAAGCGTGTTATCATTAAAATCACCGGCATATACATACAATGCACCATCCACCTCAACTGAAGCAACACCAGGTGTTGCTGTAGACGTCGTGAAACCGCGAATGGAACCGGAAACAAAATGAAGGTTTGTGAATGCATCAACAAGCAACGCAGAATGTTCATTGTTCACAGGCGGAGTTGTCGAGGTGTTCCGGTAATGAAAATCATCAAGCACAATAATGGAACCGGCATCACCGGATCCAAAAACAAGAGATGCCGTACTAGTTTCAGCCCAGTAGCTGTTCTGAACCATGGTGTTCCGTACAATCAAGGTTGAATTTAGTAAAGGAAAAAGATGTGTAGTTCGTAATGCATCAAGGCAGTTTATAGTTATGCGTTTCAACGGAGAACCAATGAGCACATGCGCAGGTGCAAAACCCGGAGTAAACGCATTATAGAATGCTCCTCCATGGCTCAGATTAATTGTCACATCGTTCTGCGGCACCAGCCGGATATTGGCGTCTTGAGGGATTACAAGGGAGTCTGTAAAAGTATAAGTGGTAGCGGTCAGGTTGATGGCAAGGGTTACTTTATCCCACTCAATAGGATAACTCATGTAGGTTAGAATATCCACAAAATCAGCAGCGTCAAACGCTGCATAACTATTCACTCGCCCGATGGCGTCAAGGCAGAGTTTATTAACCTCAGAAGCGTTAACAACGTTAAACTTGTAATAATTGGCTGCAGAGTTTGCGGTCAAAATGGGAAAATTAGGATCTGAAGGCGGGGCGGTGATGATTGTTGCTATCGGCAATTCACCGGTAAGAAAGTCGGGAGTATCTATTGTCCCAGCTGCCCGGTATACAGTATTTGATGGATCAATTCGGGCGGAGGCTAACAGGCGGAGAACGGAATTGTCTGCGTTAAGATGTACCCCGCTGCCGCGTGCTGCTGGGTCAGAACCAGCGCTGTTATTACGAATACTATTTTCCGGATTAACCTCAACAGTTGACCGACCGTCAATTGCGATACCCCCACCCCGGGCCTCAGAGGTAGCGTTAATACTGTTAGCTGCGATGTCACACCTGATCAGGCTGAGAGTTTTTTGTATCGCAGCCGTATTATTAACAGACAAACCGCCACCGCTGCCTGTAGCAGCTGCAACAGTGTTATTAGTGATGTCGACTTCTGTAAACGTTGCTTCATTCAATACCGGCAAATTCACCCCACCACCGTGCGCTGTACCCGCTGTTTGCAAATCATTATCTGCAATCCTTGTCCCTGTGAGCGTTATAGTCTGGGCACGGCATGTTAATCCGCCGCCATCCACAGACCCGTTCAGTAAGGAACCGACAGAATCACGGATGGCAACTCTGTTGCTGCTTATGGAGCCCCCTGTTGCAGTAAAAAGTGTTGATCCTCCATTATAGGAAACATACACACCTCCACCGCCGGCACTACCGCTTTCTGTTATTTTTGTTACTGTATTACCATTTATTTCAACACCGTTCAGACCTGCGTTCGCATAATAATCCAGATACAGCCCACCCCCATACGCATTCCCTGAAGCTATGACCGTATTGCTAGAAAAAAAAGATTCAGTGGCATAAAGAGAGGCTAAAATGGTTCCAGTTCCATCATGGATATATCCCCCGCCGCCAGTACCGGGACCAGCGGTTATAATTTGATTATTATTTACAGTAACTCTGGTCAAAGAAGTCTCAAACTGACCCTGAATACAAAAGCCGCCGCCATTGGCAGATGTTGTTGAATTAAAAAGATAATTATTGTTGATTTGAGTATCTGTAATGATTACTGGTTTTTCTGTTCCTGTTGCGCTGCGTAATATGTTAAGACCACCACCAGAGGCTGCAGTGCCGCCTTCAATATGGTTATCTTCAAATCTTGAATTCCGGATCATGACGCTTGTACTCGTATTTGCTGCTACATGTATACCACCGCCTGAGGCGGTTGAATTAGCGGTTATTCTGTTGTTTTGAATAACCGTATTAACTACCTCAAGAGTGGCACCCGAAAAAAACACACCACCACCCCGGGCCTCACCTGTCGGTGTAATTGCATTATCTCTTATAATACTGTTTCTTAAGATCAATTCCGTTCCGTTAAAATAAATTCCGCCACCATTGCGGGTGCCGTTACTTATGCTGCAGTTGCTTACTACGCAATTCTCAAGCACCAAACGCATGCTACTTTCATTAGCATAGATGCCACCGCCATCATTTGGAGAATTCATCACTCCATTTGTTATGGTCAGATTGCGCATTGTTAAATCAAGGCCAGAAGAGGTAATGCTCATCCCGCGGCGGCTTTCAGTACCGGTTATAGCAAAGCCCCGGCCGTCTATGATGACGGTACGGGAGCCACCCGCTCCTGCTAGACTAACCATATTTTGATCCCCGGCCCCTTCTTCGGATTGGGTTATATTGCCCAGCAGATTTATTATATATGTATCCCCGGTGCCGGGGAGGATTGTAGAAAAGGCGTGGGTTATTGTTTTATAGGGTTTGGCGCGGGAGCCGTCGGCTGTTGAATTGACTCCATTTGCCGGATGAACAAACAGGTGTGTCCCCTTGACGGAAACAGGAATGGAAACAACGTCCGAATCAAGGTAATTTGTGCGCGAAGCCCACAGACGAAGGACATACTCACCCCGCCCAAGCCACAAAGAGGTACCGTTAACCTCTGAGCCGCTGCCCTGAAACACAGAAGCTTTTACATACTCATAATGCACCCGGGCACCCGTAACAGGGTCTCCGTTCACATCAAGCACCGGAGCCCGCATATCTACCTGTGCTGCCCCGATGTCAGCCTCTGTAGTCAGTGTTACAGATCCCGATAAAAGCACACCCCGCACATCAAGCAAGCGGACCGGTCCCAAACGGGTCCCCCGGCTGGTGGTAACCGCCGAAGAAGAAAGCCCCTTGCGGTCAACCAGGCGCACAGCAAACTCCTGGTTATCCGCACTTACTGGCACATTTGTACGAATATACACAGCTACCTGGCCGGGATCGGCGGTAAATACAGCATCAACACCGGACAAAGCAGCAAGACCATCAGGTGCTATAGAATTTGCCGCAGCAGAATCGGAAAAAACGATATCCCGAGCTGGAAGCCCGGCAACTACAGTATCAACAGGATATGCAGTGTTATTGATAAAGACATGAGTAATATCATCCGTATGAATTTCGTCCGACAAATCCAGATTGAAGCACACTACATAGTTATCTGAAGCCTGCATGATGCGTAAGCCGGACGGACGGGGAGGAGGCGTATTTGAACGCAAGCGAAAACTGAAGGGTGTAAAACTGCGCCCGCTTCCCGGATCTGAAAGAACAACCGTTCCGGAAAGAGCATTCTCGCTGCCGTCATAGTCCCGCAAAAAAGACTTCAAAAGAACCAGCTCCATGGTCTGACGATCTGCCGAAAGCACAAAGAAATAATCCGGACCGGCAATCGCATCAATTTCAGGATCTGCAAAATGTACAGTCGCCTGCAGATTGTATCTGCGAGGGTTGCGCAAACGGAACTGTAAAGCAACATGATCACCGGAACGCACAGAAGGATAGCCGTCCTTGTCTACCAGAACAGTGGAGTTAATATCCATCGATTCAATAGCCGCGTTTTCCGTATATTCCTTCAGGTAATCCCGTACCGGCGAAAAAAAATCGGCGCAACCGGCAAAAACAACCGCACTGACCAGAACTGCAAAAACCAATTTAGTTCTTTGTAAATTCATATTTTCTTCATCCCCTGCTATAACACTACCTGATTCCGTCCGCCCTGCTTTGCCCTATACAACGCCGCGTCGGCAGCCGCAGCCAGAGCCGCAGCATCACCTGCAGACGCATCCGCAACTGCCGCTCCGCCTACAGAAACCGTTACATACGGCGCCACAGACGAGCCGGAGTGCTCCATGCCCAAACCGCGCACAGCTTCAAGAAAGCGGGCTGCCACATGAAAGGCCCCGTTTTTGTCGGTTTCCGGTAAAACAGCCACAAACTCTTCACCGCCGTAGCGGGCAAGATACTCAAGCGGCCGGTTAAGCGCACGGGCCAGGGCCTGCGCTACACGGCGCAGACACTCATCGCCCGCTCCATGGCCGTAGGTGTCATTATATACCTTGAAATAATCAATATCTATCATCAACACACTGATTGACTGTTTATTCCGCACACAGTTCCTCCACAGTTTGATATAGTTTTCATCATGGGTACGGCGGTTATAGACCCCCGTCAGGGCATCGGTATGCGCAATGGCTTCCAGAAGATCAGTACGCAGCTTGAGGTTTATCTGATTACGTACCCTCGCCCGCACTACCAATGAATGAAACGGTTTGGTTATATAATCGGATGCGCCAAGAGAAAAACCCCTGGCCTCGTCAATGGCATCGGAAAGCCCGGTAACAAAAATAACCGGTACGGATCGGGTGCGCTCATCTTCCTTTAAAAGACGGCACACCTCATAACCGTCCATTTCCGGCATGTTTATATCAAGAATAATCAGGTCCAGCAGTTCGGCACTCTTTGCTATCTCCAAAGCCTTCTGTCCTGTTGTTGCGACAAGAAGCTCATACTGGTCGGCAAGGACCCGTGAAATGCTCTGGATATTCACCGGCTGATCATCTACCAGCAAAATTCTGGGTTGCCGTGCAGATTCCATCATCACATCTCCTTTTGTATCTGTTCTTCGGCAAAAGCCAGTGCTTCCAATGCAGACTCATACTCAAACCGTTCAAGCTGACCTGTCAATCCGGCTATAAACGATACCTCTACGTAGCCTGATAGAGTATCCAGAATGGGGATATATACAGATGCATCCACCAGACGATTCTCGCGCAACATACGCATAAGGTACTGAAGTCCTTCCAGTACCTTCGCGGGTGCAACAGGATGCCCTGCCGGCTGACGCAGACCGGGAAGAGTCTCGGAGGCAAGAACAGCCTCAAGCGAAGCCCGAACAGTGGCCAGTGCATCTTCCAGCTCCTGTATTGTTTGTCCGGAAATTACAGTGTTTTCGTTATATGCAGTATCAATCTGAACAGCCAGCCGTGCAAGATCTTCCGCATGCAGGGTCCCTGCAACCCCTTTAAGGGAATGTGCCAGGGCTTTCCCGCTTTTACCGTCCCCGCTTTTTATCGCATACGGCAGCCGGTTCCAGGTGGTGTCAAATTGTTCATAAAAAATTTTGAGCAAACGCATTAAAAAATCAGCGTCATTATCACTGGCCTTAAGCGCACCCTGAATATCAAAGCCGGGAATAGAAGCAGGAATGGCCGAAAGTTCTGCCGCCGGCAAAGCAGATCCCGGTACCGGAGCCACCCGCTCCGGGCCCGGAATTAAAAGGCGGGCAAGCTCACGGTACAGGGCGCCGCTATCCAGCGGCTTCGCCAGATGCGAAACCATTCCGGAAGCAAAGGCCCTTTTACGGTCTTCTTCCATTACTGCCGCAGACAAAGCCACTACCGGTAATTCAGGGCGGGTCTGATGAATACGCACAGCTGCCTCATAGCCATCCATAACCGGCATCTGGATATCCATCAAAACAAGATCAAACCGTGAAGCCAGGGCGTATTCCACCGCCTCGCTGCCGTTATTGGCTATTGTGATATGTGCGCCTGTTTTAGTCAGCAAGCGCAAAGCAACCTCCTGATTAAGCAGGTTGTCCTCCACAAGCAAAAGAGAAAACCCGGACAACAGGGGAACCAGGGATCCAGTTTCCTGCAAAGATCTCATGGAATAATCAACGTCTACACTGTCTTCACCCGTACAGACCGGAAGCGAAAGCTCAAACCAAAAACGGCTCCCCTTACCAATCCAGGACTCAACCTGCAGGGCTCCTCCCATGGCAGAAACCAGGCGGCTGCTGATAACCAGGCCAAGGCCCGTTCCACCGTACTTTCGGGTAGTTGAGGCATCGCCCTGGGAAAAGGCCAGGAACAGCATGCCCAGTTTATCTTCCGGGATCCCTATTCCGGTATCAGAGACCTCGAAGCGAATCCGTACCATGCCTTCGCCTTCTGCATCCGGAAGAACCGATACGGCCAGGTCCACCGAACCGTGTTCGGTAAATTTAAGCGCATTACCCAACAGGTTGATCAATACCTGCGAAATCCGCAGCGGGTCGCCCTTTAAAAGAAGGGGGGTGTGTTCTGCCATACGAAGATTAAGCGAGATACCTTTTTCTGCAGCTGTGGTAGAAAACAG
>CAZXJV010000053.1:0-885 GCA_964641135.1 uncultured Treponema sp. | reverse complement strand
AGCTGATCCATAATAGCGGCCAGATTAAACCCTGCTTCTTCAACAACCAGTTTTCCTGCTTCTATCCGTGAAAAATCCAGTATGTCATTTATTATACCCAAAAGGATTCGCGATGCATTCTGTATCTTGTGCAACAGGTCTGTTTGCTCGGGAGTTACTGCGGTTTCCATTAAAATATTGCTCAACCCGATCACAGCATTCATGGGCGTCCTGATTTCATGGCTCATATTTGCAAGAAACTCAGACTTTGCCCGGCTTGCCTCATCGGCCGCACGCATCGATTCACGCAAGGAGGCTTCCAGCTTGGCACGGTTCAGTACGTTGATCAGCATATCGGCAAACATCGTAAGAAGGAGGCGCTCTTTCCCGGTATAGGTATGCTTGCCGCTTACTGAGTCAAACCCGATAAAACCGACACACTCACGGCCGTCAATCATGGGAATGGCAATAAGGCTGGTTATTTCCTGTTTTTCCAAAAATGGTCGCAAGGGATTATCTTGAGAAAGAAGATGTACATCCGGAACAAAGATTGTTTCACCTTTCCTGTGAGCCGCAGCCCAATCAGGAGCAAAACTGTTCGGAAGATGCTGCAAGTTGCCAATCTGCGTCTCTATACCGGCTCGGCACCATTCAAAGGTGTTGCTGCTTTCATCCCGGGACCAATCATATTCAAACACATAGGCCCTGTCGGCACCTACAAACTCGCCCATGGACTGAAGGGCAGACTGGATAGCCTCGTTCATTGTGTCTACCGGAATATTTATGAACTGACTGGACATGCGTATCAAAATATCCTGCATGTCGGAATAGGACGTTACCAGTTCTTCAATCCGTTTACGGGCGGTAATATCCTGGTGGGTACCCATCATCATCAAAGGCTTTTTA
>CAZXJV010000052.1:0-20464 GCA_964641135.1 uncultured Treponema sp. | reverse complement strand
CAAGATTAACATTTTGGTAGACTGACCACTATCCGGCACTGCATAAAAGCGTTTATCAGTAACCCTTAATAAGGGTTACTGACGGGCGGTAAAACGATCTGCATACACTATCACACACATAACCAGATATACAGGATGCTGTCCGAAAGACGCGCCGGTTAACACATAATCAGAATCCAGAAGATTAATACGATGCCCCCGACCGGGAACGCCATCGTCAATTAAAAGCCAGGTTACAATCTCTCTTCCGTTTTCAAGGCCATAGGTGATATTTTCTCCTGTCTGTCCAACCGATCCATAGCGCTGAACCCGGACAAGATGAGTGCTGCCGTCGGATCCCTGGTGACCCGTTCTGCCGTTTAAGGACTGATCACGCAGATGATCCCGTGCTGCGAGGTACAGACCATGGTCAGCATACAATAACGGTACTGCAGGCGCCCGCTTAAGAACATCCACAGCTTCACGTGCAGCTGAAATCCCTTCATGAGTCTGAATAACTACATTACCATCCTGTACAAATCGCATTCCCCGGTATCGGGAATACATGGTTTCTATGTACATTTTTGCATACAAAGCAGGATTTGATCTGACCTTATTCATCTCCAGAATCACATCTTTTTCTATGTCAGTTAAGTATTCAAGGTTGCGCGCAGTATCCAGAACAGGAATATTCCAGGTACCGTCGGCTAAAAGTCCTTTATCAGGAGCAATTACCCGCAAGTCTTGCCTGGTATCCGAAACACGTATACCCGTTGCAGGGTTATTTGACGAGGCATCAAGGATTCCTGCAGTTTTTGCCGTGTCGGACTGTACGGTCAGGCAGGAACTTAGAAAGACTGAAATAATAAAACCAACTATGACGGAAAACCGTATACCATGATTCATAAAAACCTCCCGAGCGACGGTACTACATTCACTGTTGTATGTCTTCGCTTACAGGAACTCAAGCTCCCTGATGACCGCTGCTCTTTTTGCAGGGGTAAAATCCAGTGCATCCAGCTCATGAAGATGTCTTGAAAGCTGTGAACATACAACAATACCCTTATCTATAAAATACTGTTTTTCACGGAGGGTTAACCGGGAAAGAACAGTTATTGGGTATAAACGATGTAAAACTATTAAATCTTTCAGTGAATTATTCTCCGGGTAGTCCCAGGAAAGCAGCTGCAAGCCGTAATACCTTGCATAATCAATTGAATCGGAAGAAAAACGGGTATTTGTCACAACCCAGCCCGAAAATTCAAAGCCCGAGAACGATTCATCCTGCTTTCGTTTCGAAATAATATCATTGACCCGGGAATGAACATACAGGGGAACCTGTATGCTTACATGTTTTCCCTGAATCTGGCTGTATTTACACTCTACCAGATGTTGTTGGTGACCCGATGTTGCTATAACGTCCATTTCATGGTTTACACTGCAACCCTGTACTGTCTGTCCTGTTTCAACAGAGTATCCCCACGATTCAAAAAGACAGCTTATAAACCGTTCAAAGGGGTAGCCTGACGGCCCAAATTCCATCATGGCCTGTTTAATTCGATACCGAAGAGAGGCTTCCTTTTTGTGCTTTGCAAGAAGGGTGAAGGCTCTGGAGTATATCTTTCGTGTCGGAACATCCTCATACAACCATCCTTCGATATTAACAAGGATCTCGGCTGCCGCTGCTTCATCAGCGCCTGCATTACGAAGGGAACGCTCCAGCTTCTTCGGATCGAATGCTTCTTGTTCTCCCGATGCCTTGCGGACAAGAACGGTATCGTGTTTTTCAGGAAAGTCCATAGAAGATGATTGTAACAGGAAACAGGTTGATGGGGCATACAAAAAACCGGCTTTCGCCGGTTTTTTTTACAACTTCATCGGGCAGGGGGGAATTGAACCCCCGACCTCTTGGTCCCGAACCAAGCGCGCTACCCCTGCGCTACTACCCGTAATCGGCCTTCTGTAAGGAAGGCCATATATGTTAACAGGACCCGGTATTAATGCCGCTATGACGGTCCTGCTGCGGCCTCGTAAACATCCCGGAACAGATGTATCAATTCAGGTCAGCCCGAAAAACCATATTGTTTTTTCGAGGAGTCCCCGCAAATCCTTACCTGATTTGCATTTTTTATTTGTTGACCTCCAAGAAGCTGAAGTTTTTTTAGAGGTCTCCTTCAGTCTGTCCGGAAGAACTTGTTCGGTATCAAACAAAAAGCCCGTCCTTTCGGACGGGCTTTAGCGGGAGCGACGGGGATTGAACCCGCGATCTCCGGCTTGACAGGCCGGCGCGATAACCAGCTTCGCTACGCCCCCGTGATGGAGGATAAGATATAGCACCTTGAAAAAAATGTCAAGACGGGTATTTCTGATTTTTTTACCATCCCTTCGTTTCGTTGACAGAGGCTTACTGCCGTGGTATTATGCTTTCTACTTTATTACGCAAGAAGGATTTGTATCATGGTAGCTCTCAAGCGCAACATTTTTCTGTCTATCGGGGCTGTTATCATTCTGGCTCTCGCTGTGATCAGTTTTGTTTTTATTCCGGCTATGGGACAATCCGCCGGCAAACCTCTCGTTTTTGGCAAGTGGAACGGAAAACCGGTTGAATACAGCCAGGATTCTTTTTTTACCCGGCAATTCAGCGCTAACCTGGAACGGGAAAAACAGCAAAACCGCGAAATAACTGATTTTACATACTATCAGGCCATGCAAAATGCCTTCCAGATTGCTGTAATCCGTCTGGCAGTTCAGGATGAATTGCAGCGAAGCGGATATATCCTGCCCCCGGCCACTCTTAATGCTGCTCTTATCAATCTGTATACCGATGCCACCGGCAAATATTCAAGCAAGGTTTATAACGAAACCTCTGAAATGGTCCGGGCCAGCAACCGTCGCTTGATGTCGGACGATTTAACCTATATGCGTTATCTTGATGATATCCGTGGAACACCAACCGGTGTATATGGATTCAAGAACTCATCAAAGGAAGTTGAGTTTATCAAGGGAATGGCGGGCGCCGAACGCAGTTTTACCTATGTAGCCTTGCCTGTTGCGGAATATCCTGACTCCGAGGTTGAAAAGTATGTACGTGAAAATGCAGATCTGTTTGCACGTCATAACTTGTCGATGATAACGTTTGATTCTGAAGATACAGCAAAAAGAACGGCATCATCTATCAAAAAAGGCGAACTGACGTTTGACGACGCCCTTGCGGCTTGGTCAACCCGGGTCGGTACCGATGCTGACGGCTTGATTCTCAAGTCTTTACGCAGTGATCTTAATGCAGCCTTCGCCGATGCAAAAGATCTTGACGCGATTCTGTCGTTGGCACCTGATACTGTTTCCAACACTGTTACCTTTAATGGTGTTTCGGCTATTGTCCGTGCAAATGGCCCCATTACCCCCGCAGATCCTTCATCTCAGGAACTTAAAACTGCAGCGCGGGAGTGGATGACAAAAAACATGAAAGGCCGCATCGAAGATTATGCACTGTCAAGGGCCGCCAGCTTTGCAGAAAGCGCCCGGGAAGCCGGATTCTCTGCCGCAGCAAGACAGGCGGGGTTGACTACCAAAACAACAACTCCTTTCCCTCTTAATCTTGGCAACAGCCCTGTTCTCAATCAGGTTCCTGTTTCTTCACATCCGGAACTCTCGGAAGCGGTAAACAGTGACAGCTTCTTCCGTACAGCATTTTCTTTGCAGCCTCAGCAAGTATCCGCTCCTGTTCTTCTTGATTCCTATGTACTGGTACTGGCGCTTAATGAAGAGAGATCGGCTGACTCCCAGGAACGAGACCTTCTTGCGATGCTCTATGACAATTACACAACCCAGTGGTTCAGTAATGACCTTACCGATTACTTCCTGAAAAGTCCGAAACTGGAAGATAACTTCCTCAGCATATACCTGACACACTTCTTCAACAACTGAACATGACTGATAATGAAAGTCCCTGCCTGATAGAAACCGGGCAGGGACTCTCCCTGTGTTTTCATGAGCGTTTTCTGTACTCCCGCCGCAATCCCAAAAAAAATATTGAACAACTTGTTACTGCTTTGGAGATTCTCCCGCAAACCATAGTTGTCGCAATCTCTCCCGCACTGGGATACGGTGTACAAACCCTTCTGGATAAACTTCCTTACGGCACGTTAGTTCTTGCAGTAGAGGCCGAACAGTCACTTGCGGATATTACCGAACAACACCTTTCCCCTGCAGCACTCAATGATCCACGGTTTCTTTTCTTCCGGTATTCAGGCATAAAAAAAGCTATGGAACTGCTCCTTGCCCATCCCTTATGGCCGTTCAGACGATGCATCAAGATAGATTTTTCAGCCGGCGCTATTTTTCATCAGGATGTGTACAACTCGCTGGTTTTCTATATTGACGACCTTATTTCTTCCTGGTGGAAAAACCGGCTCACAATGATTCGACTTGGACGGAATTACTACAAAAATTTGTTTGTGAACCTCGGAAAACAAGAACTCCGAACACTTGCATCGTGGCCTTGCATAACCAAACCTGTTGTAATTGCAGGTTCCGGCCCATCTCTTACCTCAGCTATACCGATGATCAAAAAACAACGAGCCGACATTACTCTGATTGTTGTAGATACCGCCTTGTATATTCTCCTTGAGAACAAAATCACACCTGATGCAGTTGTCATTATGGAGTCCCAATTCTGGATCGAATATGCTTTCATACACACAGTAAACACCGGTATTCCTGTATGGGCCGATATCAGTGCACGAGGTGCTGCAGCAGAACGAACCGGTGGTCATGTGTATTATTTCAGCTCGCTTTTTGAACGCGGCAATCTTGTTAACCGTCTGGATCAACAGAGACTATTACCGATGCCGATACCACCGTTAGGCTCTGTCGGAGTCGCAGCGGCATATCTGGCTCTGGAAAAACGGAAACAGGGAGTACCGGTTTTATGCTGCGGCCTTGATTTTTCCTTCAGTCAGGGATTTACCCATGCGACCGGTGCAATGGCAACATGGATCTTGCCAACAGACAGATTCACACCTGTAAACTGTCCACCCCCTTCAATACTTGCAGGAGTTGAAACGATCAACGGCTCTATGCATACGAACCCTGCACTTTATTCCTACATGCAGTTATTTAAAGCATTTATCAGTGAAGCAAAAGATTTGTATATACATGCACATACGCCCCTTGACCTTGGAGCTCCGCGAATATCTGATGAGCACTGGAGCAAAATTGTTTCTACATTTACACCAAACGGTTTCGCCACCATACAGACAGAAACAAGCAACCACAATTCACGGGAGCATTTTCTTGAAAAGGAGAAAGAAAATCTTGAACGTATTTTGGAAATTTGCTCGGGTTGTACGGGTACAGCAGGTTCAACCGAAGAACTTCTTGAACTCATTGAAAAAGCGGATTACCTGTACGCAAGTTTTCCTGACGGACACCTGGGCCCGCGTGCGGATCAGGATTTTCTTAACCGCATCAGGGCCAGCGCGGCGTTCTTTCTGAAGACGATTAATTTGTCAGCTATCCTTGGTTTTAAGCACAGCGAGAAAGGCAGACTGGGGTAACTCGACATCACCAACCATTTTCATGCGTTTTTTGCCTTCCTTCTGTTTTTCCAGCAATTTACGCTTGCGGGTTATGTCACCGCCATAACACTTTGCAAGAACATCCTTACGCAATGCATTGACTGTTTCCCGGGCAATAACCTGGCTGCCGATAGCACCCTGGATGGCAATCTTGAATTGCTGACGTGTTATTTCTTCACGAAGCTGTTCACAGACGTTTCGCGCCTTGTCATAGGCATTACCCTTATATGAAAGCTGGGAAAGAGCATCTACCGGTTTACCGTTAATCAGGATATCTATCTTGACCAGATCGGTCGTACGAAACCCGATAAGATCATAATCAAAGGAAGCATACCCTTTACTGACGCTCTTTAAACGGTCATAGAATTCGAACAGAACCTCGGCAAGAGGCATCTCATACACAATCTCTACACGCTTTTCATCAAGATAGTTCATGCTGGTCTGGACTCCGCGTTTTTCTATACATAAACTCATAATGTTGCCCAGATAGGTTGAGGGTGTAATAATACTTGCCTTGATATATGGTTCTTCTGCACTTTCAATTTTTCCCTGATCGGGATAATCAGCCGGATTATCACACAAACGGTCAGTTCCGTCTTTCATATAAAGTTTATACTGAACAGACGGTGCAGTAAAAATAACAGATTGATCAAATTCCCTTTCAAGACGTTCCTGGACGATCTCAAGATGCAAGAGCCCGAGAAAACCGCATCTGAATCCGTGTCCAAGAGCGATAGAAGAATCTTTTTCCCAGGTGAGGCTGGCATCATTCAGTTTCAGTTTTTCAAGCGAATCACGAAGTTCTTCATACTCATTGGAATCCATTGGATAAATCGAAGAAAAAACAACAGGTTTGACTTCGCGGAATCCGGACAGAGGTTTCGGAGCAGGTTTATCAGCAAGCGTAATGGTGTCGCCGACATTAACATCAGAAACGGTTTTTATACCGGCAATAATATATCCAACTGCACCCGCCTGTAACTCAGACTGTGGAACCAGCTTCAGGACAAAAATACCGGTTTCCTCAACTTTGTAATCAGAATCGCTGTGCATAAAACGGATTGTTTGTCCGGGTTTAATTGTACCATTTACTACACGTATATGGATAATAACACCGCGATAGGCATCATAATGGCAATCAAATATCAGAGCCTGAAGCGGGGCGTCGCTGGAGCCTGCAGGTGGAGGGAACCTTGTTACTATCGCTTCAAACAGTTCATCGATTCCTGTCGATTGTTTGGCAGAAATCTGTACAGCATGATCAGGATCGAGCCCGAGATCATGTTCTATTTGCTGCAGTGTTCCCGGAATATCTGCAGCAGGAAGATCAATCTTGTTGATAACTGGTACAATCTCAAGATCATGCTCCAGAGCCAGGTACATATTCGAAAGTGTTTGAGACTCAACTCCCTGTGCAGCATCCACGAGCAACAGGGCCCCTTCACAAGATGCGATCGCCCGTGAGACCTCATACGAGAAATCGACATGACCCGGAGTATCAACAAAATTAAGATTATATATCTTGCCATCCCGGGCCGAATACGGAATGGTTACAGCCTGACTCTTAATGGTAATTCCACGTTCACGTTCAATATCCATATTGTCTGTCATCTGATTATGATACAGACGGGAATCTATAACCTTTGCTTTTTCAATCAAGCGGTCAGCAAGAGTAGACTTACCATGATCAATATGTGCGATTATACAGAAGTTACGAATTAGAGAAGGATCAATCATATCCGGCACTATATTAGAAAAAAGAGGGACTGTCCAGAGCAGCGCCCATTGCTATAAACGCTTCGAGATAACCACTGCGGCGGCGCTTTGTAAAGAGCTGAACAAAAACCGCTCCCATTTCTTTTTCATCAACAGTAAACTGTCTCAGTTCAATATAATCCTGTTCGGAAAATCCTGTATTATCGGCTACACTTCCTCTGACAACCGACTTGACCGAATAGCGTTTTCTGCCTATTGCTTCAAGCTCAAGACCGAACAGAGGCAGCAGTGCCCGATGTTCTGTATCCCGTTCAAGAATCGCCAGTGCCGGGGAACGGGGACGCTTGTTCAGCTGTACAATCCATGAATCGCGAACGGGTGAAGATGAAGGATCCGGCCGCCATACACCTTCAAGACGTATAAGGGTTCCCGGTAGTTCCCTCATAAGCTGATGCTGCAGTTCTTCCAACGTTGTTATAGTACGTTCGTTTATAGCAGTAATTACAGCATCCTGGGGTATTCCGGCTAAAGCCATAGGTGTACCCGGTATAGAATATACCACCCGAACACCTGAAGGCATTCCTGCTCCATCCCCGGGCACGTTCTGACCTAATGAAGCTAACCATGGATGAGAAACCATGCCTCCGTCATACAATGCCGGAAGAATTACACGCAATAATTCAACGGGTATGGCAAAGTTTAAGCCTTCATAAGCTTCTATCCCTGCAAACACAACTGCCTGTACCCTGCCCGCCTCATCAACGATCGGACCACCGGAACTTCCGTGATTGATGGGAGCATCTATCTGCATAACATCACCAAGCGATAACAGACGGCGATTTTTTGCCGACACAATACCGCTGGTCAATGTTTGATCAAGCCCGGCCGGAGAACCGATTGCATATATGCGGCTTCCTACAGCGAGTTCTCTGGAAGAACCCAACGGAAAAACAACCTGTGGTTTTAATTCTGTTTTCAGCAAGGCAAGATCGAGCACAGGATCCCACCCGACTACCCGAGCCGGAACCCTGCCACCAGGATCATTAGGGAGACGCAAGTACAAACGGGAAAAACGGTTGTACGTTGTATCAACCTCACTGGCAATTACATGATAATTTGTAATCAAATAACCACGATCATCGATAAAAAATGCTGAACCGATTACACGGTCTGCAAAACCAACCCCGCCTTCGAAGCGGATCCCGCGGTCCACCCACACAGTAACCGTTCCCTGAATCATGCGTGCAACTGTTTGAGGACTGGGAGCTTCATCATCAGGCGTTGATGGCAATATTGAATCAAGAGTTGCGAGAGTCAGGTTTCCCTGTAGTTTCCAGGCATTCACACGGGCTGCCCTCAACTTGTCCTCACTCCAGTCTTCCGGACTTTGATTCAGAACCTGCAAAGAACGAAAAAGGACAAGTGCTTCTGACCACCGGCCTTCCTGTACAGCGTCCCGGAATGCCTGCTGGTTGTGTTTAACAGTATAGGTAAAGAGTTCTTGCACTTGTTCCACACCTGCTGTGCGCTGAACCAACAGCAGGGATCGATAGAGGGCATTCAGCGGTTCAGTCGCGACCAGCAATCTGGTCCTGATTACTTCCTGCTGGATGCTTCTATCATCTGTATAATCGACACTGTCATCAACCGGCGGGACTGTCGAACAGGAAATAACGAACAAGGCGGCAGCAGCAATGATTACAACAAGACATTTATTCATCCAATAACTCCGCATATACCAATCCACCGGTCTGAACGGCATACAATCTACGTCCATTGACTCCGGTTGTAAATACAACACTTCTGGATGTCTGCGGGTTAAAATTTTGTAACAGTATTTCTGTCATTCGGGATGCATCGGCAGGTCGTCTGCCGATCCACCATACCAGTCCGCCCGAATCAGGATCAACAGTGACAGGCCGGTACACAGAACCATAGGCAACAGAACGGGGATAATTATTCTCTGATATTACCGTTACCGGCAATCCGCTATCCGGGTGAAGCCATCGGGTCTCCTGCCTTCCTGATGGAAACCGGCTGTAAACTATATCAAAAATCCCGTCACCTGTTGTATCCCATTGAAACACAGCGGTTCCGTCGGGTTTATACTCCTCTGTATAATCAGAGCTCCGGTTTCCGGAAGTATCCATCTGTACTGAAACCAATGAGCCGTTACGATCGTATAATTCTGTTGTTTCCAGACGTCCATCGCCGTCATGGTCAATCATCCGCATGGTTATTCTTCCATTTGTATAACTGCTCCAGGCATAGACACGGCCATCAAGCCGGTATTCAGCTGCCAGGGGTTTACCCTGTTCAAGATTCACACGAACTTCACCGCCAACACGATCAGAATCCTGCATGCGATACCAGGCGGAATGATCGAGCAGCATTGTGTCAGAAAGAGTATTTAAACCGGTGCGAAAATCATACAAGACAAACGGTCTTGTTCCCTGAACTGTCATTGGAAGATTGGACCACCGTAAAGGTTCCCAGCGAAGATGGCCAGGTTTAATGGCATATTCACGATCTCCCCGGGTAACAACAGAAACAACGGGATAAGCCGTATACCTGATCTCGGCCGGTCCGATGCCTCCGGATCGAATCCGTACCGGTGAACCAAGTTCCGAGAATACTTCCAGCTCCGGTAATCCATCCTGATCCGGATCGAATACAGCATACACAGGCCGTCCATCGTTGTATCGTACAATAACCTCGGGGACGGAATTTTTATCCCTGTCTTCATAAACACTACCGTCAAAACCTGACAACAGCGTAGCCAATAAAAGGCGGCTCTCACTGGCACCCAGCAGGCCGGCAAGCCGTTCAAGGTACGAACGCTCGATGACACTTCCGTTTTCATCTGTAACAGAAAAAAATTCCCTTACGGCCTCACGTTCATCAAGGAGACCATATTCAAGAGCAAGCAGGGCAGAAAGGGCATGAGGTTCACCGGCTCCCGGATATCTTTCATCAGCTCCACCCATTCCTCTGAAAATTCTGATGTTTCGTATTCTCAGCTGAGGATCCGGTTCAAAAGGTACAGCAAGCAGGAGCAGCTCCCTGTCTTCGTTTTCCCACATATACAGACGACGTAAAAGAATTTCTGCAATCCGTACGGTTTGAGGATTTGGATGATTTAAATACTCCCGGCTGAAAAATAACCTCGGGAAGCGGCTGTCAAAAGACCAGCGGTCCAATGCCTGAAGAAAAAGTCTTTCACGTTCTGATTGTTTATCTGCAGCATACAGAGCCAGAAGACGGGCATAGTCAGCATCGGCACTTACCCTGACATCCGGATTATCCAGCTGTTCAAGTGCAGCAGCCGGACGACCGGTTTCTGCCAGCAGGCGGGCAAGAAGAACCCGGGCATCTGCGGAGTTATACATCCGCCAAAAACGGCCGGCAGAAAGGGCATCATATAAATACTCGATTGATGTGTGTCTGGCCTCTCCCGATGCAAGAGATGCAACAGCACGAATATACGGGAAGTCCGCCAGCTCGGGAGCAAATCCGGCCCCAACAGCTGCCTCAAGGCCAGCCTGAGCCCATTCGCCATTGCCAAGAAGAACGGAAGAACGTTCAAGAACCCGCAGGGCGGCAGCTGAATTGACAGTTCCTGCTGAAGATTGTCCGGATAACGAAAGAGCGGATACAACAAAAAAACACACCAGAAAAAAGGATGTCCGTACAGCTGTTCCGCGGTTTTTCATAATCAGGTCTCCCGTGTTTTTTCCGCTTCGGCCAATTCACTGTCAACAGTTTTATGTCCGGTCTGTACAAGAGCAGGCATACCAAGAAGAACCCGGATCTCGCTGTCATCAAGGGTTTCTGACTGAAGCAATCCCTCTGTAAGCAGATCAAGTTCCCGGCGATGTTCTGTAATCAGGGACTGGGCCTTAATGCGCGCATCATCCAACACATGGCGAATTGCCTGATCAATCATCTTGGCTGTCTGCTCGGAATAATCTTTATGGCGGGCAATTTCCTTTCCAAGAAAAATCGGTTCATCTTCCTGGCCATAGGTCACCGGACCAATATCTTCGGTCATTCCATATTCGCAGACCATACGGCGTGCGATTTCGGTTGCCTGTTGTAAATCAGCCTTGGTTCCGGTACTTGTCTCGCCGTATATCAATTTCTCTGCTACATACCCGCCGTAACAGATGCAAATCCTGTCTTCAAGCCAGCCCTGATTACGCGAATATGCATCGGCCTCGGGCAATGACACGGCAAGACCGAGTGCCTGTCCGCGGGGAATAATCGTCACCTTGTGCAGCGGATCCGCATTTTTAAGATAATAATGCAACAGGGCGTGACCGGATTCATGAACTGCAGTCATCCGTCGATCTTTTAACGGCATCACCATAGATCGCCGTGCAATACCCATCAACAGTTTGTCCCGGGCTTCCTCAAAATCATCAGGATCAACAGTAGCACGATCCTTACGGGCTGCAAACAAGGCTGCCTCGTTTACAAGATTTGCAAGATCCGCACCGCTCATCCCGGGTGTTGCACGGGCAAAGCGCTGTAAATCAACCTGCGGCGACATCGGAATCTTCGCTGCATGAATTTTCAGGATAGCTTCCCGTTCCCTGATATCGGGCATAGCAACAACAACCTGTCGATCAAAACGGCCGGGTCTAAGCAAGGCGGGATCCAGTACATCCGGTCTGTTGGTTGCAGCAAGAATGATAACTCCATCCTTGGTTTCAAAACCATCCATCTCTACAAGCATCTGGTTAAGAGTCTGTTCCCGCTCATCATGGCCGCCACCATAACCGGCCCCGCGTGTTCGCCCAACAGCATCAAGTTCATCAATAAAAATTATACAGGGAGCGTTTTTCCGTCCCTGGTCGAACAGATCCCTGACACGGCTGGCACCAACGCCTACAAACATTTCAACAAAATCACTGCCGGATATACTAAAATATGCAACGCCCGCTTCTCCGGCAACAGCCCTGGCAAGCAGTGTTTTACCGGTTCCCGGCATGCCTACAAGGAGAACACCTTTGGGAATACGTGCGCCCATCTTTACAAATTTTTGGGGATTCTTCAGAAACTCGACAACTTCCTGCAGCTCATGCTTGGCCTCTTCCTGTCCCGCCACATCGGCAAAGGTCATTTTTTTATTGCCTTCATAGCGATGGGCCTGGCTTTTACCAAACTGGAAGGCCCGATTCCCCTGTCCCTGAGACTGACGCATCATCAAAATTATAAAAACGATAATCAGTACAGTCGGTGCAAACTGCAAAATATAAAACCAGACAGAAACTCCTGTCGTCCCGCCGGTAACCCGTACCGAATGGGCTTTAAGCAAATCCATCAATGTATCATCGGAATAAGGGATATACGTATGAAAAAGCCCCTCACTGCTTCGCACATTACGAAGTACACCGCGTACTTCCTTTTGATCCAGTATCCGTATTGATTCTATCTGGTTCTGGGAAACGCGGGCCAGGAATTCACTGTAGGATATTTCGTTTCCATGCTTGCCGGATGTACCACTGATCATAAAGATCAAAAGCAGCACAATAATCAGCAGAAAAAAAACCAGTCCGAGTTTCCCGCCAGATTTGGCGTTTCCCGGTATTCCGGGTTTTTGATCATTGTTAGATGCCATGTGTTGTAAACCCCGATATAAATCTTATTGTTCGTCCGCCGAAGCAAACGGGGACTGCACTACAGGTGACTGCCAGACCGGGAAGCCGGCAAGTTTGCCGTATACCGCCATAATCCGGCCGTTGTGTTCAATCACCGGTATCAAATCCCGCAGTTCTGCAGGTACATTCCACTTGCCAAGAAGGCGTTTCAACGATCCTGGTTGAACGTCAGGCACAGCAAGCTTATCACCTGATTGCCGCGAGCGTATAACAACCGGCAGCGGAATTGTTCCGCATTCCCCGGAAATGGATACTCCGCCGTCCCTGGATATCAGTGTAACAGAGCCCGCAGGAGTTTGATAGGTCCCGGGAGACGATGCATATACAAGATACCCGCTTTTATCATTCTTTACAATATAAGGCTGAAAAAAAAGCATATCGGCGGTGATACGGCATACCAATGCGCCTGTTTTGTGAGCAGCTTTTTTTCCGGACATTACAGCACTGTCAATAACTTCCAAAAAGCGTTGCGAGATACGTTCTGACAGTTGCATATCCAACAAACCCTTTTTAAGAAACCGGGCGCGTAACGCGGGATGCATCATACGATAGGACTCCACGGAACAACAGATACAGCCGGTAACCCGGGGATACAGCAGCGAACAGCCAGACCACTCAAGTTTAATACTGTCATGAAGGCACTCATCATCAACAGATGCCCTGCGGGCTGCAGTTACCAAACCTCTGCTCCATCCGGGAAAATATGACTCGAAAACAGGCAAGAGTTTCGTCCTGATGCGGTTTCTCAGAAACCGCAGATCGCTATTGCTTTCATCCTCGCACCAGTGAAGATTTTGCTCCTTTAACCAGAACCTGATATCCTGTCTGGAAGCAGTAATCAAGGGGCGAATGATATGTCCATTAACAAGTTGTGGTCCGGATGGTGTACCTGAACCCTGTAACAGCTTCATAAGTACTGTTTCACAGCAATCATCCCTGTTATGACCAAGGGCGATATAATCAAAGTTTCCTTCTTTGGCATATCGACGCAATGCCCTGTGTCGTACATGCCGTGCTGCATCTTCAATGCCGCGACCGCGCTTCTCGCTGACGTTATATACAGCCCCCGGAGGAAGGTCTATACGGATGCAGGGAACCGGATCTTTGAAAGATGCACAGATATTCTGAACAAAGGAAGCATCACCAGCACTGACAAAAGGATCTCTGATGGAGTGATTAACAGTAAGAGCCTCGATATATATATTAAAACGTTTGCGAAATTTCTCGATCAGGAAAAGCATTGCTACCGAATCCGCACCACCGGAAACAGCCAGGAGCACTCTGGATCCGGTTAGTCCCTGAATACGTAAAAGATTCCGTTTAAAACTCTGTTCGAGATTACTCATCCTGATCCCCTATCCGGCTAGAATGTATTGGCATCAGAAAAAAAAAGAGGCCCGAAGGCCTCATTTTTTCCAGTCAGCAACCAGCTGAATCTTCTATGCATCAACCCTTCGCAAAGTGGATTGCAGCAACAGTCTGTCCACCCTCGGTCAAAACCTTTACCTTGTCAGAGATCTTCAGATCCTTGACATGGATAGAATGGTTCACTTCGAGATCCGTAACATCTACTACAATGCGGGGAGGAAGGTCACGGGGAAAGCATTCAACCTCAATCTCGGTGATTCCGGTCTCAAGAACTCCACCCATACGTACACCAGTCGGTGAACCGGTAAGCCTGATCTCGACCTTGGTGCGCAGATGTTTTGCAGGATCTACTTCGTAAAAATCAACATGAGCAAACGTATCTGTGATGATATTGTGCTGAACATCCTTCACAAAAACCTCATGATCTGTCTTTCCGTCAATCTTCAGATTAACAAGAGTACTTTCAGTGATAAGGTGATGAAGTTTGTTAAAATCTTTCTCATCAATATCGATCATCACGGCCTTGCCCTTGTTATCATATACGATAGCGGGGATACGGCCTTCAGCACGCAGCCGCTTGCTGTTCGTTTTGCCGGATTCAGTCCTGCTGCGGGCGTTCATTACCTTCTGGTCCATAGGGAACTCCTTTCAACTTCTTCCCGCATAGTGCGGGCTACAGCCGCACCAAGGCGCGGTCTCGTTATTGGGACGGTAGGATTCGAACCTACGGATGACGGTACCAAAAACCGTTGGCTTACCACTTGCCGACGTCCCAAAATATATCCTGCAGGCCGCAGTCAGGGATCAGTCGGCAAAAACCTACAGATCCGCCGGGTCAGCAGCCACAGTTTCTTCTATGTTTCCAGCCTCAAACTCGGCGAGCACCCGGTCCTGCAGCTGGGTCCGGAAATCCGGACAGATAGGATGCGCAACATCCTTGTATTCCCCAGTCCGTATCTTGCGGCTGGGCATCGCAATAAACATTCCTGTCTTGCCTTCGATGATCTTGACGTTGTGGATCACGAAGCAGTCGTCAAAGGTTACCGTCACGTATGCCTTGAGCTTGCCCTCAGTTGTGACTTTTCTGATACGGATATCAGTAATCTCCATACTTTTACTCCTTTGCAGTAGAAACACAGGCACAGAATACCCGCTGGTATTGTACTACTGCATTGGTCAGGACGCAAGCAAAAGAAATTTATGACACACCGGCCAGCGTTCAGCCAATCGGCTGTAAGCCTGTCCGGCTTCTGTTTCCCCCTTATAAAGCCCATATACAGCCGATCCGGAGCCGCTCATCTGGGCGTATACCGCCCCGCTCCGCCGGATATCTTCCAACACATCACCAATTACCGGAAAGCCTGCAATAACAGGATCGGTAAAACTGTTCCCGAAGGCCCAGTTTTCTACGGGGCCTGAATAACAACCCTGCAAATCGTCCAGAGCAGGCCAAAAACGGCCTTCACGCTGTACTCTATCAGACCCTGACTGATCCAGCAGCCTGAATGCTTCTACAGTAGAACTGCGAACCTCCGGCCAGATCAATACTCCGTACAGATCAGAACGACCTGAAAACGAACGTACATGCTCACCCCGACCGCTTACAACAGCAGCAGAACCGCCAAGGAAAAAGGGCACATCGCTACCGATACGGCAGGCAGCATCATACAGCACCCGAACAGGCAACTCTGTATCGAACAACGTGTTCAGTGCTGTCAATACACTTGCGGCATCCGATGATCCACCGCCAAGACCGGCACCATCAGGTATTCTTTTAACAAGCCGTATGTAAACACCGTCTTCAATCCCGGAAAGCTCACGAAACAATGAAACAGCACGTGAAACCGTATTGACCGGAGGAAGCTCCAAAAAAGGCGATTCCAGGCGGAATTCCCCTCGTTCCGGTATACGGCTTACTGTCAGTTCATCTGAAAGAGAGATCTTTTGAAAGATACTCTCAAGGTCATGAAAACCGTCGGAACGGTGTCCAAGCACTCGCAAGTGTATGTTTATCTTGGCGGGAGCAGAGACAACTACAGAATCCGGCATTACAGCTTGTCATTATACAAATTTTGCATCTTTTGTCAAAGGTCTGTTTGACAATTCAATACTACAGGATGCATACTGTACCAATGCACACACTTTTGGCACCACTTCTGGAAAAGGCTGTTACGGAATTTTTTACCGAAATTGGCGAAACCAGCATCATACCGCAGGCAACAGCCCGATCCGATACTCCAGTGGATCTTTTTATCCTGATCGGCTTTACAGGACAATTCAAAGGTTTTCTGACATTCACAACCTGCCGGCAAACCGCAGAAAATCTTTCCCGGCAGCTTCATGAACATATGGAAATGCCATTCACCCCATCTCCAACCGCAGTAAAATCTGCAATGGGTGAGCTGGTGAACATGCTTGCAGGCAAGCTGATCACACGGCTCGATGAGCAAAATATCTCGTGCAACATCACTCCGCCCACAATTTTTTTGGGTACAGACCTGAAAAATGATTATGCTGACCTTGAAACATGCTCTTCAATGGACATTACAGGAAAATTTGGCAGGTTCAGGCTGGACTTTGCACTGAAAACATAAAAAATTGGTCTCGGGATAGTTGACAGAAAGGAACTGTCTCAACTATGTTTCAAGGGTCACTTCAGACTGTTAAAAACAATCTGAAAAAGGTTACAGGACATTTAAAATTCTGACAGGTTTTTAAATGACTGACAGGCACTGTTCACCGCCATGGCGGGAGACCAGTGTTCACTTCATACCAGGAACGGACGGGAAATCAGGGAATGCTTACAAACATTGAGGTTGTAGAAGAATCAGTACGCGGCAGGTACATGTTTGAAGATGCCTACGATGATTATGAGGACGACTTTGACGACGAATCCGGAGAAGACTTCGACGACTTTGAAGAAGAAGAAACCTTCGATGATGATGACGAGTCGGATGAATTTGACGATTTTGATGACGAGGGCGAATTCGAGGACGATGACTTCGACTATGACGACGACGACCTCGAATACGACGATTTCGACGAGTAATTACGCGCCCAGATAGCCATTACACAAAAACAGCCCGGAAGAGTCGCTTGAATCCTCCGGGCTTTTCTTATGCTCTTTCCTGTATTGCAGTTTGATTAACCGGCTAACCGTCAGAAATCGACCGGGACAGAATCAAACCACAGCTTTTCAAGATCGTAAAATGAACGGGCTGTTGCACTCATCAAATGAACTACTATCGGACCAAGATCTATCAGATGCCATTCCTCTCCATCAGGCATCTTGTTTCTGGTACGGTGTATTTCCAGGTCAAGCTCCGGGATGAGTTCAAGGATATGACGCTGTAAACCACGAGAGTGCGCTGAACTGGTAACAGTAGCCAGCACAAAAAAGTCTGCCCAAGTGTTCCGTCCGGTTAAATCCATGATCCGTACATCCAGCGCCTTATGATCACGAAGCACGGTGCCCAGACGTATAGCCGCTTCGCGGCCCGTTATTGTTGTTTCCATATTGATTCGTTACTACTCCTACCGGACAAATCGTCCGTTAAAATCTCTACCCAAAATGATTGTATAATCAACGATTGAATCAGTAGCCAGATCCGCAATATCCTGATTCAGGTTTGCTGTCTGTATGTTTGTACAGCGGATAACCTGTCCGATGATTTCGGCAACGTCATTGTTACCAATCCTGTCGATAATAACTGTTTTATCGTAATCGAAGGTCGGTGCGTTGGAAACACGGATTACATCATACCCAAAACTTTGATACAGCTCGGAGGTATTTCGTGCCAACCCCTGTGTTCGTGTACCATTAAGAATCTCGATGGCATAAATACGCTCCTGTGCTGCCGGATTGTCCGAAGCGAGACCACCAAGTGTCTGGCGAACTACATCCTTTACGAGTTGACCGTCCAGAGCGGGGAACAACAGGTTCTTGCCGTCAACTTCCCGAATGGATCCGGTAACCCGCTGAGGTACAAGGCGATCAGTATCAATACGGGACAACTCTACTAAAAGGGTACGTAAAGAATCCCGATCCAGATTGGTTTGAAGATTGCTTTTCAAAGCGGTAAACCGATTACGGGTGAATATTGTTGATCCGTTATCGCTCAGCGCACGGAAAAAGGCAAGGACCGCTTTTTGACGACGATTCGCTTCCTCGCCCTCCTGATCCAGTTCGTCCTGATAGAGCATATAATCCCGTAATTTGTCACCATCAAGAGAAACAGCACCCGAAGGCAACAAGATTCTTCCGGTAGCGACTGTAGTATCTACCGGCAGAGGAATAAATACCGTAAAACCGCCCAAAAAATCACATAGCCGTGAAAACCGGTCCAACGAAACAACAATTGAAAAAGGAATGGAAATACCCAGCAAACCTTCAATTTCCCGGCGATATTCAGCGATACCTCGCTCGGAAAAGACGACATCAAGACGGTCAACACGGGACAAGCTGCGCAAAATCAACCCGGTATTTCCGGGAATTTCAAACATTGCAGATCGTTTAGACCCTGGATAATAGGCAATTACATTTGTTGAAACCGGTATGCCGCCTTCTTCGACAACAAAAAGTACCTTCAGAAGATTATCACCGCTCAAAGATTCAGAAATAGGATCGCCGCGCATCTCGAGCAGCATAAAAACTGCTGTCAATAAAAGCACAATCAATATTACAATCAAAAAAATCAGACTTTTATCCACGCGAAACGATTTCATGCTTCATGCTTCCTTTTTCCAGTAATCTCCGATACATCAATTCGGTGTGTATAGAAATCATACGGCCCCTTGATGAAAGAAAGGACAGATTATTTTCTATTACCAGAAGACTCATATCATCAAGATCAGAATTCAAGACCTGTTCACGGAAGGATGGATCAACCGCATCCCTGCCGGGTTCTATCTTGTCGGCAACAAACACTACCTGACCCAGTGGACAGATTCGTTCATGGCCGAAGGTATGATTCCGTACAGCAGAAAGTATATCATCTTCCCGTATTGCAAATTCCTCATGTAATAAAACTGCTGCTGCACGGCCATGCAGCAATGAAGGCTTTTCTTTCTCTATAGGCTCAAAGGGTTCCCTGTCCTTGCGCGCCATCATGCGCAGCCATGGTTCCCGGGCACTTTTACATAAATCGTGAGCCAGCCCGGCCAGATATCCACGGCGGGGATGCAACCCAAATCGCTCGCACAGCTGGCTTGAAAGATCAGCCACCCGAACACAGTGTTCGTAACGGGCAGGTGAAAGCATGGCTTTTGCGTAGTGATCTATTTTACCTGTCAGCTCCTGCAGCATTTCATTTGTCATAAAGGCCGTGTTCCAAAATATAATCATAAATGGCCGCAGGCACAAGCGTTGACCAGGTCTTATGTGTTTTTACAGCATCACGAATCATACTTGAAGAAATATCTACCCCGGGCATTTCCAGGCGATTATGCGCAAATGCCGGTACCACCGGTGAACAACCAGGCCGGGAAAGCAGAACAATATCGACACAATCCAGGAGTTTCCGGTATTCTTTCCAGGTATGAAACTCTTCTGCCAGATCCTGACCGATTATAACTCCTATCCTGCCATCAATACGGCCCCTGTAGCGACGATAAAGGTCCTCAACAGTATCTATAGTCCAGGACACACCTCCGCGCCGTAACTCGCAATCATCAACGTGAAGCCAACTGTGTCCGACAGTCAGCAGCCTGAGCATTGCCAACCGGTCTTCTGCGGATGCTCCACCGGCATACTCCTTGTGGGGAGGCTGATGGGCCGGAACAAGCAGGACAGTATCATAGCCCCCCGAATCATGTGCAGCAGACGCAATAGACAGATGCCCAAGATGCGGCGGGTTGAACGTACCGCCAAGAATCGCCAATTTCACCGCTGCGGTTTCCGTTTGCGGCTCAAACTGACGGTTGCACCAAATTCATCGACAGACTTCTGCTGGGCCCATTCAGGTGCAGGCAGATTCACCTCCATAAAATGCGGTTCAGCAGCGTGTGCGTTATAATCCGGCTGCGCAGGGACTGCAGATATCTCTGCTTCCGCTGCCCTGGAGACAAGATTGATGATCGCGGTTCGAACCTCATCCATACCCCACCGGTTGTGTATGGATACACCAAAAATGGCAAGATCAGGACAGGCTTGCCGCAGTT
>CAZXJV010000051.1:0-20870 GCA_964641135.1 uncultured Treponema sp. | reverse complement strand
AACCCGATGTCCTAACCACTAGACGAAGGAGACTCGTACAGCTCATTGCCGTGCTGAAAAGACTATATTATTCTTTCCGAAAAAAGTCAAGATGGACTGATTTCTAAATATCCAATTTCCGTGCAATCATCATCCGAAGCTTGGAATCATCCTCATCTTTTAACCCAAGAGAAACAGCGGTATCCAGATCTTTCAGAGCGTCCGAATACCGGGCAAGTTCATAACAGGAATGTGCACGGCGAAAATATACATAGGGTTGAAAGCGGTTAAGACGTAAAGAGATATCAAAATTTTCCAGGGCTTCCGGTTCCTTTCCCATCGCTGAAAGCACAATACCAACATAATAATAGGCCCGATAGTTTTCTGGATTGCACCGTGCGCTTTCTGTGAAATCCGATAAAGCCTGTTCATAGCGGGAGCTGGCGAAATACGCCATACCGCGATGTTTGTATATTACTGAAAGAATTATGCTGTTAGGTGCAGCCTCGATAATTTTGGTATAAATTAAAATAGCACGAGGCAGATTCCCCTGATTATGAGCCTGGATAGCCTCAAGGAGCATGTCGTCAATTGTTCCCTGCACATAGGTTAAAGCAGGATCTGCAATATCTTGAGCAACTTCATTGAGGGTGCTTGTATCCACTGATGGATCATCTAAAGTCGCAGCATTTTTATCAGGACGCTGTATCTCTGTAACAGTATCTGCCTGTTGATAGAAACTTCCACGACGGGTATCAAGTTCCCGATTCAAACGGGTTTGGTAATCCCGAATTTCCTGGAAAATGATATCGGCAAGACTCAAACTTGCATTTATTGATGCCAATTTACGTTTAAGAGGCAGATCGAAGGGGGTAAACTCGGTTTTATAGATAAGCTCATGCTCTACCTCTGCCCAGGCATCCTGTAAAATAGTACGAATCTGTATCTCGAATAACAGTCCGGGAGGAAGTTTTAGTTCCTTATAGAAACGTTCAGGGACTTCAACAAGAATATGGGTTGATTCATAGCCGAATTCACGGAAAGTGCGGTCAGCTCCTTTACGCTCTACCTCGACAACATTGAAACAGGTACACAGTTGCTTTTCAACCTCGGTTAGATCCTGTAGAAATGCACAGATAATGCGTACACCAAGAAGATCAGTTACAAGAGGAAATGAAAAACCGAGAGTTTGATTAACCGACAGGGTTTTAATCAGCTTGCGGTAATAACTGTTAAATGACTTTACACGTGCAATATATCGGGGAAGAGAAGAAACCTTGATACAAGTTTTTAATTCTTCTTCAACTTTTCGAATAACTGTTTCAAGGCCAGGGAGGTATTCAGCATACCGGGTCTGAAGCATAATTTTATCCGGAAGCCAACCCGGATCCTGTTGATTTGTCATACGACTCAGTATAACAGATTTCAGCATAAAGGGCAAAAGAGCCGTAAAAGTATTTCAGGGATGTTGTACAGGTCATTTTTTGAATAAAAAAAGGAGACCCGGAGGCCCCCTTTTTTAGATCATTTCAACAAAGGATCTTTTCTCCTTTGTCACAACCTGCTAGATGTTGCTAAAGCCGTCACCCTTACTCGGAAGGAGTAAAGCCGCGCTCGGTAGCCATTTTCTCCTGCTCAAGGAAGCGGAGAATCTGTGTGCCGCCGAAGCGTGAAACTTCAAGCTGTTTGCGATCATTTTCCATCTTGGTCTGGATTCCCCAGATGTCTTCATCAGCAAAGTCGCGTACTGTACTCATTACAGCCTTGTCGAAGATAACCTTTACATCCTTGAAGTAACCTACAAAGTCACCACCCTGGTGGGCAGCATCGCGGGTTACCAGGAAGCCTGCAAAGGAAACCAAAGGCATTGCTGTGGGATATACCGGATACAGACGGATTTCGCGGGTGCGAACTTCCGAAACGTACTCGGGATTCTGCCATACAAGCTGTCTCCAGCCGTCGAACTGCAGATAGCCCATGAAGTAGCGGCGCTCTTCATTGTACTGATTGCGCAGAAGCACATACAGCCCATGGGGGAAGTTCATACCGTAGGTATTTACACCGATGGTTTTGATAACTCCTACATTCTTTACAACACCGTAACCGTCTTCAAAACGGCTGATACCTGCGGCGCGATCCTCGGCAGTGGGTTCCTGAACAATTCCATCATCATTAACCTGAGCCATGGCTTCATAGCTGGGAATACTGAAAGACGGTTTGATCAAAGCGTTTGCGTTTGCATTCCAGGTAGGGAAATTAACGCGCACACCGAGCAATGTCTGTCCGGCGAACTGCTTGGCGTTCTGGCTCACCGGTGATGCCTTTGCCTGGGAAACAGAAACACTGGTTGTATTTCTGGCAGAAGAATTGAGCACCACTTCCCAGGTATCGAGCGCCAGAGAAGTACGCATCAGCGCTTTCTGATCATCTGTAAAGCTGGCACCGGCAACATTGGAATAATCCATTACCGTGCGGCGGTTCATGGTCATACGCCCGTCGGCTCCTGCTACGATATCGGCGTCAAGCAACGCGAAATCGATAAGAACCGCTTCCTCTGCGATTGCAAAAGCACCTACCAGAAGGAGTGCCAGCGCAACAAGTATGAATCTCCTTTTCATTCAAAGCTCCTTTAATGCACGTATTGTAGCCCTGTCAAGTAATAAGTATACGTAAGAAAAACCTTTTGTCAACGCTTTTTCTTTTTTTCATCAATGCCCGGCAGAAGTTCCACCCGGTCCGGAATCCGGCATTGACGCCAGTTCTCTGCTGTATACCTCATTCCCTTCAATGTACAAGTATATTTTAGCAATGTTTCTAAAATTTGTAAAAACATTTTTTTTAAAAAGTGTATAAGCTGTAAAATGATCGGCGGTATCATCACCGGGAACAACAACATCATCGGACAGGACAATATAGGCATTCCGGCCGCGAATGAAGACGCTTTGGGCTGTTGCAGGGCGATTATACAGCGCCAACACACGGGGTGTGACAGGACCAAGCAAAAGTTCATTAACATACCGGACAAAGGCTTCGTCCCGGGTACGGGCAGACGGCAGATACCGTATTTCTGTACGGATTCGTCCTGTCTGCTCATCAGGGAAGAAGAAAACCCTCCGATCCGATCCGGGACGAACCAAAAGTGTTACAGATAGTATAAAAACAACAAACAGAAGGGCCAAAAAAGGCCACCGCTGGCTATGATGGTGGGTTCTGACCACAAGATCCAGAGCAGGACTTATTTTTTCTCCGGCCTTGATAAAAAAATCACGGCTATTCTGTATAAAGTGTTTCATGGGTTCGTATTATGTCCTCTGACGCCTTCAAAATGGTTTATAAACGATGTTATTCCATTATATATTCCGGTGGCGCTCCTCCGCAAGTACTCGTCAGTGGCAAGGAGGCGGGCCTCATCAGGATTGCTGACAAATCCCAATTCTATAAGCACACTGGGCATACGGGCATTTCGGACAACAAACCACTGTTCGGCCTTCAGTCCGCGGTTCGGACTTTGCTGACCGATCTGACGGTCAAGACCATCAAGAATACTTTTTGCGATAAGAATACTCTCTGTGGTGAATTCCTCTTCCATCATTGAGTTAAGTATGGGTGCCAGATCGCTGGATGTACTGTCTGTATCTATAACCGTTCGCCGGTAATCCGGAGACAGGTACCATACCTCAAATCCCCTTGAACGGGGATTAAAAGCAGCATTTGCATGTATGGATATATACAGAATGGCCTCATGCGGGGCCAGTTTTACCGAATTCGCCATCTCCACCCTCTGTTCCAGGGTTGGAAAGGTATCCCCGCTGCGGGTCAGCAAAATGCGTTTATCAGGATAGGCCCGGGTTAACCGCTGATGCAGATCAAGAGCTACCTTCAGCACAACGTCCTTTTCTTTTACCTCGACAGTTTTACCATTAATAGTTGTTTTTCCGATAGCTCCCGGATCCCGCCCGCCATGTCCCGGATCCAGCAGGATTGCACCGACCCGGTACATGGGTTGAAGGGGAATCTCCGAAAAAAAACCTTCAAGACGGTCTGCCAGCTTTGAGGAAAAAAAGATGCCGCGATCGGTATGTACCGGCGGATCTACCAGTTCGGCCCTGCTGTAGTCCAGCAGCAACAACGGATGGTCCGGTCGTAGATGAGCAAAATGACCATCACGATGCAGGATTATAGATTCTGAGAGAGGATCCCATTGTACCGCAACTCCGGCACGGGCAGTCATTTCACTCAGAGGAATAAGCCGGGCCTGTGCAGCCAGGGGCAGTGCAGATAAGCATACAGAGATAATAATGGCAGTCAGAATGCGCAGATCAACGGTTCGAGTCATAGACATACAGTATTCCCTGAATTCCGCCATGAATCAATGCCATACGGTAACGAGCTGCCAACGCGGGCCCGGCTGCACTCAAAGCTGATTGAAGCCCGGCTTCCACACTGCAGGCATGCTCAAAAGCTGCAGCCAGGGTACCGCCATGCCATCTATCAAGAGTACCCTCCTCTCCGGGATATATTATTCTTTGTTCACCGGAAGGCGAAACAACCGGAAGGTTAAAAACAGGCGGAGGAAATGACTCGGGACTGCGGGCCTCACCAAACAGAAATGCTTCTGTTTCCGGATCACCGGGTGCCAGGCGCAACACGATACTTCTGACAGCCTGTTCTGCTGCAGAAACAGCTTCGCTGCGACTTGGGGCACAGGCCAGTACATTTCCGCATTTTTCCACATTGTTGCGGGGAAAAACGGTTCTGTCACCAGCCCCCAGACGGGGAAACACTTCTTTTACACAGGGCACTGAACGGGCCTCATCAATACCGTAAACACGGTCAACAAGACCGGGCACCGAGATCCAGGCACGCTCGGCGCTTACCTGTGTGCGAGTATTCTGCAGGTTTGCCGGAAGTTCACCGGCAGCCAGATCAAGGGCACACTGTGTAAGATCAATGCCGGTAGCCAAAGGAAAGGTCCAGCCAGACATATACCCGCCGGACAGCCTGCCGGCAATTTCGCCGACCATGGGTCCAGATGAAGTCAGTTTGATATCGCCTTTTGCAACACCGTGAGTCAGGCCCAACGCACGAATACCCTGTTCAAAAATCGAAACCAGATTACGTCGGGCAGTTTCATCGACATCGGACGGCAGGGTGTGTCCCATTTCGATAAACCAGGGGGAAAAACGGATATAGCGGTCTGCAAAACCGGTCATAACAATTTTACCATCAAAAACCAGAGCTTCCAGAGAAAACTCGGGACCGTCCATATAGGCTTCGATGATCGCACGGCCGCTGCGGGACCAGATAATGGCCTCGCGGACAGCCTCATCCAGTTCTGCCGGTTTGTTCACCATCCGGCAGCCGCGGGCCCCCATATTATCAACCGGTTTAACTACCACCGGCCAAACGAGACCGGCATCTGTGAGTCTGTTCAATGCGTTGGAGCGTGTTCTATCATCTACAACCGTCCATGCAGGAGAAGGTACGCCGGCTGACGCAAAGCAGGCCCGCATACGTTCCTTGTCGGTTGCATTCAGGGCGGCTTCAACACTGTGACCGGGAAGACCGCAGGCCCGGGCGACAGAAGAAACAGCAACAGAAAAATCGGTAGCTGCAGTAAAAACAGCATCAAGACCTTCAGATTCCTTGAGCCTGAGCGCAAAATGTACAAGTCCGTCAGTATCCTTTAGATCGATAACCTCAAAGCGGTCAGCCCTGGTACGGCACACAGCATCGGGATTTCCGTCTACAGCAGTAACATGCCAGTTCCGGCGTCGGGCTGCATCAATAGCCACACCCTGCATAAATCCGGCACCAAGCATCAACAATCGTTTGCTCATTCACAACCCCTTGATCTGCAAAAAACTACAGCTTTTAATCGTCCACAAGGGCACGCCGTACGGCATACACCTCAAAGGTGTCTCCCAGCCTGAACAAGCGGCTGAGAACCGTCAAAAAGCGGTACACCGGTCCCGGCTTCTTTGGATCCAGAAAGCGGAACAACGGAAGCGCAAGACGTTCCGGGTGATGCCCGGTCGATACTATGCGTACCACGGAAAAGCCGGATCGGGCAAGCAGGGTTCGTGCACTGCGGGGTGTCCAGAGACTGTAGTGATCGGACGGGCTGTTTTGCCAGAAGGACAGGGGTTTGAATCGTGCCGATATACCGGATGCCGATGGTGTCGAAAAAGCCAGAACGCCGCCGGGAACCAGCAAATCGCGTGACCGGGATAAAACAGCTTCCAGATCCCTGAAATGTTCAATCACAAACCAGAAGGTAACCGCATCAAAAGAAGCCTTCTGACACAGACCTGCCGGGTCCGGCGCCGGGAAGGCACAGACCGCTGCAGGAATTCCGAGTGTATTCTGTACATGGTGTACCGCGTCCTGCGAAATATCAACGCCGGTTACTGACCAGCCGGCATCGCGGGCAGCTGACAAAAAGGGGCCATAGGCACAACCAACATCAAGAAGACGCTTTTTTTGTGCAGATTGTTGCGGATGCGATCGCACAGCACGACCGATGTGAGTAATCCGTCGCACCCCTTGAGCCCGTATCGCGTCAAAGTCCTCCAGATACGTCTTTCCATACTGTGCCCGGTATTCATCAAAAAAATAATCCCGTCCATAGTCAGGAGCACCGGTGAGAGAAAAAGCAAGATAGTCAAGTCCGCAGGTGCGGCATCGTGCGACGGTGCGATCCCTGGAACGGAACAGAATAACCCTTTGGCTGTTGTGACAAAATGGACAGGAAGTATGAAAGGCTTTTACAAGTTCCCCGATACATCCGGAAAGCGGGAGTTGTCCGGTATGGACTCCCGGAGTTCTAACAGAATCCTTTACCGGGTAATATCCGTCAGGAAGCGAAAACACCCTGGACAAGCCTGCGCGAAGGCGTTCAATTGCGGGTAGTCCGGCGGAAAGCGTAACAAAACCGGAAGAACGTCCAAGCCGGTAATGGTAATGTGTCGGCGAGGTTAAAAGAACACGGCAGCCTGCACACCTTGCTTCCCAGGCGGTAAGTCCATAGTGGGTGATGACCAGATCATAGTCGCACAGAATCTCCCGCAGTACCGGGACAGGAGGAATAACCTGCACTCCGGAGTGTTCCGGCTGTCCTTCCCCTCCTGATTGAGTACTGATAACGTGGACAGGTTCAAGAAGATTGAACTCGCAAGCAAGGCTTGCCACACGAACTGCCAGGGGAAGGGCCTGACTGCGGCAGTCATCACCGCCGGATACGACAAGTACTTTACGTGCAGGCCGGGTCCCGGCTGAAGGCGTGGCAGCAAGCTCTGCAGGCACGGCGGTACCGCCGGGTTTTCGTCTGACCGGCAGATCAAGAAAGGCAGGCTCAAGCCGGTTTGGCAAGGGTCTGACAGAAGGGAGGCCCGGTAAAATGTCAAGAAGATAGTCCGCATCGCTGCGGCCCGATCCGCCTTCATCAATGGCAATAACAGGAGCGCAGGAACGCAGACGATTCATGCAATCCGACGAGGTTTTAAAGTTGTCCGTAATGACCGCAGCGGCGCGCGGCGGCAGTGTCCGGATAATCTGGCCGCAACCGGGAATGCCGGGAAGCTGAAACCGCTCCTCCGGTACCCCGTCCGGCAACCAGATCAACGTACGATACCTGTCGGAGAGAGTATGGCACAAGGAGGCGATCCTGCGTACATGACCGGTTCCGGATTTTTCGGTGCAGGCAGGAACAAAAACAACCGGGTTTTGAGCCCAGGAGGCAGCAGTGATAATTGCACTGGAGGAAGCAGGCAGGGATACACCGCTGTGTACCAATCGAGCGGCAATGAGTCTGGCCTGTTCAAGATCTTCGGCTGTATCGATGGTTGTACGAAGCTCGGGATACAGCCAGCAGGAAGGAGCAGGTTCAAAGATGCAGGTAAACCGGTCAGTGTGCCGATACAGGGCCGGGGCAACGTGCTCACGGTCGTAGAGAGACAGTGTATCAGAAGCTGCAAGCAGGGACCGGGCCCTGAAAACTTCAACGCCGCTGCCGTAGGGAAGACCCGACCAGGTAAAATAATCCGCTGTTCCCAGGCGGTCCAGGGCTGCGGCAGCTGCATCAGCAAATACAAAGGGGTTGTCGCCTGTGGCACGCAGTATCACATCCGGTGATTCACGGCGGATTACCCGGCAAAAGCGTTCAAGAACATCGTCTTCAGGACCGGCATGACAGACAAAGCCGGCTTCGCGGGCGAGCGGGGAGAACAGGTCAAACGAAGAATAATCGCAGGCAAGGATATAGATATCGGCTGGTATTGCTTTCAGGGCACGCATGGATTGAGCCAATATACTTAACCCGGCAAGATCCATCAGTGCCTTGCCGGGCAGCCGGGTCGAGCCCATGCGGGCCTGTAACACTACAGCGATCATTGCAGAACCGGATCCCATGCAGCGCACAGGCTGGCTGCGTCAGTTGTAAAACGGTATCGATTGCTGTGCACCCAGCGGCGAACCGACTTGAAAAGGGAAAGAGCATCAACGGGATTCATGCCCGATTGCACCAGCCAGCCGGGCACAAAACGGCAGGGCAATACAGCCTGATCGCGACGGAACACAGGTGCAAGATTTTTAAGATAAAACCGCATGTATGATGCATTGCGGGTTGTGTCTTCCACAGCACTTTCACTATCGTATCCCAGCCTGAAAGATGTTGAAAGCTGGATATGCTCGCCCCAGAGATGAGCCCTGAAACCAAAATCAAGATTCTGCCAATATGAATCTGCTATAGTCCAGTCAAAACCGCCCATCCGGATAAACCGCTCCCGGTTATAGATGCCGGTAAAGTCAAATGGATACACGGTAGGACAGCCATCGCGTAAAACAGCCATCGGCTCAACAAGAAACTGTTTGCGCATGAGTGCGGGAACCATCTGTACCGGCAGGGCCTCCATCTTGGGACCAGAAAGCTGGGGTGCCAGACACAGAACGTCACCATGTTTCACGCGTTCAAGCACTTTTTTCCCGATACTGTTTGAAGAAATCCTGATGTCATTCCATAATACAAGTACCCGCGGGGATGCGGTTTCGGCTATTCCGGTATTGATCATTTCACCAACGGTCAGTTTTTCCAATGGAATTAAAAACTTGACACGGGGGAAACGCTGGGAAAGGCTTTCAATGTCATACGACTCCGCGGATAACTCTATCGAGATAACCGAATCAAAACCGAGGTTTTCCAGGTTCTGCAAAACCGCAGACCGGTAATACCGCCCGCCCCGATTTAAAAGTATAACCGTTACAGGTGATACCTCTTCATCGGTTTTGCGTACCTGACCGCCTATTATGGTATGAGGAACCTTACGTTCGTTAAAAATTATAGGTGTAGTATTCATCACAATTCCCGCACATACCTTCATAACGACCGGCAGCATGATCAAGATACACAGATTCAAGCCGTTTCCACACAGTTTGTATACCATCAGAAAGAAGGTTTCCCGCCCCGCGTGTGCAGTATATATCCTCGCGGCACAGGGGTACGGATCCGTCAATTAATACTGAAAGATCCCGTTTCAGATGCCAGCAGGGCATCCGTGAAAGGGGTGAAAGGTCGGCCACCCTGCGGTCGGCTACAGTTCGACAGAAGTGGTCATGCTTTTGTATGATTACCCGGCCTGCAGTCTCCTTCCAGTTGCGGTAAAAACTCTCCAGTTCTTCTTCATTGTCTTTCATACGTATCATCTGGGGCCATACAGCTCCGGGAAAATACTGTAACAGTTGTCTGGTAAAGGTCTGGGCATCGGTAAAAAGGGCCTCGCTTTGGCCGCTTTTCAGTGAATGCAGGGAAGCCCAGCAAGGGGCTGTAGCTGCATCCAGTGAAACAATCCAGTCTATTCTTCCGCCGGCACAGGCAGCGATCTCCTGTGCAATACCGGGTTTTGCACCGATACCGGTTGTTTCCACCAGAAGCCTTAAACCGGGATGTCGCATAACTGATGCAATGCAGTCTGTGAGCCCGGGATGGCTTAAGGGTTCACCCCACAGGGACAGAGAAATTACGGCATCTCCGCAAAAGGTAGCAATATCGTCAATCATTACAGAAAAATCGGCCGGATTCATGATGTCTCTTCGTTCGACAGGGGATTTGCCGCCGGAGGAAGTACAAAAAGCGGGATACGGACAGTGGAGGCACTCAACAGGGCAGTGTCCGGCAATCTGAAAGGCAACAAAAGCAGGTTTTGTTCGCAGGGACTGCGGGCGGGATTCAATCAGATCACGGGCAGTTGCCGCAGTAATACCTTCAAGCATGATGCAGCAGTCACGGTTTCGCCGTGTATCGCAAAAAAGCTGAATCCGCAATAAACGTACATCATGAACAGCAAGAACAGTCTCTATATCAAAGGAATTGATGTCTGTTTTAAGCACATCAAAGAGCACTGTTCGGGAGGGAGATTCTGTTTTGCCTTCGGCCAAGCGTGCAAGAACCGGTAGAATTCCGGCAGCAAGCAGCTCGGGGGCAAGACCTGAAGGATAACCGTCTGCGAAGGTATATTCGGCTGCAAAACGCTGATGCCGCTCAAACAGTTCTCCGGTCAATTCCGGATCATACCAGGGTGCATCTGCATATCCGAAAATCACGTGATCAATGCCCTCTGTATTCCGTGCAATCACCTTGAACAGTTTTTCCACTGTCCATTCAGACTCGGCATGAAATTGCAGATCCATGCCGGCATATGCGACTCTAACTCGGCTTTTATCAAAAGCAGGACCGGTTAAAAGCAACAGGCTCCCGCACCCCTCAAGCCGGCTCATAAAAGCAACAGCGCGGTTTAATGCTGATGGACCTCCGCAAAGGTCTTCCAGGGCTTCGGCAGTCAGGCCGCCGGCATATAATACACACAAGTTTTTCATACCACTATCAGTATCGGCACCCCGTACCTTGTCTTGAGGAAAGACGGCTTTCGTGCTAGCGTAGCTGTAATGGAACAGGCCCTATCGGTTTCACAGCTTACGGCTGTTATCAAGGACATCCTCGAACAGACCCTTCCAACAGTCATTGTTGAAGGAGAAATCTCGAATTTCAGACCCTCAAGTACCGGACATCTGTATTTTACCCTGAAGGACCGCACAAGCTCCATCCAGGCAGTACTGTTCAAGGGAAAGGCCCGGTATCTCGGATTCCAGCCTGCTGACGGACAGCTGGTCCGATTGTCCGGTTCCTTGTCTGTATATGAAGCCCGCGGTACCTACCAGATTATAGCTGAGAGGATGGAACTTGCCGGCAGCGGAGATATTCTTGCACTTCTCGAAGAACGCAAACGCAGACTTGCCGATGAAGGTCTTTTTGACACAGAACGAAAACGCACACTGCCCTTTTTGCCCAAACGCATCGGTGTTGTCACCAGTCCCACAGGAGCTGCCCTGCAGGACATAATCACCGTCATAACCCGCAGGAATCCGGCGGTACATATTATTGTCTTCCCGGCTGCGGTTCAGGGTGTGGAAGCCCCGAAGAGTATTGTCTCCGGAATACAAGCCGCAAACCGGTGGGAGCTTGCTGATGTGCTGATAGTCGGTCGGGGCGGCGGCTCCCTGGAAGATCTGCTGCCTTTTTCGGATGAACACGTCATTCGCGCCATCGCTGCATCCAGGATTCCGGTTATCAGCGCTGTCGGTCACGAAACAGACTGGGCTCTGAGCGATTATGCTGCAGACCTGCGCGCACCCACCCCATCAGCTGCGGCAGAGCTTGTCTGTCCACTGTTGTCCGATATCGAGGAAAGACTTAACGCAGCAGTCAGGGAATTGCGTCAATCCATCAACTCACGTGTTGAGCAGTTACGCCTTCTTGCCGCAGCCTTTGATCCTGAAGACCTTGAACTGCGCTTCAGACGCATTGCCCAGCCCCGCATGCTGCGTTTTGATGATGCAAAGGAAAACCTTATCCGTTCGATAACGGATACCCTGAAAAACTTCCGGCAGCGCCTTGTTCTTTCTGTCTCAACTCTGGAGGCAGCAAGTCCGCAGGCCATCCTTGAACGGGGCTATGCCATGATACGAGACATGAAAACCGGAGAGCTTATACGGTCTGCACAGGCTGTTGTGCCGGGTCAGATTTTGATGATACAGCCGGCAGAGGGCAGTTTTACCGCAGCCGTGAAGGAGTGTTGTGATGAAAAAATTTGAGGAACGACTGGAGCGACTGGAAGAACTTGGGGATAAAATTCGGGAGCCTGGTCTCCCGCTCGAAGAAGCTCTCGCATGTTTCGAGGAAGGCATAAAACTGGCCCGAACCCTTGAAAAAGATATCGAAAAAATCGAAGGGAAAATCCAGATACTGATGAACCAGCCAGCAAACCAGGAAACAGGTCCTGAACTGGAACTTTTCAGCCCTGACGGCAAGGGAAACTGAGTATGGCCCTGGCCAGGGATATATCCGTTCGTACCGACCCTGCCCGCCCTGTACGGCTGCTTGCCGAACCGGTGGCCCGGAAAATTGCTGCCGGCGAGGTTATTGACCGCCCGGCTGCGGTAGTCCGGGAATTGATCGACAACGCGATTGATTCAGGGGCAACAAAAATCAGTGTGGAAATCAGCGGAGGCGGAGCAGACTACATAAGGGTCACGGACAACGGCTGTGGTATGACGCCCGAAGATCTCAAACTGTGTACCCATACCCACAGCACCAGTAAAATAGAGAATGAACAGGATCTGTTAACCCTGCAGAGCCTTGGATTCAGGGGTGAAGCGCTGGCATCTATCGACGCTGTAAGCCGGCTGCTTATCACTACCAGCCGGGAAGGACATGGAGCATGGAGCCGCATTGACGGACGTATCGAGCCTGCGTTACTGCAAAACGGAACTGCTATCGAGGTATCCGGTCTTTTTTTGAATTTTCCTGCACGCCGGCAGTTTTTAAAGCGAACCTCCGCAGAATCAGCCCTGTGCCGTCAAACCTTTCTGGACAAAGCCCTGGTCTGGCCCTCTATCGAGTTCCGGTTCAGTTCAGACGGTAAACCGCGGGATATTTTGCTTCCTGTCCCTGCCCTGCGCGACCGTGTGCTTGAAGCGCTTGGACCCGATGAACCGGCCTCATTTTTTTATGAAATTGCCGGAAACGGAGACGGTTTTTCTTTTACCGCAGTAATCGGCGGGCCGGAAACAGCCAGGGCAGACCGGAAACATCTGTATACCTTTGTCAACGGACGCCGGGTTCAGGAATATTCCCTGCTGCAGGCTGTAGAATACGGGTGTGAAGGATTTTTTCCGAACGGCAGCCATCCGCTGTGTGTTCTTGATGTGCACATCAATCCGGCTCTGGTCGATTTTAATATCCATCCTGCTAAACGGGAGGTTCGCTTCATGGACAAGGGGCCCCTGCATCATGCAATAAGCGCTACAATCCGGGAGTTCTGGCGGCATCGGGCTCCCGGTCTGACAAATGCTTCTCTTCAGGATTATACGGATTCACCCGGTTTTGTAGTTCAGGATCTGCCGAATCTTTCTGAACCCGGTACTCAAAGCATGTATGACAGCACCACCCCCTCCGTTCAAACCCTTTTCAGTACAGGAGCACGCGCGCTGGCTGCTGCTGCGTGTACCGGATATACAGAAACCGGCATCAACAGGCCTGTAAGCGACACATCCGGTGTTGATACCCATGACTTCCGCTATTTAGGCCAGGTTCTTGGAACCTTTCTTGTTGCGGAACTGCATGATATCCTGTATCTGATTGATCAGCATGCAGCTCATGAGCGGCTGCTGTTTGACCGTTTACGTAAACAGCACAGAACAAGTCAGGAACTCCTTGTCCCCTATCGTATTCAAACCACAGAACATTCAGAGGATGAACGGCTAAGGCAGTATTGTGCCCCCCTGGCAGAAGCCGGTTTTACACTTGCGGATGAGGGGGACGGTATATGGCAAGTCAGCTCCGTACCGGTGCTCTGGAAAGGAAGTGAAGGAGATCTGCAAAAAGAATTACTGGAACCGACCCTGACACCGGAACGGCTTATCGACCACTTGTACGCACGGGCCGCCTGCCGGGCTGCCTGCAAGGACGGCGATCTGCTTGATCCGGAGGCAGCCTGCCGGTTAATCAGCGAAACCTTCGATCTTCCCGAGCCGGTCTGCCCGCACGGCAGGCCGGTATGGATCCGGCTGGATCGCCCGGAGCTGTTCCGGCTGGTAGAGCGCACCTGATCGGCGGCCCGGGATGAAACAACGTACAGATTAACAGGGTACTGACAAACACGAAGCTTGTCATCAGCCTGTTAGAGGGTTGAAAGCAGGGCCCGGACCTCGGCAGCATGCTGATAATCAGGCTTCCTTGAAAGCAGATCCTGCAGCACTGTTTTTGCAGCAGCCTTGTCATTCAGGCTGATATTCAGCTTTCCGAGCTCAAAATACGCATCCCAGGCCGCTGCATCCAGCTTGATTATCTCGATATAAGCATCACGGGCCCGTTCTTTCAGTCCTGCACTGATAAATGCAGCCGCCAGGTTAAAGCGTACAGCGACATCACGGGGCTGTTTTGCCATCGCCCGTGAATAATGATCAACAGAACGGTCAAACGCGCCCCTCAGTCCGTATACTTTTCCCAGATTATTGTTCACTTCAAAATTGTCAGCCTCGATGCCAAAAGCAGCTGTCAACTGTGCAAGAGCATCATCAATGCGGTTTGCTTCAAGATACATCAAGGCTAGATTGATACGCGGCTTGACATATTTCGGATCGGCGGCAATTGCACGAGCATACTGTTGAAGAGCTATATCCGGCATACCGGCACGCTCTGCGGCAAGACCATAGGTATACACAAAAACAGCTGTTGTCGGTTCAGCATCGACAGCCTTTTTTGCATAGTTTACAGCCGGTAAGTGTTTCCCCAGCTCAAGCTGTACGGTAGCCATATTATAATTCGTTTGGGCATCCCCCGATCCGAGAACCAGGGCCTCGTTAAAAAACCGCTCTGCTTCAATGAATCTGCCGGTCTTGCTGTAAACCAGGGCAAGCTCGCGCAATGCCTGCACATTGGCAGGCTCATGGCGTAAAACCGTTTGATAGGTTGTAACAGCTGCTGCAGAATCACCGGATCTGTCCTGAATACGGGCGATTTCGAGCCAGGAACGCACATGATCGTTTTTTACCGTGACAGCCTGGCGAAAAGCTGCAAGAGCATCATCAGTTCGGTTCAAATTCCTGTTTGTCAAACCAAGGTTATAAAAAGCGGCTTCAGAACGGGGATTCAGCCTGGTGGCATTCATGAAGGCTGTCCTCGCCTCCTGAAACCGGCGCTGCATATAGTACATCTTCCCCAATTCAAAGGCATACAGCCAGTTATTCGGATCAAGCCGGGCAGCCTCTATCATATCAGTCAATGCGGCATCAGGACGTTTTTGTTCAGCATAGATCTGTGAACGGGCAAACCTGGCGGAAGCCAGCGAAGGATCATTCTGCACTGCCAGATTCGCATATTCCAAAGCCGAAGCGAGGGCGCCTGAACGGATGGTGCTGTCATCTGCATTACGGGCTATCTCCAGCAAAGATTCAGCCATCTCTGCATATTTCTGCGCGGCAAAGGCCTTTTCACCGGGAGGAAGGGCTGCGGCAGCCCGCTCAAAACTGGAAACCGCTGCAGAAAGGCTTCCGGCCTCGGCCCGGCTTTTCCCCTGTTCAATGTGTCTGTTAACCTCGGCAATGGCACCCTGAATGGCAGCATTTTTTTGCGCCAGTTCTGCTTCAAGTGCCTTTCTGCGTTCCGCTTCGGCTGCCTGCCGGGCCGCTTCGGCAGCTTCCTGTTCCCTGCGGTCCGCCTCTGCCGCAAGCCGTTCTGCCGCAGCTTTATCAGCGGCTGCCTTATCAGCGGCTGCTTTTGCTGCAGCAGTCTGTTCTGCCACTTCCCGATCCTGTCGGGCTGTATCTGCACTCTGTGCTGCACGCCGGCTTGCATCCCGTTCTGCGTCGCTTAATCTCGCAGCAGCCCGCTGGGCTGCATCCGCAGCCGCTGCTATTCTGGCAGCAGCAGCCTGTGCCGCCTCAAGAGCCGCACGGGTTTCTGCATCACCGGCCCCATGGCGGGACAAGGCAAGAGAGGCATTACGGGCTGCGAGTACGACCGAAAGAAGCTCTTCTGCTTCGGCGTCTTCAGGGTTCTCTATCAACAACCCCTCCAGCAGGGCAAGCGCACGGTCATATTCAGCGCGCTCAACATAGCGCTGAACAAGGGTCAGTGTATTCAATCTCAGACGTTCCTGACGCGAAAGCCCGTCACCTGAACCGCGGGTAACAATAAAGACCAGCAGTCCTGCAAGCAAAATGGCAATCAGGGCAGCGCCACCAATTAATTTAATCCGGTTATTCAAGTTCTCCCTCCTCAGAATATTCCATTACGCCCTCTGATCCGGCAGAAAGGGTTGTTGCAGTTCCAACCGACAATAAAGACGAACTGACCTCGTCCAAAAGCTGTTTGTAGCGTTCAGCAGCTGCAAGGCGCTCAGCCTCCAGCCGTGCGGCCTGTGCAACCGCCTCCTGTGCAAGGCGCTCTTTTTCTGCCTCGCTGGCCAGTCGCTCCGCCTCTGCCCGTCGGGCAGCCTCTTCGCGGGCCATAACTTCAGCGCTTAACAGGCGTACCAGTTCCTGAATTCTTTCTTTTTGCGGCGTTGCCGGATCAAGCATCAAATAAACAGTATAATCTGACAAAGCGCGATCCGGCTGATCCATCTGCAGCCGGCTGTTTGCACGATTCAGATAGGCAGGGGCAAATGCACTGTCTGAATCAATTGAACGTGTGAACATCTGCTCGGCTTCATGATACGACTTCCGCAAAAAATAAATATTTCCTGCATTGAAAAAAAGAGCACGCTTGTCGCTGCCCCGCGCTGAAGTGCCCTTCATGAAGGTTGTGATGGCGTCATCGTATCTGCCAAGCTGCTGATAACACAGGCCGAGATAAATGAAAACACGGGGATCAGTGCCATCCCTCAGCGATGCCTGGTACAAAAGCGGAGCTGCCTCTGCCGGCTTGTTTTCCCGGAACAGTCGCTCACCTTCGATAAAAAAATCGAATGACCACACCGATGGCGCTGTTGCAACAGCCCAAATCACGAAAAAGGCAAGAAACCATTTCTTTTTCATTTATAAACTCCCGGCTGCCGGACAGCCCAACAATTATTTGACAATACACCGTAAAAGCTATAGTCTTGTCTTATGTCATCAATGTTCCTGGTTATTATATTTATTCTCGGCACCGGCGTAACCACTCTGCTGGTTTTTTTGATCAAATCCTTTCTTGCACCCAAAAAAATCGCCCACATCGAAAAACTCCTGTCAGCCGGCCGTACCGGTCAGGCTATCCGTCTGGCAAAAGCCATTATAACCCGCAACCCGCGCGACACGGAAGCCCGTTACCTTCTCGGACGGGCCTACCTTGCCGACGGGAAGCAGGAACTGGCACTTATGGAGCTGAAAGCAGTCAATTCCACGGCCATTTTCTCCAAATCCATCCCGGAACCCCAATTCAGGCGTACAATAGCCAGCCTGTATCTAAAATTCAACCAGCCGGAAGAAGCCCTGAAAGAATACCTGCTGCTGATCAAACTTGAGCCGTTTCAGGCAGAACACTATTACAATGCGGCAGTTTTGTTTGAATCCCGTGATCAAAGCGATCAGGCGCTGTCCTATTACCGCAAAGCTGTTGAAACCGACCCCAAACATGCCGCAGCTCATGCTGCTCTCGGCCTGCTTCTCTTTAAAAACAAACAAATGACCGATGCGAAACAGGAAATTAACATTGCGTTACGGCTGGACCCCAAAAATACACATGCCCTGTATTATCAGGGAAAGCTGCTTCGCGAAAACCATGACTATGCAAATGCCCTGGCATCCTTCGAAAAAGCCCTTCGGGATCCTGAACTTAAACAAAAATGTCTGGTAGAGCGCGGTTGCTGTTATCTGGAAGCAAACAGCACAGAAAAAGCAGTTATTGAATTCGATCGTGCCATTAAAGCCTCCAAGGATGATGCTTCAAATGATACCCTGCATGCCCGCTACTTTTTGGCATCCTGTTACGAAAAGATCCGCGATATCGACAAGGCTATTGATCAATGGGAGTTAATATACAATAAAAAACGGAATTTCCGTGATGTGGGCGAAAAACTGTCACAGTATCAGGAACTGCGTTCCAACGATCACATGAAAGAATATCTTACCGCAGGCAAGGACGACTTTTTCCAGATCTGCCGTGCGGTTACTAACTCTGCGCTGGAACTTGCAGTACGTGACATCGCTGAAACAAAATGGGGATGTACCCTCATTGCAGTAGAAAATGATGCCGAGAAATGGCGCAATGTTCGAAAAATGCCGCGAATGATATTCTTTTACCGGGATCCCACTGTTATAGAAGATGCCTTTCTTCGTACCATGCAGGAAGATATGAAAAAGCAGTCCATTATCCGCGGTATTGTGATCACCAGCTCTGGATTTACCCGCTCTGCCCTGGAGTTTGCGGATTCCCGGCCTATAGAACTGATCGGCAAGGATAAACTGGAGCAGATGCTCAGCAGCGTTGATGCCTTTGCAAAAAAATGATGAAATAGTATGAAAATCCTGTGCGTTTCTGACCAGATTGATCCGCTTGTATACAGCAGCAATATCAGGGAACGCTACCGGGATGTAGAAATGGTTATTTCGGCAGGCGACCTGCCGATGGAATACCTTGATTTTATTGTTTCATCACTGAACAAGCCCCTCCTGTTTGTTTTCGGGAATCATAACCTTGAAGAATTCTCATATTACCACCGCACCACACCGGCACAGGGAAGCTGTATGTATCCTGATGAAACTGGCGGCAAAGAAAAGCTGTGCCACGGAACAACATATATCGGTTTCAAGACGGTGAAGGAAAACCGCCTGCTGATCGCCGGAGCTTCAGGGTCTTTGCGTTACAACAAGGGACTCAATCAATATACAGACCGTCAGATGATGTTCAAACTACTGGGATTGACACCCCGACTCTTCTGGAACCGGCTGCGGTATGGCCGCTGGCTCGACATTCTTGTCACCCATGCTGCTCCCCGGGGTATACACGACAAGGCGGATCCCTGCCATAAGGGCTTCCCCTGCTTCCTGTGGTTTCTGAAAACCTTCAAGCCGCGTTATCTGATTCATGGCCATATTCACTTATATGACCTGCAAGCGGTACGAGTTTCAGATTATTTGTCAACAACCGTAATCAATGCCTACAGCCACTATATTTTGGACACCGGAGAGATGCTCAAATGAAAGATCTGATAAAAGTTCAGGCAGAAGAAGATTTTTTGCGGGCGCGCAATAAGGCCCTGCTGAATGAAATCCAGAATTTTTTGAATCCAGACCGTAAAAAACTGTTGTCCTTTAATGATGTAAAAAAAATCCTTAAACCTCAGGGCGAGGTTTATGCAGGCATGCAGACCGTCCCAATCAGCAGGATTGTGGGCAGCGAAGGGCGATACCGGGACTTCGACAATCATTTCTTTCCGCGCACAAATATTTTAAAAGAACGCTGGGAACGGGTGGATGAAGCCCATCTGGCAGATATTATACTCCCGCCTATTCAACTGTACGAAATTGGCGGCTTATATTTCGTTCGCGACGGCAATCACCGTGTTTCTGTGGCAAAGGCCCAGGGAGTACACGATATTGATGCCGAGGTTATCTCATTGCAAAGTGAAATACGCATACGGGATGCCGAATCGCCGGAATCTATACTCAAAGAAGTCATCAATTATGAAAAACGGGTCTTTTACGCAGAAACAGGATTTGGCGATCTGACCGAAAACTGGAATCTGGATTTCAGCAGTACCGGTCAATACGATGTTGTATATAATCATATCCTGGTACATAAATATTTCATAAACGAAGGGCTTGCCGAAGAAATTCCGTTTGCACAGGCTCTTTCATCCTGGTATGCAAAGGTGTACCAGCCGGCAATTCAGGTTATACGGGATTACCGGTTACACCGCCGCTTCAGGGGACGCACAGAAAGCGATCTGTACGTCTGGATTATCAAACACTGGGATGATCTGAAAAAGAAGTATGGAGTTGCCTTCCCTCTTGATGAGGCTGCCCGGGACTTCAAGCGCCGAAAACCCTTCGGACGCGTAGATTATTTGAGACTATGGATGAAAAAGATCTTTCAAACTTGACGGCACCATCTTTCAATGCTAAAATTAGCTACAATGCAAACAGCACTACTTGATTCGTATGCCATCATACCGCTGATTGCCAGCGTCCTTATACAGGGCCTGGCTGCTTTTTTTCTGTTACGGCTCCGGGCAAAGGATACATCCCGTAAAATACCGGGCATTATCTTTATACTCGGTATTGGAACCCTGATCTTTCTTGCAGCCGGAGCGGTTGTGGCAGTTATTCTGCCAAGCCTTCTTGTGGTCTCTTCCGGTGTACTGCTTGCCAGCATAACAATTTTATTCCTGTGTGCTCTTGCAGATGTCTCAAGAACGGCGCAACCTGCACAGGAAATCATTTCTGAACCGGTGGAACAGGAACTTCCGGAAGAAGAACAGGATGATCCTCTTATTGCCATCGGACAGGAATTTCTGTCACATGTTGCGGAAACCCTTACAGGCGAAGTCAACATTGTTCGCCTACTGGATTACATAAACGAAACAATGATCAAACATACCGGAGCTGACGGCGGTGTTGTTTTTCTGGCAGATGACTTTGAAGACATTATCAGTGCAAAATCATTCTCCGGTAAATTTCCGCCACCGTATAAACTGCCTGCGGATCTCCCGCATAAACCGGTACGTGTTGAAACCAATTTCAGGTATGTACAATTCAACCTTGGTGAAACAATTTTCGGTGAGGTAGCCAGTTCGGGGAAAGCCCAGCTTGTCATCGACGGATCTGGTGACAGCCGCATTTACACAAATGGGCCG
>CAZXJV010000050.1:0-21618 GCA_964641135.1 uncultured Treponema sp. | reverse complement strand
TGGGCTGTCATCAAGGAAAAACTGCTTGAACCCTTCGTAGATCTCAAGGTTGAATACTACGACCTTGGACTGAAAGCACGGGATGATTCCAATGACAAAATCACCCATGAGTCAGCCGCAGCCATCAAGCGACTGGGAGTCGGGGTCAAATGCGCAACCATCACCAGCAACGCAGCCCGTGTAGAAGAATACAGCCTGAAGGGTCTGACCCCCAGCCCCAACGGAATCATCCGGGCCGAACTTGACGGAACAGTATTCCGCAAGCCCATTATTGTTTCCAATATCAAGGGAACCGTTTCCTGCTGGACAAAGCCCCTGGTACTTGGCCGGCATGCATACGGTGATGTTTACAAAAATTGCGAACTGGCTGTAGACGGCCCCGGAAAAGCTGAACTGGTTTTCACCGGTGCAGACGGTAAAGAAATACGCAAAACAATCATGGAAATGAAGGGGCCCGGTATTTTGCAGGGAATTCATAATCTTGATGCTTCCATCGAAAGTTTTGCCCGTGCCTGTTTCTTCTATGGATTATCCGAAAAGATCGATGTCTGGTTCGCCACCAAAGACACCATCTCCAAAACCTATGACGGCCGTTTTAAGGAAATTTTTCAGCGCATATACGACAACGAATACAAAGCGCAGTTTGAAACTGCCGGCATTGAATACTTTTACACCCTCATTGACGATGCTGTTGCACGGGTTATGCAGGCAAAAGGAGGCTTCCTGTGGGCCTGCAAAAACTATGACGGCGACGTAATGAGCGACATGGTAGCTTCAGCATCAGGAAGTTTGGCAATGATGACCAGTGTACTTGTCTCGCCCGATGGAGTATTCGAGTACGAGGCGGCTCACGGCACGGTACAGCGGCACTATTACAAGTATCTGAAAGGCGAAAAAACGAGCACAAATCCTGTTGCCCTCATCTTTGCCTGGACGGGCGCCCTGGTCAAACGGGCCGAGCTGGACGCGACCCCCGAGCTTGCGGATTTTGCCCGCCGTCTGGAAAAAGCAACAATCGACACCATCGAAGCCGGAATCATGACCGGAGATCTGGCAAAACTTGCATCCCCGGCCGCCATCGAGGTAGTAGACAGCTGGCAGTTTATTGACCGTATAGCAGAAAAATTATAAGTCCCACCCAGGAGATCTGTTACACAACCGGCGGCTCGTTTGACGCCGGTTGTTTTTTCGTTCAGTGCGGTCTGCGACAACAGGCGAATGCCGGCTGCGCCGATCAGACTGACCGCCGAGGGATTTATCGAGCGAAGTTTCATTCCACCAGTTCCATGTCAGGGCCATCAGGTCCGGAATAAATACGCACGGAACACTGCTCCATACACGCATGTTCCGCAAAACCGGCCAAGTCCAGTACACCCGGCCCAAAAAGGTCTTCAGGATGCCAGGAAAGATCAAGTTTACATTCCAGCCCCTCGGCAAGGGCCCGTGTCCAGGCACCGTTCAACCGGATTACATCTTGCAACACTGCAAAAACCGGCAGGCATTCCTTTTGGCGGTATTTAAACTCAAAAAAAGCAAGCTGGAGCTCTTCGATCAGGCGGTGGTCAGGATTGTTTTCCGAAAGCACCGCTTCCATACCCTTTTTTTTACGCACAGAACGGCCTTCGGGGCAGTCCAGCCACACAGCAAAATCAGCAAAAATCTGGCCCGGTTTCAAGCCCAAAACCCTGACAGCAGGCAAAAACCAGCTGACCGCCCGGCCCCGTGTATATAAAAGATCACAGGCGCGGGCTAACTGCCCGGCGCGTTCCAGATCCGCCTTGGACCACTGCGGGGCGGATTCCACCAGATAGGGCGCCTCTTGCTGCCAGCGAAGACCAAGCCCGTCTGCTTTGTCGGCCAGTTCGGTACCCGGTAAAACTGCAAGACGGAAAATCTCCAGGTTATTCGGCCACAGGGAAAGGGCCCAATCCAGACTGTTCCGGAATCCGGAAAGACTGTCCCCGGGAAGCCCGTACATCAGATCAAGACCGAATACAACACCGGCCTCGTTCAATAACCCGATCCGCTTTGCAAACAGTTTGAGGTCTGTTTTGCGGTTTACCAGCTCAAGGGCCTGCTGGTTGGTGCTTTGCAGACCAATCTGAAGCGAACAGGGGATGGCGGCAAAGGCAGCGGCAAGTTCCCGGTCAATCTGCTCCGCCCTGGCTTCAAAACTGAAGTGTATCCCCTCGCCTTTTTTTGCCAGCATGTGCAAGAGGCCCAGAGCCCGCTCACGGTGTGCGTTATATGTAGGGTCAAGTACAAAAACCCGTTCGATACCCAGTTCCAGAAAGCGGGCCAGTTCCGCTTCCAGCCGTGCCAGGGGCAGGGGGCGTACACGGTGATCCCCGCGCGACTCATAACAGTAGGCGCATTTAAAGGGACAACCGCGCGCAAGCTCCCACAGCGCCCCTTTTTCTTCGCTGACAGCACGGCAACCGTCAAGGGTGCCGTCAAGCCAGGGCGAGGGACAGGATGCACAATCCGGACTGGCTGTGCGCGGCAGTGAAACCGCTCTTCCCGTTCCTGACGACGGAACCCTTCCGTCAAGAAGGGCGCAGGCCAGCTCCGGAACATCCAGCTCGCCTTCACCTGAAACCAGATAATCAAAAGACGATTCCAGTCCCGCAGGGTTTCCGGTTACCTCCGGCCCGCCGGCGACAAAAACAGCATCCGGCAAACGGCTGCGCAGAATTCGGGCTGTATCCGAAAGAACAGAGCGGTTCCATACATAAACAGAGAAAAAAAACACCGCCCCGGCCGCGTCCGGACGCGAAGCTAAATCATCGGCAATAAAGGCCGCATCATCCCGAAAGCCGAAATCAGCCAAAGAGACAGCGACGCGTCCGGTTAACCGTGGATCTGCCTTGAGCGCACTTGCGATGCAGGCAGCACCAAGGGGGACTGCCTGCCAGGAACCGGAAGCGGCGCGGCTGACACAGATGAGCTGTTTCACAACAGGGGAATTCCGGCCGAACGGCACCCGGCGATCATGTCTTCAGGCCACACCGATACCTGGGTTTCACCGATATGCGCCTTGCGCAGATAGAACATACACAGGCGCGACTGGCCGATGCCGCCGCCAAGGGTCTGGGAAAGCTCGCCTGAAAGCAGCCTGCGATGAAAATAGAGTTCGGCCCGCTCGGGGCACCCGCGGAAGTCCAATTGTTCCTTCAACGATGAGGGGCTCACCCGTATTCCCATGGAAGATAATTCCAGGGCCTGACCCAGAACGGCATTCCAGACCAACAGGTCGCCGTTTAATCCGCGGTATCCGTTACCCGTCTCGGTGATCCAGTCGTCATAATCGGGGGCACGGCCGTCGTGGGGGGCACCGTCTGCAAGGGGTGCGCCGATGCCGATGATGAAAACGGCCCCGCAGGTGCGTACAATCTCATTTTCACGCTCCTTGGGCGACAGCTCCGGCCAGCGTTTTTGCAGCTCCTCGGCATGAATAAAGGTAATCTCACCGGGCAGAACCGGTTCGATGGCAGGATAGTTGTCGTAGATAAAAAACTCGGTTCGTTTCAGGCAGCGGTACAGACGGCGTACAATGTCTTTCAAAAAATCGATATCCCGGTCCAGCTCGCCGATTGACAGCTCCCAGTCCCACTGATCAACGTACAGGGAATGAATATTATCCAGTTCTTCATCGGCGCGGATGGCATTCATGTCGGTGTATATGCCAAAACCGCCGGGCAAGCCCAGTTCTGTTACCTTTACCCGTTTCCATTTGGCAAGAGAGTGTACAATTTCCAGCACCTGATCGTTCATGTCCTTGACCGGGAAATTGACAGCACGTTCCACACCATTAAGGTCGTCATTCAGGCCCTTGCCCCGGGGTACAAACAGCGGTGCGGTAACACGGGTCAGATTGAGTTCTGTGGAAAGAGCCAACTGAAAAAATTCCTTGATGCGAATGATGGCCTGCTCGGTTTCTTTAACAGTCAGCAGGCTTTTATAACCGGAAGGGGTCTGAAGGTGGGCCATTGGGTTCCTCGACAAATATAAAAATGTTTCCTGGCAGGCTGATGACAAAGGCTCAATTGCATTTCTCATCAGCCTGCCAGATAGTAGCATACAGCATGAAGTACAGTCCAGCTCTTGCGAAATATGCGTACACGAATTACACTCATAGCCGATGTATACACCAGCGACGAGCCCCATACCGGATCTGGAATTAACCGATCCATACCTGAAGCACCCGGCAGTACCGGTTCTGCGTCATGCCATACCGGCTTTTATGCGCAGCATCGGCTTTCACAAACCCCGACTTGTGCATGGACACCGGCTGGTTGATGCCTACCGCTCCTTTCAGGACGGTTCAAGCCGCCTCATACTCGGGTTTCGCCATGCCTACGGCGACGACCCCCAGGCGCTGATTTACGGCATTCATTACAGCCTGCCCCGCGAAGCCCGCCGCCTGGGCACACCGTTAAAACGCATGGCCCATGCCCACTTTGTATACGGCGCCGAGGTGCCGCTGTGGTCGGGCTCCCTGGTACGGTGGGTATTACCCCGCTCCGGAGCGGTACCGGTTAATCACGTCCATCTTGATTCCCGTGGCTTGAACCGCATCCGCCGCATCACCGTTGACGGTGCCTATCCCCTGGCCCTTGCTCCGGAAGGTCATGTAACACACCGCTCCGATCAGGTCGCCGAACTGGAAACCGGCACTGCCCGCTTCGGTTTCTGGTGCTGTGAAGATCTTGCGCGCCAGGGCAGAACAGAATCGGTGACCATCCTGCCTGTTGATATCCGATACCACTACGGGCCCAAGGGTGATAAAGAATTATCACAATTACTGAAAAAAATGGAGACGATCCTCGATATTCGACCGTCAAAATCAACCGGGAACACAGAACGGCTGCACACGCTTGTTACCGTACTTTCCACCCAGCTGGCAGAGCTGTACCCGCGAAACGCCTCAAAAGACCTGATCACCGCCATGCTCGATGCTGCAGCCGGCATACTCGGCCTTGAACCGAAAACCGAAACGGTGATGGAGCGTACCTACCGTATCCGCCAGGCTGCCTGGGACCGGATGGTCCGAAGCGATCTTTCAGCTCTGCACCCGTTCCGTCGTCTTCTTGCCAACCGCCGCGCCGGAGAAGCCTGGTATGCCATGCGGCATCTTGAAAGTGCGCAGGTTGTGCTGCATCTGGATATCCTTACACTGCCAGACAGTACCGATACAGACTGTCTGTGCGAGTATGCGGCAAACCTGTATGATTTTATTCAGCGCCTGCTGGGCGGAACCCTGCGCAACCGGGCAAAACTCCCCCGCAAGACACCGGTTTTACTGTTCGGTGAACCGATTTTGGTGGACAGGTATCTCGATATGTGGAAGACTGACAAGAAAGCGGCTTTGCAGGAAGTTACCGGACAGATCCGGTCAGCCTTTGAACAGGGCGGCAAGGAGTTTAAAAATGTCTGATGGAAAAATGTCTTTCGGAGCCAAGGCAGGGTTCGGTATAGGAGATCTTGGCGGCAATCTTTTTTTTACTGCGATGGGCATTCTTGCCCTTAATTATCTGACCGATGTGGTCGGGCTTTTGCCGGCAGCAGCAGGTATGGCTCTTATGATTTCCAAACTGTGGGACGCTGTTACCGATCCTGCAATGGGCTATATTTCCGACCGGACCCGTTCTCCCTGGGGACGGCGACGGCCCTACCTGCTGTTCGGTGCCGTTCCGCTCGCCCTGACCGTCTGGTTTTTCTTTACCAACCCGGAACTTCCCTCAGGCACCCTGCTGACCATATGGGCAGTAGTGGCCCTGTGCGCTGTCAATACCGGTTTTACCGTGGTGAATATCCCCTACTCTGCGCTTACGCCGGAACTGACCAAGGACTACAATGAACGAACCAGCCTGAACGGGTTCCGTTTCAGCTTTGCAATTGTGGGAACAATCATCGGGGGGGTGCTGATTCAGCCCTTTGCCCAGTCCTTTACAAACCGCTCGGCCGGCTTTTCGGCTGCAGGGGCGGTAATGGGAGCGGTTATCCTTGCAAGTACCCTTATTACCTTTTTCGCAGTCCGGGAAACCGGACATGCCGACAAGGAAATCCCGGACGAAAATATTGTCAAAACCTATCTTTCTGTATTCCGCAACCGGGCCTACCTGATACTGCTGTTCGCCTACGCGTTGAATCTTCTTGCAATAACCTTTTTGCAAAGCATCGTGACCTATTATTTCAAGTACGTGTACATGGACGAATCAAAAACCCCGATCGCGATGGGTGCCTTTTTGCTGGTAGCCATGCTGTTCATACCCCTTTCGGTGCCGCTTGCCAAACGCATCGGCAAACACAGAACCTACCAGCTGGGCTTTATCTTTTTGGGAACTGCCTGCCTTTTGATCTACTTTTTGGGACATGTCATCGGACAGGAATTCTTTTTTGGTGTAATGGGTATCGCTGGTATAGGGCTCGGGCTTGCCTTTGTAGCCCCCTGGGCAATGGTTCCCGATACCATTGAGTGGGATGCCCGGAAAACCGGCAACAGGAAAGAAGGCGCCTATTACGGAACCTGGACCCTGATTGCAAAGTCAGGCCAGGCCCTGTCATTAGGGTTGAGCGGCCTGATTCTGGGTGTTTCCGGATACCTGGCAAATGCGGCAGAACAAAGTAACGAAGCTATCCTGGCAATCCGGTTAATCATCGGTCCTATCCCCGCCATTATCTTCTTTGGCGCCACCGTGCTTATGGCCTTTTATCCGATAAACGAAAAGGTGTACAACGAGATTATGGCAGGCAAAGAAGTATAAGGGTGACAGCAAAGGCTGTGACACCCTGATAATCACCCTGTAAACTGAAAGTCAATACATCCTGATCCTGGCAGATCAATCCAGTTTTTCTTCGTCCGGAAGACGGCGCACTGCTCCATGATCGGCGCTTTCAGCAAAAAGAGCATAGGCCCGCAAAGCCCGGGTCAAAGGTCTTGTACGGTTGACCGGGGTCCAGGCAGCTTTTCCCCGGGACAGTTCCTGTGCACGGCGTTTCTCAAGTTCGGCTGCATCCACCTTGAGTTCCAAACGGCGCTCGGGAATAGAAATTTCGATTATGTCGCCGGTACGGATCAGGGCAATTTCACCGCCTGAGGCCGCTTCGGGACTGACGTGTCCGATTGAAAGACCCGAAGTTCCGCCCGAAAAACGGCCGTCGGTCAAAAGGGCACAGGCCTTGCCAAGACCCTTGCTTTTCAGGTAGCTGGTTGGATACAGCATCTCCTGCATACCGGGTCCGCCTTTTGGTCCTTCATACCGGATTACAACAACGTCACCGGCCTTGACCTGTCCTGCAAGAATTCCGGCAACTGCGTCATCCTGGCTTTCAAAAACTACAGCTGGACCTGTGAAGGTGAAGATAGAAGGATCTACCCCTGCCGTCTTGACGATTGAACCGCGTCCGGCGATATTGCCGAAAAGAACCGCAAGTCCGCCATCGGCATAATACGCATGGGCACAATCGCGGATACAGCCAGCGCTGCGGTCAAGGTCAAGCTCCGGGTAGCGGGTATCCTGACTGCCCATGACAAGATTGAACCTGCCGGCTGGAGCTGCCAGATAGAACTGGCGGGCGGCTGCATTGGCAGGGTTCATGACGTCAAATTCCGCAAGGGCTGCGCCCAAATCCGGAAAATCAACACGGGAAACAGTGGTATCGACAAGACCGCCCCGATCAAGTTCGGCCAGAATGGCCATAATACCGCCGGCGCGGTGAACATCTTCGATGTGGAAATGCGAGTTGGGAGCTACCTTGCTCAGACAGGGGACCCTGCGCGAAAGGGCATCGATATCCTTCATGGTAAAATCCACACCAGCCTCGCGGGCTATGGCAAGTAGATGCAAAACGGTATTGGTGCTTCCGCCCATTGCAATATCAAGGCTCATGGCATTCATGAAAGCAGCCCTGGTGGCGATACCCCGGGGGAGCAACCGCTCGTTTCCGGTGCGGTAATATTCCTCGGCCATGTCGCAGATACGCACGGCTGCACGCTCAAACAGTCCGAGCCGCTCTGCATGAGTTGCAAGAGCGGTACCGTTACCCGGAAGGGCAAGACCAAGAGCTTCGTTAAGACAGTTCATGGAATTGGCAGTAAACATACCGGAGCAGCTGCCGCAGGTCGGGCAGGCGCTGCGCTCAACTGCTTCAACATCTGCGTCGCTCACTTTTTCGTCGGCGGCTGCGACCATGGCATCAATAAGGTCAAGGCTCTTCCCGAGGGCTTTACCTGCCTCCATGGGTCCGCCAGAAACAAAGATGGCCGGAATGTTCAGGCGCATTGCAGCCATCAGCATACCGGGGGTTATCTTGTCGCAGTTTGATATACAGATCATGGCATCGGCACGGTGAGCGTTTACCATGTATTCTACGCTGTCGGCAATCAGGTCACGGGAAGGAAGACTGTACAACATCCCTGCATGACCCATGGCGATTCCGTCGTCAATGGCGATGGTATTAAACTCGGCAGCAAAAAAACCGCGGGCTTCTATAAGCGCCTTGACCTGTTGGCCAATTTCATGAAGATGTACATGGCCGGGTACAAATTGTGTAAAACTGTTAACAACAGCGATAATCGGCTTGCCGAAGTGTTCATTTTTCATCCCGTTTGCACGCCACAAAGAACGGGCGCCTGCCATAATCCGGCCCCGGGTACTGGTATCAGATCGTAATGCGGGCATAGGAAGCCTCCTTGATGTAAAAAAGACATTTTTTTGAACCTGTGAATATTACCGTATCAGGGTTCAGTTCGACAAGATTACCGGTCTGTTGCCGGTATGTCGGCAAAGCTCCGGTAGCTCCAGAACAGTAAATTAAGCACAGTTCCGAAAAGCAGGGTAAAACTCCAGGTTGACGGATGCTGAAACGGGTTTATGAATCGGCTTACAACATCTGCCATCACCCGGTTCATGTTTGCAACAATATCCCAGCTGTTCCACCGAAGAAACCGGCCAAGATAGATTCCAAAACATCCCAGGTATATCAACGGCACATGAATACACGGGCCCGGCAGGCGGGGCCACCGGCTACGCAAAATAAGCTCGATCATGCGCAGACTTACAAAACCGTAGAAAGTACCGGTAAAACCGTAGGACAATACAAGAATCATGTCAAACCACACCGGAACCGAACGATCCTTACCAAGATGAAGAAGGTCTGTCAGTATGTACGGCGCATTCGGAAAAAACAGCAGCCATACAAAAACCAGTACTATCAGGGGAATAAGGGCGCGGACAGAACGGGCCCAGGTTATACCGGCAATCAGCCAGGGAACAAAGGCCAAAAAAAGATTCCACACAAGAAAAACAAAAAACCAGTGACCGCTGAGAATTACGCGCAACAGGGACAGGGCCAGTGAAAAAAGCGAAAAAACCAGAAGAACATGGGTTGACCTGAGATTGATGATCTTTTTAAGAAAGCTGAACATGGAACACACATCCTCCCTACGCCGCAAGTCTACATGAACAGAGGCTGTTTTACCAGACGGGAAAAAAAAACGTGCGCTTTTGAATAATACCGCTTACAGTAATGAAACCTGTGCTACACTTTTAAATGAAAAAAAAGCAGAGAGGTTGTTTAATGCGTCAAAATACACTGTCCGGTCTTTTTTTGCGACATTACGATGAACGGGATATCCGCATCCGGAAAAAAGTAAGAGCTTTTTTGCCAATTATCCTGACTATTGCAGTTCTGTCTGTTGTTTTATCTGTTTTGATGGCTCTTACCGGTGCATTTACTGTCGCGCTGATGATTGGAGGGCTTGCAGTTTTCTGTGTGGCTGTATTGTGGCTTTTGTACAGAGGGCGCTATACAACTGCCTCATCTGTATTTCTGTACGGTCTGTTTCTGGTCATGCTGGCAGCCATAAAATTTGACGACTATCAGACTGTCTATGAAACCTATGTATTCGCCGCCCTTGGACTGTTTCTGATGGTCATCGTCGGACTGATCGGTGCTTCCGGTATTCAGGCCTGGATCGTTACGATCCTGAATCTTTCCGGCATCATCATACTCTATGTCCTTGATACACTGGGTCAAAAAGATAATGGGGAAATTACACTGCTTGCGATTCAATCTCTTGCAACCTGTTTTATAATCACCATTGCTGCCGGAAGCATGTGTGCTAGCACTATCCGGATGCAGCAGACCCTGTTAAATGAAAGCGAGGCAGCATCACGAGCTGCCCTTGAACAGTACGAGAAGATGTCTGTGGCCATAGAAGCTGCATGGCAGGATTCTGAACAGTTAAGTGCACGTCTTCTGGATTCGGCTGAAGATGTTGCGGCAGCTGTACGTCAGATGAAGCGATGCGCCGAAGAGGAAAAAGCAGCACTTGAAACCATGGAACGCACCCTTGAATCAAATGCAACAAGCGAAGATCTGGTTATCAGCGCACAGGGCAAGGTTAAAAAAATCCTGGCTGATTATTCACGTCAGCTTGCCGAATCAGGCGAAACTATCAGCGCCATACTGCACGCGGTCCGGGAAACAGGAACTGCGGCCGATCAAAAACGTGAAGCCATTGGCAATCTTTCAGAGCTTTCCCGCAACGGCGCTGATCAGGTTGCGGCAGTCGTGAATGCGATAAACGGCATAGTACAGGTAAGTGATGGCATGGAAGAATTAAATACCCTGATCGGAGATGTAGCAGGCAGAACAAACCTTCTTGGCATGAATGCATCTATCGAAGCAGCTCATGCTGGCGATGCAGGGCGGGGTTTTGGGGTTGTTGCAGAAGAGATAAGGACACTGTCCGAAGAAACAGCCAGGGGCAGCCGGAATATCGGCACGATGTTGGCGGAGACTCGTGATCTGGTTCGCGAGGCGGTATCGGCAAGCGAAGACACCAGCAGTTTTTTTGCCCGTCTATCTACAGAAATCACCGATCTGGCAAGCGTCTTCGGTGAACTGCTTGACAGGCTGAAAGAGATTACGGAAGGAACAAGCGCCGCCTTTGAGGCAATAGGCAGTTTTACCGGTCTTGCAGAATCTGCGGGCAGCGCCGCTGATGAAAGCGCACGCGCCCTTGCCGAAGCAGCTCACCGTTCAGCAGAATCCCGTGAACTGGCACGCCGTTTGATTGAAGAAGCCCGTGAAGTCGGCCAGGTATGCGAAACACTTACCGAACGTGCCGAGGGTGTTCGCGGACTGGGTGAACAAAACCTGACCCAGATGGGAACATTGAAGGAAACTATAGCGGCAATGCGGGCCGGCTGAAAGTGAAAGCAACCTTTTCTTGAAAAACCCGGCTGTGAAATCAAAAAAAACAGGCTATACTGTAAAACATGAAAACCCGATATCTTGCCCTGCGTGTTGCCCTCAATTCAGCGGTATTGATTTTTATCGTGTATCTGCTTATGCAGACTGCGGTTTTTTTCCGTGATTCTGTGTTGCTTGGTACAACAGCCATGCATGATTTTTTCCCCTCGGTTTTCGGATTCATCGGCACCGTCGTAGTCCCCCCGATGATCCTCTTTGGTATTCTTTTGTGGCTCGCTGCGCTTCCAATACAACGAACAGGCTTGCGTCTGGAAAAGGGAGAGATACTGGATGACACTGCGGTCGAAAAAGTCAGGAAGCGCATCATCAGTTTCAAGTACATAGTGTTGGCGATAAATCTGCTCGGCTTTCTGGCAGGTTTTATTCTGGATCTGATTCTGGGCAACAAGATGCACGAGCTTGCCCAACTGCACCGTCAGATCATCCTTGTTTCAAACTGTACGGCAGCCTTTGTACTGAGTGCAGCACAAACCTCCCTTAATAACGTTGCATTCGCACCCGTCCGGGATCGTCTTAAAATCACAGCCATAGGTATCCGATCCCGCGAAGCATCAAGCACCCTCCGCCAAATACGATTGACGGCCGCCCTTGTTCTGTATGCATCTGTAGTAGTGCAATACAACCAGCGGGATCTGACCACCTTCCAGACATGGGGTGAAGAAGTCCTTGCAGAGGTTGCAGCCGGTACCATTCCCGAAGAAAGGGCAACGGAACACTGGCGCTCTGTAGTGAAAGACCGCCTGCATATCATCTCTACCCGCGACCCGGCAATTATTGACACACTCACCCCTCCCTGGGAATCACGAATTGCCTGCCCCGCCCGTCAACAGGGCATCTTTCTTGTCATTGCGGGACTGATGCTCCTGATTACTGTCACCATACAGATTGCAGTTTCTGCCGAACAGCGCGACTGGCTTAATTCTCTCAGGGACCGGCTCAAGGACGTAGTTGCCGGCGGAGGCGACCTTCGGCAGCGGCTTGCACTCCGCTCGATGGATGATCTGGGTGAAATAGCCGAAATGATCAACCGTCTGCTGGACCAGTTCCAGACCATTGTTCAGCGCATCGGTTCTGCTGCTGAACAATCCCGTTCCGAGGCAAGGGCTGTGGACACCATGCTTACACAGGCCGAAGAGGTTTCACGACAGGTAGGGGATGCGGTCATTGCCCTGAAAAAGGAGCTGGAACAGCAGGCAGAAAACTCACGTGTACTCACCCTCGCCGTTCAGGCAGTTCGTGAGGCAACAGCCGCAGCCGACAGGGAGGCACTACACCAGAACAACCTTGTCCTTGAAACATCGCAAGCCATGCAGGAAATGGCAGGCAGTATTGAAACAGTACGGGAACAGTCCCGCGATGCAGAATCCATAACAAAGAATCTTTCAGGCAAGGGTGAAAGCGGCGGCGAAGCGGTACGTGAAACCAGGATCGCGATTGCAAGCATTCAAAAATCCAGCGCACAGATCATGCAGCATCTGGGGGCCCTTAACAAGATCGCTGCCGATACCAATCTTCTGGCCATGAATGCTGCTATAGAAGCCGCGCATGCCGGTGAAAAAGGCGCAGGTTTCGCCGTTGTAGCTGATGAGGTTCGCAATCTTGCAGGAATTGCTGCAGACCAGACAAAATCAATAAAAAGTCTGATCCAGGAAATGGCCCGGCAGGTGGCCGCAGGTGTCGAGAAAGCCGATATCTCCGGCACGGTTATCAATGATCTGATAGGCGGATTGAACAATTCGGCAGAAGTAAGCAGAACAGTTGCAAAATCCATGGAAAGCCAGGCGGCAGGAACCAGAACAATAGCAGGCTCTCTCAACCAGGTGGTCCAATCAAGTTCCGCAATCAGGGAACGCATGCAGACACAAAGCAGCACGACCGAACAGATCGGACGGGAGATCGAAGATACACTTGCCCGTCTGGCATCCCTTGTTGAAACATCCAACCGTCAGGTTCAGGCAGCATCCAGCCTTGAAAAATCTTTTGCCGATGTCAGACACGAGGTGGACAACAATGCAACTGCTATCGAAAACCTGCAAAAGGAAATCGGGCGGTTCACTATTTGATCAGTACAGTACCGGACGATCAGCTGCGCACAGCAAAACGACGGGCCAGAAAATCGGTCAACACGCGCAGTGCGGGTTCATGCGGATCGCGGGAAATTTCCATATCGGAAAAGAAATCAAGCCGTTCCGCAGCAAGCCAGCGGACCAGACGTTCTGTGCGTTCCGGAAGCGGATCTTTTTTCCCCGATCCCTGAGCAATACGAACAATGGTGAGCATTTCTGTATCGCTGAACAGCTTCCAGCGGCCGGCACGAATCAAATGGAAACTTGAACCGGACGGGTTCCGTTCAATACGCCAGTCGGCATCGCACGCCTGTGCTCCGGTTTTACCGGCAGCATTCGTTTTCTTTGATGCAATCCCTGCGGCGGCCTTCCCCTTTCCCGATAACAGGGATTCCGTCTTTGCAGCACGCGCCGCTTCTTCTGCTTCAACAGCCATATTGTGCAGATGAACGTGGGCCTGCTGCAGCAAAAACGCAAGTCCCTCAGAATCAAGTGAAGGTATAAGAGCTGTCAGATCGGCTGCAAGACGTTCGCGTACCGGATCTTTTTTTGGACGGGCCATACTGCATGCACTCCCTTGCTGATTTTACCCTGAGGTATATACATACTTCAAATACCGGCGTGCGCACCCGGCCAGGTGCTGCTGGTGATCCCGTGATACGGGTTCCACCTCCGGCATACGCCAGGCCGGATGATGCCGGTTAATATGCAGAGGAATAGCGGGACTGCAGGACGCAAGCCACGAGGCCAGGGCTTCAATCTCGCTGCTACTGTCATTATAACCGGGAATTAACAAGGTTGTAACCTCCAGATGAAGATATCCGGAAGCAAAGGCCTGTGAACACCGTTTGATTGTGCTGCGCACCGGTTCCAGATGCCCGCCGCACACAGAACGGTAAAAATCATCGGTAAAGGCCTTCAAGTCAATGTTCATTGCATCCACCAGGGGCAGCAGGGATTCAAGGGGTTCAGGATTTACATATCCGTTTGTAACCAAAACAAGCTTGTCGGCAGGACCGCCCCTGGCTTTTAAAAGCCGGCCGGTTTCAAAGATATATTCATAATTAATGACCGGTTCATTATAGGTAAACGCAAGACCGATATTCCCTGCATCCGCACAGCTTTGCGCTTGTGAAACCAGATCCGCCGGATACCGGGGTTCATCCTTCAGTCCCCCGGGTGCACCATGTACCGCCGATACGGAACCCTCGAAGGACTCTGCAACCGGGATGCAGATACCCCCGGAGCGCCCGGGATGGGCAATACGCCAGTTCTGACAAAAGGAGCAGGACAGGTTGCATCCCCACCCGCCAACAGACAAAAGTGTCGAGCCCGGATAAAAACGCCTCAGCGGTTTTTTTTCTACAGGGTCAAGAGCAAGGGCGCTGATGCGGCCCCAGCCTGCCGCGTACAGTATTCCGTCACGGTTTATCCGTACCCCGCACAGTCCCGCAGATTCCGGTTGAATGGAACACGAATGAGGACACAAAAGGCAGCGTACCGATCCGCCAACCTCGCTGCGAAACCAGGAGGCTTCATGCATCAGTGATACCGTACAACAGCAAAGCGTTCTATGCGGAAATCGCCCGCCGGATCGATACCGCCCTTGCGGCAGGCGATCGACAATTGTTGTTCAACCGAATCTACCCCGTCAAGATCCGGCAGCAAAAGGCCGCGCCTTGATCCGTCACTCACTATGACGCCGTATTGATCGGGATCAAGCTGGTCGCGGCTTATCACTGCTTCAGGCAGGGACAGAATATCAACGCTGATACTCAGGGCAAGCAGTTCATCAGGATCAACCGGTTCAAAACGGGGGTCCTCGGCTGCGGCGGAAATCGCATTACGGATAATCTCGCAGGCGGCGTTATTACATACCGGGGTTATGGTTCCGATGCAGCCCCGCAGTTCGCCATGCTTTTTTAACGACACAAACACCCCTGCCGGCTTTTCCAGGAAGGAAGGCAGGCTGCTGCCGGTTATACGGTTGATGATAAGCTCGGGCTCGGGACGGTGCCCGCTGTGCAGCCAGGACTCAAGGGCACAGCGTGCAAGGGCAACCGGCACACTGGACCCGTCACCGTTTCCGCCGGGACTCAGCACTGCTGTACAATAGCCGATACCGAAGGGAGCCTCCCATGACAGAAGTTCGCTGCGTGCACTGCGCCCGCCTACAGCACCTGCCGCAAGTACCAAAGAACGGTATCCGCACTCGGCAGCTTCTTCACGCAGGTCTTCAGGAATTGAAAGAAGAGCCTCCATATCCGAGGAAGCAAGGGCCTGTGTTACACGCCGGTCAAAAACTGCACCGCCGGGCGTCATACCGTACGGGCTTGCCGCACTGACCCGGTGAGACATGTCGCCCGAAGCGATTACAACAACCCTGCGGCCTTCCCGGACCGAGGTTTCATGAATCAGGATTCCAAGATCAAGGAGTGTATCGTTTGAGGCCCAGGGACTGGCCATAACCACAAGAGGCAGGTGGCATCCTGCCTCGGAAAGCCACCACAAAGGAACCATGGCACCGTGATCAAGGTTATCACCTGCCTCGCCGCCAGAAACAGGCGAAGCCGGAACGCCTGAAGATCGCAGCGCATCTACAAGCGAATCACGCAGGGTTACATCTGCCGGAAAGGACAAGGCTGCTTCCGGCGCATTAAATTCGCCCAGTGAGCCTGAAAGAATGGTATCTCCGTAAAAGTATATACCTCCCGGATACCGGGGAGCATGGGGTGAAACCAGAATCAGGCTGTCGGCATTCAGTTCTGCTATCCGTCTGGCTGCCTGCCGGCATGCGCGAATACTGACTGCGGCACTGCGCTCCCGGCCCCTGCCCACCGGCGGCAGCATGACCGGGGGATGAGGCATTAAAAAAGCCGCCAGCACACCGGAAGTACGTCCGGAAAAAACCGATCCCGGTTCAGCCATTATGAGCCTCCCTTGTCCTCCGGGGCGTCAAAGACGACTACAGTACCAGCAACGTTGATTACATCACCCGATTCCAGTTTTTTGGTTTTTACCGGCCGGTTGTTTACCGTGAGGTCCTGACCGGCCTGAAGGGTCCATGAATTTTTATCCTTGTCGAACAGAATTGTAGCAGCCGATGCCTGCATGGCAGGGTTTCCGCCAATTGTAATGTCTGCAGTCTGGTCGCCGCCTATTACGGTACGGTCTCCGCCCAGGGTGAATGCCCGGGTAGACATGCCGGGTACACTGTATAACAGTTGTACGCTGGCTTCGGAAACCGGTTTTTCAAGCCGGAACAGTACAAAAAACAGCCATACACCGGCAGGAATCAGGGCACAGAAAAGCAGCCAGGGTGCAAAGCCGCCGGTCAAAGAACCGAACAGGGAACCGCTGAAATAAAACCGTACAGAATCACCGACGCGGACAAAGCGTCGTTCACCGGGAAGCATCAGGGCACGGTAGTCAACAGTATATTCGGCAAGAACCCGTTCGCGGATTGCATCATAGACAGCAGCAAGCTCGGCTGAGTCCCTTGCATCAAAGACCTGCCCGCCTGTTTCAAGGGCAAAACTGTTTACAAGTGTATCCTTGTCGGTACCGAAATGAATCACAGAACAGGAAATACCTTCGCGGTGCGCGGCAAGGGCTGCGGCATCTGTATTCGCGGGACTGACAGATGCCTCGCGTGGATAATGCTCGCCATCGGAAAGGACAATCAGCACGCGGCGGCGTCCGCTTCCGGTAAATCCTTCCATTGCCTGTTCAAGGGAGCCGTATAATTCGGTAAAGCCTTCGCCCGAACCGGGTCGATCGACAGAAGACAGGGCATCCAGAAGGGTTTGCGGGTCCTGGGATATGGGTGATGCCAGCACATATGAGGTATTAAAAACAGCCAGTCCAGCCCTGTCGGCCGGTGAAAGAGCCGATACAAAGCTACGAATCGCCGAACGTGCATGGGTGATACGCAGTGATCGGGTATCAGTGGCGGGTTTTCCGTCAAGATCGTCCCACATACTGCCCGAATTATCAAGAAGAAGGAGAAAGGTAATGCCTTCAGACTTTGCCGTGCCGCGGTTTAAACGGACTACCGGGGCGTCCCTCCATGTCAGGGCGTCATCAGATTCCTGAACGCGCATGCGGTCCGGGTTATCGCCGGTAACATCCAGATACAGCCGTACCTGACCGTTTATCAGCAAACGTGAAGAATCCACCTGGGTAATTCTGAAGTCGGAAGCTGCCAGGGTGCAATACCCGCCCAGGATAAACCCTGCTGTCAGTACAAAACGTGTAAAGCGAATTATGGTGTGTTTCATGATCTGCTCCCGTTAAAAGAAAATACCGTAAATAAGACGGGCCTTGCCTGCACCGATGACATCCTCGCGGCGCAGCACCGAAGGCTCTGTCAGGGGACGGTCATTCAGCATAACAGATGCACCGGGCAAGGCTTCCAGAATCAGCTTGCCTTTTTCTATACGGATGCAGGCATGCCGGGGAGAGACGCCCTGGTAACCGGACAAAAGGATGTCCGATGATTCCGCTGCACCCAGTACAAGCCGGTTCTTTACAAGATGATACTCCCGGCCCTTGAGCCGTCCGTTAAGCACCCGCAGGGTACCAGCCGAAAAACGGTTTTCGAAAAAGCTGTAAAAAAAGGCAAGCACCGCACCGAACAGCACAAGACCGGCCAACAGGGCAAGGCTTTGATCAGGATAAAGGCTGAGTACCGTCTGTAAAAGGATACCGCCGATCAGACCGCCGGTGATGCCGCCTGCAAGACCGGCAAGAAGCCGGCGGGGTGAGGCACTGCGCAACCCTTCAATCAAACTCAGGAATATACCGATGATAACCCAGGCAGCTCCACGCGAAAGGGCAAAGGCCAGGCCGGTTTGGTCAGACCAGCGCTGTACTACCCGATCGGCAAGAAAAAAGAACAGGGCCTGTCCGGCAAGCATGCCCAGGGCTCCGGAAACAAGTCCAGCCAAAGCTCCGAACAGAGCCCCGTTAAGCGCCCGACGGCTTGAAGACACAGCGATGCCTTCAAACGAGCCAAAAATAAAGCCATAGATCAAGCCGAATACCAGTCCCTGCAAAAGGGTATATACAAAAAAATCAGGCCACAGGGTTTTATTGGATTGAATAGCCAATAAAAGCGGCCACAGGGCAAAGGCGGCAAGCGCGCCAAGGGCGACCATCACCAGCCGTTTCACAAAAAGGGTCATACTTCCTCCACTTTTTTTACAGGACTGTTACTCCCGTATTATGCTGAGCATACCTGCATCGCTGATAACCCGCAGCCGGGTGCGTCCTTCAGGCACAATGGCAAAGGCTGCCCGTGTCCGGCTTTTTCTGCCGGCCACTTCCAGTTCATACCGCCCCGCGGGCAGCTGCCAGCTTCCCTGATCACCGGAATATCCTGCAAAACTGTCTGAAGGCATATCAGGTCCACCCGCTGTAAAAATCTGGCTGCCGTTCAGTGTAACCGCAACACGCTGATCACCGGGCCCGGTTAACACAAGGGTTCCAGGCAGCGGAACAAGGCTGGCACGAAGCTCAAGCTCGTCCTGTGACGGGCCGATTCGCAACGAAAAGACTTCACTGTAATAGCCTTCAGCTTCGGCCCGGAAGCGGTGCACCGCGCCGGTCCGCAAGGTTCCGCTTTCCAGCTCTGCCAGGGGGACCCAGCGGTTTCCCTGCTGAACCGTAACCTGTGCAGAAGAACCCAGAGTGCGGCCGCTGATAGCGTCAGTAATCGCGGTCCGTACAGCAAGCTGCCGGGGTGCCGGTGTACCGTAGGCAAATTCCAGCAGCAGTTCGTCAAGTTCGCGGGATCTCAGATCCCGGTAACTTTCTACCCTGAAACTCTGCCACCAGATACGCTGTTCGGCTGTTACCTTTATACGGTATGCTCCCGGTGCCAGAAAAACCTGGTTGGATGCAAACCAGGAAAGCTGTCCTGTTGAAGTCGCAGGGTCAACTCTGAATCGCAAAGCAGCGCCGGGCACATCCGGAAAATCCCCGCGATCATTGATAAAGAGCTCGGCGCGCAGAACCGCATCGGCAGGAGGGCGGACTTCTGTCGGTATTGATATCCGTACCCTTACAGGCCCCAGCCGGGAAGCCATGAAGATCCGGTTGATATGACCACCGGTCCAGGCTGTATACATACCCGCTGTTGCTGCAATTGAAAAAGCCAACAGCAACACCGCCAAAACCCGCTTGCGGGTACGGGGCCGGAACAACGGCTCTTCATGTTTTTCTTTTGCCAGACAGTCAACAAGATTCGCCCGGATATCCTGTACGGGATAGCGGTCAAAGAATTTTTCGATCAACGAGATTGCCTGTGAAATATCCTTAAACCGTTTACGGGGATCGGGCCGTATCATTTTGCGAATCAGGCGGGAAACTAGCGGAGGTATGTCAGGATTAAGCTTGCACGCAGGTACAAAACGCCCCTTGTGAATAAGGTTGATGGTTTCAGGAGCAAGGCTTCCGGGGAATGGTTTTTTCCCGGTAACCATTTCGTACAGCATTACTCCCATGGCATAGATATCCGCACGTTTGTCAACATTTTTACTGTTTTCAAACTGCTCCGGCGGCATATAGCTCGGGGTTCCAAGGGTCATACCCTCACGGGTCAGGGCGCTGTCTGTTTCATCCCGTTCTGTAGCAGCGATTCCGAAATCCGCCAACTTCACCTCGCCGGTTTTGGAAATCAGGATATTCCCCGGCTTTATGTCACGGTGTATGACCCCTTTTTCATGAGCGTATTTAAGCGCCTTGCAGGCATCCAGAAATATCAAAAGCGCCAGAGGTCCTGAAAGGTAGCGGCGTTTTTTGATCAGCACATCCAGCGACATTCCGTCAACATATTCAAGAACAATATACCGGGAGGATCCTTCCTGAAAATAATCAAACAGATGCACTATCCGGGGATCATTAAAATCCAGCAGAATCTGGGCTTCACGTTTGAATCGTTCAATGATGGATGCATTCCCGCGGATTGTCAGTTTTTTTATGATTACATAGCGGCGAAGGCTGGGATGTACGGCCTTATAGACAGCGCCCATCCCCCCCTTTGCTACAAGTGATACAATCTTGTACTTACCGATTGTCTCGGGTATTCCGGTCATTGGGCACTCTCCGTCAGGGTTATAATGTCTGTTTCCGGATCAAAGGGACGGTCTGCAGGAACCAGTGCGACCTGATATGTATCCGGATTATGAAACTGGATAAAACGGCCCCGGGAACGCAGGGCAAAACGGCCGGCTACCGAACGGTGCCCGCCAAGATAAACCGTATCGGCACGACCGCCAAGATATTCATCAAGATACCGGGCAACACTGTCCTGATCAGCTTCATCATTGTCGGTCCAGGTCAATCCGAGAATAACTTCGGGATCCTGACGGGCATTGATTATCTCGTCCCGGGTAAAATAAACGGCAGGCTCGGCGTGTGAAGCCAGAAAGGAACCGCCACGGGCAAACAGCGGCAGACTTTTTTCAAACAATGCGTACAACTCAAGAAAGGCGGAGCCATAAAAGGTTTCTACCCAGTGCCGCACCATCTCGCCTTCCCAGGCGAACTTGCGGAAGGGATGATTACCCTCGCCTTCCTCGTTCAGGATGTTTTCATGGTTGCCTTTCAGAAAATGAAAATGGTCACGGGCAGCACGCTTGCACAGCTGTACCATCTCCATTAAACCAAGACTTTCGCGCATTTCATCATCCATCGCGGCATGTTTTTTCCAGTTTTTACCGTACTCTTTAAAAGCTGCTTGCCAGCGTTCGCGGGAACGCCGTTCTGCATGAAAGCCGTCCCCCAGACAGAGGATCTGGATACCGCCGTCTGTTAAAAGGTCTGCTACCTGCGCTTCCCCGCCAGGCCTCCATTGCAGAACTGCGTAAAAAAAATCCATTCTGGCGTGCAGGTCAGGCAATACAATTGTCGGGATATCGGTATACAGTTCCAGAAATCCGCCGCTCAAGTCCTGCCGGTCCCGCGGACGGCGCAGAGTATCCTCATGCTGCAGAATGGTTATGGTGCGTTCAAGCAGAACGGCATATTCGTCTGCACCGGGCGGTCCTGTGCGTTCCAGAACCGCCTCAATATCCTCCAACAGAGACATCAAAGCGCCACGGTCTTGTTGACCTCGATGAACTCTTCAGTTACCTCACGGGTTACCTGGGTCAACAAGGCTTCTTCCTCGTCCGGTGGAACAGACTCGCGATACATACCGATTTTGAGAACAGGCGAACTTTGTTTAACCGGTCCGGAAGCAAAACTGACCGGGTTATCAGTTTCG
>CAZXJV010000049.1:21303-22076 GCA_964641135.1 uncultured Treponema sp. | reverse complement strand
CTGTCCTTCCAGACTGGATCCTATGCAGCTTGCACTCAAAATCAAAAAACGCCGGCTGGACAGTGCAACTATTTCGGAAGCCGGCCTGTGCGAACAATGCGGTGCCTGCTCGGTCAACTGTCCTTCCCGCATACCCCTGGCACATATTATCGGTGAGGTACTATCATGAATTCCAGACGCTGGCAGGTTACACCCGCGCCATTTATCCATACCCGGCCGACTGTTGCACGATCAGGATGGATGACCGTCATTCTGCTGATCCCGCAGCTTCTTGCTGCAGTTTCTTCAGGAGATGTCTCTTTTTTAGTGACTGCCGCCTCATGCAGCATCGCGGCAGCACTTGTTTCTGCGCTCGGTGCATTTTCTTCAACAGATCCCTCTGTTTCCGGTGCAGGTATGACTACCCGCAGGATATTCCTTAACGATTGGCGAGATTCACTGCCCCTGGCACTTATCAGTTCCTTTATCCTGCCCGTTGGTACACACCCCCTTCTGGTTCTGGCTGCCTGCTTTACCAGCCTTATGGTTTGCCGCAGCTTGTTCGGCGGAACCGGTTCCTACTGGCTTCATCCGGCAGCAGTTGCTGCAGCCCTGGTCTATTTTTCCGGCCCGGATATATTTCCATCGTTCCTTGTAACAGCAGATTCTGTAGAAATCGCAGGAAGCACCTTCAGTGCTCTCAAGCTGGATAACTTTTCACAGATTGCATCTGACCAGACTGCCACTACCGTTCTGAATCGCTGGTTTTTGTCGCCGCTGGGAATTAAAATGCC
>CAZXJV010000049.1:3347-21293 GCA_964641135.1 uncultured Treponema sp. | reverse complement strand
CGGATGGTTACGTTACCCTGTTTGTCAATTCACCATCTACCATACCTGCATTCCGGTACAATCTGCTTGTTCTGGCAGCATCAATTATATTATTGGCCACCGAAAGCATTGACTGGCGCATCCCGACAGTTTTTCTGGCAACCTATGCACTTGCTGTTCAGTTTTTCGGAGGAGGAGACATGCTGTTTGCCCTGCTGACAGGCGGGGTTCTCTTTTCTGCCTTCTTTCTGTTACCTGATCCTGCTACAGCCCCCCGTTCAGGGTACGGTAAAGCAGTGTACGGATTTACTGCGGGTATACTCGCATTTGCACTGGGCGGCCCCGGTGGCTCAAGCATTGGCCTTGTGTTTTCGGTTCTTGCCGCAAACACAGTAACACCGTTGATCTCGTTGGCAGAGAACCGGCTTATATCCTTTAAACGAAACCGGTTCAGGGCAAGGTATTCGACATGAAAGTTTCAATCGCACTAAAACCCTGGTTTTTCGCAACAAGCCTGATTACGGTCATTCTGTTGCTTGTTTTTTTGGCTCATGCAAGTATCAGTGAACATCATGACAGCAGTTTACGTCTTGCTGCCCATGAGGTTTTAAAAGCCGCAGGCTACCCGGATACCAGGGCAGGCGACCGTATAAACACCGGACACAGCGGACATGTTTACCGGTATCGCTATTCTGCACAGGGACCTGTTCCAGGCAGTATTGCACTTGTCAGGCTTCAAGGCAGTTTTGGACCGGTTCTTGCTGTTTTTTTTATAAAACAATCCGGTCAGGCGGAATTATGCGGAATTGCAGGGGTTCCCTTGCGCAAAGACGAAACACCGGTCAATCAGGCCATACGCACAGGAATAACCCCGCGTAACCTTGAACGGTGGATTGCGCGGCTGCATACTGTTGCGGAGGGCGGGAATAAATGAAAAAACACAACCTTATAATAATTCTTTCTTTGGGAATTCTGATTCCTGCCGGCTCCAGACTGGCCCATGCAATGATCCTTATTCTGGTGTTATTATTTTGTTTTGCCTCAGGCCTTGTTGTACGGGAACTGACACGCAGAATTCCGCTTGGAACAGCCGGCCCCCTTGTCGAGCTGAGCGCCATGGCTGGCATCGCTACACTTGCATACTATCTTCTGTGTGCCGCATTTCCGGTCCTGGCTGTTGCACTGGAAATGTATATCTTTCTGTCTGCATTTTCTGCTTTGTTGCTGTTAAGCATTGATCACTTTAGCGGATTTGATCCCTCCCTGTTCCTGATAACTCCATTTACCGCCTTTTTCCTGATTCTTTCTGCTATTCGCGACCTTCTCGGCTTTGCGACCATAACAGTTCCAACAAGGACAGGAATACTTGAAGTAGTGCAGATTCCGCTTCCTGATTGGGGCGGATTCGGAGTATGGGGTTCTACACCGGGAGGTCTTATTCTGTCCGGGCTTGCCATGTGGCTGTTCATCAGAATTTCGCGCAAGTTGTCCTTATACCGGAGGAAAGGAGCATGATGTTGGACCTGTTTTTTACGTATATTTTCGCTTCATCCATAGTACATGTATACGGTATCGGTTTGGAACGAAGCCTTATGGCAAGCTGGTCCTGCACCTTGTTTTTACAGCGGATACCGCTTCTGCTTGCAAAGACCTTTGCTGCAGCCGTACCGGTATACCTGGCTTCAAGCCTCATTATTGCCCCGGCCGGATTATATTTTATGCTCCCCCTGGTACTCATTCTGTGGTCGGTCATTATTGACTACGGATTATCTGTACTTGCCCGGTCCGAACAAAAACCTCCTGCAGGGGAACGTCTGTTTTTATTTGCAACCGTGTATCTTTCAGTCAGTGAAGCTACAAGTCTGACCGCAGTCCTTGCCGTCATTGCAGCAGCCAATATCTCATTCGTTTTCACAACCGTATTGCTCTATGCTGTACGACAACGCATAGAACTGTCTCCGACCCGCCGAGATATCAGCGGTTTGCCCCTTGCCCTTATAAGCCTCGGTCTTATATCACTGGTACTTCAGGGCGCTGACATGTCCTGGTGGCTGGGAGAGGCATTGCGATGATACGAATACTACTTGCCATTTTCGGAATCCTGCTCTTTTTGTGCTGCGGCACCGCACTACTGTTTGTTGTCGCTCATCTTCGAACAACACAGCCAGCAGAAAAAACCAAAAAAAAGCAGTCATTCAAACAGCCCCATCAGCAGTCACATCCTGCCGGAGCATTTAAAGCTGCAATGCGTTGCGATTGTACCGCGCCGGTCATTCCCCGCAGGTTCACAATAAACGGCTTTACAGAGTGTGTGTCGCTCGAACGCAGTTTTAACGGCAATCTGGCCTGTGAATTTGGCTGTCTCGGGCTGGGCAGCTGTGTCCGGGCCTGCCCCCGTGATGCAATTACGCTGAAGGAAGGGCGGATACGCATCGGACAGGAATGCGATGCCTGCGGACTGTGTATTTCAATCTGCCCCAAAAATCTGATACAGCTGGTGCCGGCCCTGACTACCGATTATCTGTCCTGTGCTGCTTCCGGTGTTGCGGACCGCAGTACAGTATGCCCGACCGCGCGTGAAGGATATCGGGTTACAACAAAGAATTCATCGAATTCAGGCTTTAAAATCTGGAAAGAGTGGGCTATACTGATCGACAAGTTGAGGTACATGTGAGCACGGGAAACGGCTCCCTGAAAATCTGTTTTGGTACAACCTGTCATATTCCGCAAAATAGTGAAAATGGTACTGCGGAAGAGGTGTATCGTCAGGCATTCAAACCCCTTGCCTCAACCCTGTATAATCTTCCTGAAGTGCCGTTCACTGTTCATCTGACCGGCAACATGATTGACTGGCTGGAACGTCGTCACAGCGAGTTCTTCATGATTCTTGAAGAAATGAATAACCGCAAACAGCTGGAATTCCTGGGTGGTGGCTACTACAACCCCCTGTTTCCCCTTTTACCGCCCGCTGACCGTGTCGGGCAGATAGAACTGCTTACAACCGCTTTACGCAGACATTTCGGCAAACGGCCGCGGGGAGCCTGGCTCCCTGCGAGTGCGTGGGACTCATCCCTGATCTCAGCTTTGTCTACCTGCGGTATGGAATATACCCTCATTGATATCCGCATGATGGAAGCATCCCCCGTCCACGCACCGCTTAAAACCCGCTGCATGACTACAGAAGACGGAGGGAAAACCCTGACACTGGTTCCTCTGGACCAGACCTTTGCATCGCCTGAAAATTCAGGTCCGGAAGAACTATACCGGACCCTTCTGGGGCTTGTCGCTGACGGCAGCGAACGCGAGTTCGCTGTTTTTTTTGCCCAAGAGTCACTTCCGGCTCTTTTTGGATCAACAGACAATCAACCCTGCTGGTTTTCACGGTTTGTAAGTCTTGCAGCCAACAGCGGCGGTGTAATTGAATTTACAACTCCTGGCAAATTGCAAAAAAACAGGCTTGAGCCGGCACGGGTGTATGTATCACCGGGTATGTCTCCCTGTGTTGTAGAAAACCTTATAAAACCTTCCGGTCATGATCAAGGCGGAAGCCCGGCCTGTAACCCGGCACTGTTTTCTCCAAAACATCTGCTTCAAGCCCGTCCCGAAGCACTCAGGCTGTACGCAAAGATGATGTATGTGCATCTTCTTGTGAATCAGCTGCGGGGGGATAAAAGCCGGAAGAAAAATGCACGGGAAGAGCTTTGGCGTGCCCAGGACTGTGATGTCTGGTTTCCGCAGCCCCGTCATCCTGCTGCAACCTCCTTGCGAAGTCTTGCGTACAAAAGCCTGATAGTAGCAGAAAAAACAACGAGGGTTCGCGGCCTTTTTTTTCCGTCCCTTTCTACTTTTGACTTTGATCTGGACGGGCTTAAGGAATACCTGTGTCAGCTTGAACATCTTAATCTGTACATTCACCAGTACGGGGGCAAACTGTTTGAACTGGATGTACTGGGAAGCAACCGCAATTACTGTGACCTTGCAGGGCTTGCCGACGGTTGCTCCGGTCAGACAGAAACAGAGGGATTGTTTGTTGATCACTTCCTGTCGGATGAAGACCTTGAAACCTGTCTTGTAAACCGCTGTACCAGTGTTCCCAACGGTGTCTTCGCAGAAAATCTGTACCAGGAAACCGCAATCGACAGTACCCGCTACGAGGTTTCATTCAGGACAAACGGACACTTTGGCCAGTTTCAGCAGCCGCTATCCCTGCGTAAACAATATTCCTTCCGTAATGGCGCAATACAGGTACAGTATATCCTTAAAAACGAAAGCCCCATCAATCTTTCAGGATATTTTATGACCGAGCTTGATCTGGCTCTGCCGGCGGGCGAGGGGACTCCTACAGCGGTTTCCCTCTTTTCACAGGAAACACGTATCGAGGTGTCGCCGGATTTTGGAACCTGGCAGGATGTTGCCTGGATACAGATTGATGACACCGCAAACAGGGTTAAGTTCACAATCGAAGCAAACGAAAACCCGTCCGTAACAATTGCATCGATCGGGTGTACAGATAAATGCCAGGGCGCAGGCAGCTGCGGGCTGCGGGTGCTGTTGTACTGGAAAACCGAACTCGGCCCCGGCTACGAAACCGAAAAAATGCTGTTTGTAAAGATAGACAACTGACCGCAATTGACTGTTTTGCCCCGAAATTCTATCATGTCAGAATGAAAAAGAAACTCATCACTTCAGCCTTACCATATGTAAACAACATACCGCACCTGGGAAACCTTATACAGGTGTTGTCGGCGGATGTGTTTTCCCGCTATTGCCGCCTGCGCGATTACGATACCCTGTATGTGTGCGGAACCGATGAATACGGCACCGCAACAGAAACACGGGCCCTTGAAGAGGGTAAAACTCCCAGACAGCTGTGCGACTTTTATAACACCATCCACCGCGATATCTACCGCTGGTTTGAAATTGCCTTTGACAACTTTGGCCGCACCTCGACTCCCCAGCAGACCGAGGTAACACAGGGCATATTCAAGGATCTTGAAGCCAAGGGTTTTATAAAAGAGCACACAATTGAACAGCTTTTTTGCGCTTCCTGCGACCGGTTCCTTGCAGACCGCTATGTCCGTGGTACCTGTCCTGCCTGCGGTTATGAAGATGCCCGGGGCGATCAGTGCGAACACTGCGGCAAGCTGCTTGATCCTACCGAGCTGAAACATCCCCGCTGTTCCTCATGCGCTGAACCTCCCGAACTGCGCAAAACAAGCCACCTGTATATTGATTTACCCGGAATTCTTCCGTTATATGAACAGTGGATGAAGGAAACCAGCGTACGCGGACAGTGGGCACGGAATGCCATCCAGATGACCCAGGCATGGATCCGGGACGGGCTGCAGGAACGGGCTATCACCCGTGACCTGAAATGGGGTATACCGGTGCCCCGCGAAGGCTACGAAAAAAAGGTTTTTTATGTCTGGTTTGACGCTCCTATCGGTTATATCTCGATCACCAAATGTCTGACCGATGCCGCAGGAGGCGACTGGAAACAGTGGTGGCAGAATCCGGATCAGGTAGAACTGTTCCAGTTTATCGGCAAGGACAACATTCCCTTTCATACGGTAATCTTTCCATCCAGCCTGATAGGATCGGGACGCAACTGGACAACACTGCATCATATGTCCAGTACCGAATACCTGAATTACGAGGCCGGAAAATTTTCCAAGTCCAAGGGAATCGGTGTTTTCGGTTCCGATGCGGTGGAATCAGGTATTCCGGCTGACGCCTGGCGCTTTTATATTTTTTATAACCGGCCCGAAAAATCGGACGCCCTGTTTACCTGGAAGGATTTTCAGGAAAAAATCAACAGCGAGCTGATCGGAAACCTGGGGAACCTGGTTAACCGGACCCTCACCTTTGTAGCCCGCTACTATGACGGTATCCTCCCTGCAGTTGACGGAGAAGCCTCGTCCCGACCGGAAATTCGTGCTGCAAGCTCGGCCTTGCGGACCCAGGCAAAAAAAAGTTTTGAAAGGATAGCCGAACTTCTTGAATGGGCCGAACTGCGTGAAGCATTCCGCGAGATATTTCTGTTGTCTTCTGTTGCAAACAAGGCGTTTCAGGATGGTGAACCCTGGAAGATGCGTACAGCAGACAGCGAACGTGCAGAGGCTTTGCTGAACGATCTGGTCTATCTGATCAAGGATCTGACCATTCTGATGCATCCCTATCTTCCGGACTTCGCCGACCGTGTAGCCGGCTGGCTCGGTCAAAAGGTATGGTCCGGGAACATCTTTGACGGCACTGTCCGCGCAGCGGCGGGCAAACCCTCAGGCGCACTCGGATGGGATGACCTGGGAAAACGTGGCGCAATCAACACCGTCGCCATGCCCGAGATTATTTTCCGTCCTCTGGATGACAAGGCAACAGCAGCATACCGCGAACGCTATGCCGGTTCGCAGCAGGAACGTAAGGACAAGGAGCAGCAAAAGATGGATACACCCGAAACCGCACAAACCACCGCACAAACCGGGATAAAGGGCGCCGACTCAAAACCGCCAGTACCGGCAGCGCCAGAAAAACCGGCAGTGCCCGCCGATGTTCTGTTTAACGAAAAAATAGCCCTGAAGGCTGCCAAAATAACCGCTGTCGAGCGGCATCCGGATGCAGAAAAACTGTATATTGAAACCCTTGATGACGGCTCCGGTACACCCCGGGTAATCGTTTCAGGTCTTGTACCATATTATGCAGCCGAAGAATTGTTGGGAAAAACCATCATCGTTGCCGACAACCTCAAACCCCGCAAGATGCGCGGAGTAGAATCCCGCGGAATGCTGCTTGCTGCCGGTTGCACAAAAGAAGACGGCACCGAATCTGTCGAGGTGCTTGATATTCCGTGGGCCGCACCCGGAACCCCGATTGTTCTTGAAGGAGCAGATCCTGCGGCAGCCAAACCTGAGGTGATCGATGCGGATACCTTTTTTGCTGTACCCATAACCGTTGCCGGCGGTCAGGTCGGCATTAACGGTATACCTTTGACAGCAGCAGGAAAACCGGTACGTTCGGCAACAATCAGCGATGGCACGGTCTCCTGACCGCTTTGTCCTTGTTGACCTGACAGGTCAGGACAGCGCCGGACAGGCACAAAGCGCACACCCGGCCGGAAGTTTTTTGCAGTCTCCTTTTTGGGCGGATTTCAAGTCCGCTCAAGGTTGGGGAAACAGACGTTTTACGGTTCAGGATACTGTACAGGGAACAAACACCGCGCTTTCGGTATTAACCAGACATTTTGTTTTTTTCGGCACCCTGGCTTATATTCCTATGGGACCGGCCGCAGCAGAAGACCTCTCTGACCCGGAAAGGATGAAGCTCCTGCGTGCTGTCGGCAAGGGCCTTACGAAGAATCTCAAACCGCGTCCGTTTTGCGTACGTTTTGACCCGCCATGGTATACCTGTGATCCCGATTTTCCTCCTGCACCGACAACAGGTCTGCATCGTGCAGCCGGCGATATTCAACCCCCGGATACAGTTCTGATCGATCTTGCAAAGGATGAGCAGGCCCTGCTTGAGGCAATGAAGCCAAAATGGCGGTATAACATCAAACTTGCCGAAAAAAAAGGGGTTACGGTACGGCGCCTTACCGGAGATGAAGCCCTTGATTCCCTGGATGTGTTTTATGATTTGTACCGGATAACCGGAGTACGGGACGGCATTGCCTTGCATGACCGTTCCTATTACCATGACCTTTTTACACGGGCCGGCAAGGAAAGCGGCATACAGCTGAACCTGTATCTGGCTGATCATGAGGACCAGAGCATAGCCGCTATCGTGGTTCTTCATTACGGATCCGAGGCTGTGTACCTGTATGGGGCTTCGGCCGATCACAAGCGCAACCTTATGGCTCCGTATGCCCTGCAGTGGCAGGCTGTACGCGATGCACAAAAATCGGGAGCACAGGTGTACGATATGTACGGAATTCCGCCGAACGACGATCCGGGTCATCCGATGCATGGTCTGTGGCGATTTAAAACCGGCTTCGGAGGTACTGTCATTCATCGTCCGGGAAGCATTGACTATCCGGTATGGGTCTTGCGCTACACCCTGTGGCGGCTGGCAGAAATCTTGAGATTGGTATGGTACAAAAAAATAAAAAAGGCGCTTAAACGGCCATCACAAAACCGCCAGCACCGGACGGAAACATCAGCTTCCTGATATCTGCCCTGCCAAAAACTCCGTTGAACTCATCAGCCGCACACCGCCATTTTTAACCTCTTCCAGAAATTCGCTTCCAAGATGTTCAAAACCGGGGACGTTGGAACTGACATCAGTCAGAACAATCAGTTTTTCTGCAGGAATGCAGGTAATAAGATCGCGTACGGTATTGGCAACACAATGGGACAGGGCTTCTCCGGCGATGGCGATATTGTCTGCAGCCTTAAGCCGTTCAATCAGAGCAAAATTGGTCCGTGATCCGGGATCGGCGGCATCGGAAACCTCTGCGCGGATGGCGCTGTAATGTTCGGTGCGTACATTGCTTCCCTTGGTGGTATAGTCCACAATACGTCCGGGAACCAGGTGTTCCCATTCGGTCAGGGCATCCTGAAGCACCGGATACACCTGATGCCCCCAGGTACCCATCCGACAGTGCGGGGGCCAGATGCACAGGTTATATTTTCCGGTTTTTTCAAGAGTATGTACATAATCTACGGCATAATTCTGATACTGCGGTACAGTGGCCCGCCACTGGCCTGCGCTGATAGATTGACTGGTAATGATTGTGAAGGGTTCCGGATGGGCGCCAGAACTGTTCTGCCAGAAAATTGGATGGGCGATATGAAAAAGATGATGGGTATCAAGGGTAACATGGATCGACTGCAGCCGGTCGCTGATACGACGGATCAGGGCGGCCAGGCGGGTGCAATCTCCGGCAGCTCCCGGAACGGCAAGGGCTCCTGAGGAATCACAAAAATCATTCTGCGGGTCAATAATCAAAAGGGTGTTTGTCATACAGATCAGTGTACCAGAACAGCTCGCATTGTCAAGCATGAATCATTCCTGTATACTGCTCGCCTATGAATCTTGAAGCCTTTATTCTTGGCTGCGGAGGCATGATGCCGCTGCCGTACCGCCACCTTACCTCCGTTCTTTTACGCCGCGAAGGCGACCTGTTTTTGTTTGACGGCGGGGAGGGCACACAGGTATCACTGCGCAAACTAAACCTGCGCTGGAAAAAAATCAACGCCATTTTCGTCAGTCATACCCATGCCGACCACGTTACCGGTCTTCCCGGTATACTCATGCTTTCCTCACAGGTTGATCGTGATGATCCCCTGTATATCTTCGGCCCGCCAAAAATAGCAGAATACATTGAATCCAGCCGGCAGGTTCTTGATATGTACATCAATTACGAGATTATCGTAAAGGAAATTACCGAACCCGGCGTTATTTACGAGGGTGACGGTTTTCAGGTGCGCGCGTTTCCCCTGCAGCATACCAAAACCTGTGTCGGCTACACACTTGAGGAACACACACGGCCGGGTGCCTTTAATCCCGTCCAGGCCCAGGCCCTGGGTATTCCCTGCGGCCCCCTGTGGTCCCGGTTGCAGGCCGGTCAATCCGTCACCCTTGAGGACGGACGCACTATTGAAAGTTCGGCTGTTCTGGGCCCTGCACGCATGGGCCGTAAATTCAGTTATGTAACCGACACAAAGTATCTGCCGACAATAGCAGCCGAGGTAGCAGATTCCGATCTTTTAATCTGCGAAGGCATGTTTGAACAGGCCCTTGCAGAAACAGCGGCCGAAAAAAAACACATGACCGCCCGTCAGGCCGCTACAATCGCCCGCGATGCAGCCGTAAAACGGATGCACCTGATCCATTACAGTCCCCGGTACACCGATTATGACCTGAAACTGTTACTTGCCGAAGCCCGGGAGGTTTTCAGGGAAACAGAATTATCGCGTGACCGCCAGATAATTCCGATTCCCTACCGGGATTGACAGGGTCTGACAACAGCATTAGCGATTCCCTGAACTGCTTGTAAAGGTATATAAACTGAACGAACATGATTGAAGCACGCGTATTGACAAAAACATATAAGGGACAACGCGCACTGGCCGAAGCAAGCTTTTCAGCCGGGCCGGGCAGAATTACTGCCCTTTTGGGAGCCAATGGTGCTGGTAAGAGTACCCTGCTGAAAATTCTGTGCGGCTTTCATCTGCCTGACAGCGGTGATGCCCTGATTTGCGGCACATCCCTGATTTCCGATCCTGTAAGGGCAAGAAACCTCACCGGGTTCGTACCGGAAGATCCGGTTTTTTACGACTGGTATACTGCCGGGCAAAGCCTCGAGTTCTGTGCCGGCATGGTGATCCTCTCTCCGCAGGACCGGCAGCAGGCTGTTGAGCGTGTTATACAGCAGTGTGGTCTTTCATCCTTTTTGCACAAGAGTGTCCGCACCCTTTCGCGTGGAATGCGTCAGCGGCTTTCACTTGCACAGGCTCTTGTGCATTGTCCTCCTGTTCTGCTTCTTGACGAGCCGTCCAATGGTCTGGATCCTGCACAGCAGGCAGCATTCCGGTCCATACTTGCCGGGCTTGCAGGAACCTGCACCATTGTGCTTTCAACCCACAACCTGACCGAGGCAGAACAGCTTGGCTCCGATGTACTGATCCTGCACAGGGGAGCCCTGGTTGCACAGGGAAGCATACAAGATCTTCGCGCCCGATCCGAAAATGGTACTCTTGAATCCGTCTATTTGGCGCTTGCTGCGGAGGATCCGGTATGAAATACCTGATGCGAATACGTTCTGTTCGCTCCTTTTTTTCAGGTTCAGCAGGTATTCTGTATCTAAAGGAACTGCGGCAGCTGGTTATGCTTGCAGGGGTTTTTCCGGCAGCAGCCCTGATGCTTGCAGGGGCAGCCTGGCCCTACTGGTTTTCGTTGCCTGATATCCGAACCTACTACAGCGGATTTCCCTTTCTGATGGCTCTTTTTTTACCGCTTCTAACCATGAACAGCTGGGCCTGGGAATACCGTTCAGGAACCAGGCTCATCCTTCTTGCGCTTCCGGTACCGGAACGGACACTTGTTCTTGCAAAGTTTTTTGCCCTGTGTACCTGCTGGCTCGCAATACTGATGTTAAGCCTGCCGGTACCGCTACTTCTGTCCCTTCATGCACAGGGTGCCTCCTCACAGATCCTGCCGTCTCTTGCAGCTCTTGCCCTGTACGGAATTTCTGCCCTTGCAATCGGCCAGCTTGCATCAAACCTGATGCGCAGTCCGGTACCGGCGTTTTTGGCAACCTGCCTGATCCTCTTATCAGTTAACAACCTGCACCGGCTGCCCGGCATGCTGCCAATTGATCCCCGTATCACAGGCTGGCTAACCCGTATGTCCTTTGTGTGGCGCTTTGACAACCTTAACAAGGGTATTCTGGACAGTCGTGATCTGCTCTTTTTTATCGTGCCCGCCCTGGGGGCCCTGTATCTTGACCTTATGCTGCTGAAAAGCCGGAGGCATCAATGAGCCCCCGTCACCGCATTTTTCGCCGTTTTATAACCGGTTTTACACTGATCGGTCTTTTTCTCCTGCTGGATCGCTGCTACGTCAGTCTTGATGTAAGCCGCGGCAGGATACATACACTGTCGTCGTATTCCCGTTCTGTCATCCGCCGGACAGAATTACCGGTACGTATTACCTGGTTCAGAAGCAGTTTGCTGTCCGATATCAGTCCGGCCATCCGGCTGATGGAAGACCGCCTGAACAGTTATGCCGCGGTCGATCCGTCACGCATCTCAGTCGAGATTGTCGACCCGGTAAAAGCCGGGCTGGATGCCGATATCCGCGCAAGGGGAATCATTCCGCGCCAGCTTCCTTTCGGAGAAGGCGACAGACAAAGCCTCTTTGATATCTGGTGCGGATTACTCATCGAATACGGTGAGCGAAGCGAAATTATACCCTTCATCATCGAACCCGAAAAAATCGAATATGAATTGACGAGTCGTCTGTTGCTGCTGTCTGTCCCGGAGACGCTCAAGCCCCGTGTCTATCTCGTGTACGGCGGGGAAGCGCCGTTTATGGAGTTGTATCCATATGTTATTCCCTGGCTTGATTATGCAGGCTTTGTTGTTGACTATCTGGCTCCCGGTGAATACCCCGGGAATCCGGATCAGCCTCTTTTACTGATCGGTACAGAAACCGTTACTGCCGAAACTGCCCATGCATTGGAAAGGTATCTTGATGCCGGCGGGAAGGCACTCATTTTTGCATCCGGTACCATTGTAGCAACAGCGGGAAACTGGGCTGCCCGGGCTAAAACCGCCGATCAGGTTCTGGATCTTCTGGAGCGCCGCGGCTTGACCATTGAACCTGCACTTGTTCTGGACAGCTTTAATTACCGCCTTTCAATGCCGGCGCTGGATAATAGCCGTACAGAATTTATCAACTATCCGTTCTGGCCGATTCCGCCGAAAGCAGCTATTGCCATTCAGCAGCCGGTTTTTTCGGGATATGCCGGACTGCAGTTTTTCTGGCCGTCATCAATCACCGTCACTGAAACCCGCACAGGGCAAGCGGCATCCGTTCTTGCTGCAACCGGACCAGCAGCAGCTGTTCAGTATGAACCCTTTGATACCAACCCTTTCGGAAATTTGTCGGCATCACTTGCGGGAGCAGCTTTACGCGGGCAGTTCAATCTGGCGGTTCAGACAGATTCACTCATTTTAATCTCTGATGAATTACTTGTTTCCCGAATGATTGATTACACAGGTACGGACTACAATCTTGATTTTATGGTCGGCTGTGTGGAACGGCTTTCAGGCCGTGAAGATCTCCTTGTACTTAAAAACCGTATACTCCCCGTCAGCAGTCTCCGGCCGGATCTTGACGGGCAGGGGATGCACCGCCTGTCACTGCAACTGGCCGCAATCGGTACGCTGCTGCTGCCTGTACTTCTGTGTGGTTTTGGCATACGGTTTATGCTTCTCCGGAGAAAAAAACATGACTAAAGAAAGCCGTAATACCCTGATATGGGTGTTTGCTGCCCTGTTGGTCTTTTCTGTACATCTGTTTCTCCATGTTTCAAAAAACGCTTCGGGCTCACACAACAGCTCTCTTTCGATACTGGATTCAAGGCTTGCAGCACAGACACACTCTATTCACATTAACAGCATTGAAACCGGAGAGCAGATCACGCTTGTGTTCCGTAACAAAACCTGGTATATCAAACATGAAACAGGAGAATGGCCGGTACATAAAAGTCGCGCAGAGGCTCTTGTGTCCTTAATGAATATCCCCCTTGTTATACGGACCAGCGGTGGCAATCACCGGAGCGAATACACTATTTCTTTGTACGACAACACACAGACCCTTCTTGCTCACATCCTTGTAGGGGGTCCAGACAGTCTTGGCCGGGGAAGATACATCAAGACAGCACAGACGGAGCAATGGCTCCATGCAATCGACTTTCCGCCGGAAATACTCAGATTGACCAGTACCTGGTGGGCAGATCTGGAACCCTGGCAGGATCTGTTTACCCGGTCTCCACTTGTTCATATCAGCGGACTTTCAGGCAGCGATACTGAACAAACAGCCATTGCCGAAGATACCATACGCAGCCTCCGTGTGCTGGACATAGCCCCGTATGCGCGCCTTTCGGATATCAGTGAGCGCATAACTCTGGTGCTGGGAGATACCGGCACATATACAATCGGACTCGGAATATCGGCAGATGAGTGGATTATCGGGGATATTGAAAACAACCGCTTCTGGTTTATCAGCGAATGGAGCCGCCGAAGGCTTCTGGATGCACTGGGGCGCTGACAAGCAACGAGTTTGTCAGCACCCTGCTAACAAGAAGGGAAACTGCGATATTTTTCGGGGTTCGCACGGTACGCTACAATTGGCAGGTCCGTTTCGCTTTCCGCTTTTTGAACCGCTCCGGCAGCTTCCTCAATCATACGGGCTGCAGGCAGCAAGCGGGATGTTCTGGTTGTAACTCCGATATACACTGAAGCAGAAAAATCGAGTTCGCGGTATAATGCCGTTATTCCATCATGCAGCTGCTCGGCCTGATTCATGGCCTGATCAAGGTTTACATTTTGCATAAAGACTGCAAACCCGTCAGTGCCGTATTCAAAAAGCAAATCGCGGAACTTGAACAGGTCAAGAAGCAGTTTGATTACCTTTCTGGACACCAGATCAGTACGAACAACACCCGGCAAACGGATCAAAAACAATGCCAGATCCTGTTCAGATGCAGCAGCACGTTCAAGTTCCGAATCCAGCCGAACCTCAAGATAGGATTCCCAGCCTATTCCCGTTATCGGAGAAAAAAGGCCTTCGGGTGCCCTTGGCGGGGGAACCGGGCGGGTCATGGCATGTTCGACAGGATCAACCTCGGGTGACGGTTCCGGTACAGTGCTGTCAACGCTTTCGGAAACGAACCCTTTTTTGGGGGCAACAACAGGCTCAACAGCCATGTCATCGATATGATCCGATACAGCAGTTCCAATGTGTTCAGCAGCATCGGGGATTTCTGGTACCTCGCTGCCGGAACCGGTACGGGTAACGGAAGGTGTTGAAGGGCTATTTTCACCGGAAACAGCCGGTTCTCTGCGGCCTTGAAGCACAGGACTTGTATTGTTTGTATTCAGAATGATGACAATCAAGGTTACAAGCAGGATGGTTAACACGGATAAAAACAGATTTCTGCTTGCGGTATGAATCGCGCCGCGCGGAAGGACCTGCATTACTGCAACCAGGACAACACGACCTGAATGCCGGGTACCCGCATCAAGTGATCCGCTGTATATACGGGTGAACAAAGATTCTGCTGAATTTACCGGATACCCGTTTTCGTCGTATTCGATGTAGTGTGTTCCGCGATCCCAGCTGTATACCGATTTTCCTGCATACTGGATTCGTATCGCGCTGACCAGCCGTGATTTGACACTGATTTGATCAGCCTGTTCAAGCCACTGCGGAGACAGAAAATCATTCTGGTCTGCAATGGCATTAAATTGCCTGGTAAGCCATCCGAAACTGTGCTCGGCTTCAACTGAACCCTGCCGCGTCTGTACCGCAAGATCAGCGATAAACCACATAACAGAGGCTGCCAGCAACAACGATGCAACAACAGCAAATAATCGGACGGTTGAACTCTTCATGATACACCAGTATACCGCGCAATCCGGGCCTGCGCAAGTTGAAAGACATCAGTATGATCAGTCCTGGAACACCAGGCCATAAAGGGCAGAAGGGCATATAACCAGGGATTCGTACGGTTTTCTGCATGCAGTGCATCCTGCTTCCAGGCTGCAGCAGCTGCTGCAAGAAAATCATCAAACGGAAAAAGTCGGTTCGCTTGCAACCGGCTTTTATTCGGAGAATCATGACCGGACACCGGTCTGTCATGAACCGGCTTGAAGCGTGCCCTGCGAAAACCGTCGATATTTTCCAGTATCATTCCGTATTCATCCGCCCAGTACTCAAGACCTGCACGGTATCTGTCCAGCAGAGGGCTGTAGTAGACGCTGTGTGTGCCCTCAATACGCCGGATGACAGTATCTCTGAATACTAACGAGGTAAAGGCTGTGGTAATCGGTTCCAGACGCGTCTGCATGGCAGAAAATACTGCATCCAGATACGTGCCGGGAACATAGGGTACCGCCCGGGGACAGGAAAAATCAGCTCCGTAAAACTGAATCTCGGCTGCACCGGCCTGACGTGCAAAATCTGCAGCAGCGATCGTAACAGTTCCTGTACCGCTTTGTAGAACAGGAAAGGAATAGAACTGCGCTGCCACTGCTGCAAGCGGATGTCTGCCAATGGTAAACAGAGGTTTGATACCATTTGCAAAAGCCGTACGGGCAAGACCGGGATTGCTGCCAAGATCAAAAACCGGTAAACAATCAGCGGGGATTCCCGAAAGGAAATGCTTCTGTGAATGTATTTGCGGGTCAATCGATATAACTGCGTCAACCTTGATTCCGTGTCCCAGCAAAACGGGAAGGGCAGTATCTACAGCTACCAGCCGCTGGAACCCGGTTGAAGAATCCTGACTTCCTCCGATGTTTCGGTCAAGCAGGGTCTGCAAACCGGGACCGGCAGCTGCAACAGCGACACGCTCACCGTGCCAATCCGGAAACATGGCATTCTCATGAGCGGACAAATAAAACAGATTGGCAAGGATGTTTCTGTGCCAGAGTTTTCCGAAAAAAGCCTGAACGGAAAAATCCTGTCCGATGCGCTCAACTGTTGAATTAAAAACAGACAAAAGCGCTCTCCAGGAATCAGGAAAAATTTCTGTAAACGGACGTAACGGAGCAACCGTGACAGGTCCATCCAGAGCCGGCAGCCAGGATTGCTGCAGCAAAACTGCCAGTTCATCAGGCCCTGCAGCAATGCCGCAAAATCCGGAAAAACCGGCAAGCCCGTGATCACCTGTAAGTGCACGAAGCTGTATAACGGCTTCCTTATCAGCTTCTGCTACCAGACACCGCCTGTCGGGCCAACGATTGAGAAATTCTTTGACATGTAATGCCGCACCGAGACCGGCAAATACAACAAAACCCTCCTGAGGCAACCGGTCTACAAACGCTTGTGCCTCGCGACGGGCTCCGTAAAGTGAATGAAACGCCCTTCCGTCTGCAGCAACAGGAATACTGAATCCGTCCGCGCTTTTTTTCACTCCGCTGTACCAGACTGGTTTTTCTGCCACGATATCTCCCGAAAAACTGACGACAAAGGTAACCGGCCGGAGTTGTCAGCTCTGTATTTGTGAAATCAAACTATCCAGACGTTTATTAACAAGGACAGCATGTGTAGTCCATTGATCGCGAAGTGCACCTGCCTCCGGGGAGCGACTGGCTTTTCGTACCCGCAAGTATCCCGCATAATCAGCAAGCTGCACAAGATCGGACAGAGAGGTCTGTCCTTCAAGACATTCTTCAACGATCGCTTTATCAGGGTTCATCCCGATTTTGTGTTTACTGTCCAGCAAAAAGTCCTTCAGCATCCGGATTCGATTTTCAACAAGGTTATCCTGATATACATGAATTCGGGACGTTTTTTTATGTGGAAAGGCATGAATATCACGGTCTATACTGCTTTCCTGTATCCCTGAAATCTTCCTGCCATTGGGCGATAACCGAAAGAATCGACGATTAAATTTCGGATCACGCTGGCTAAACCAGCGGGCATAGATATCATGTATCGGTTGTGCCGCAGCCTCCCGTTCATATAACCGGGATGCCAGGGTTTCAAAACGATTTTGTCCTGACAGACAGACAGAATCGAAACGATAGGGACGGGCATGACACCACCCCTTATCTCCATTAAGGTCAAGGCCGGCTGCATACACTCCGGAACTGGTGATATCCAGTGCAAGCAGGGCAGCGGTACCGGCTACAGTACCGTTTCTGAAGACTTTTTTGGGTACACAGCCAATAATCGAGAAAAGATCTTTTTCAAGGGATGAACCATAAGACAGAGGAAGGACAGGCTGACGGGAGAGAATACGACCGGGAACACCTGCTTCCAGGGGGAATGCAAGGGAAACAGACGTCTGGATATTTTCCAGGTGTTTTTCAGCCCACCACCCTCCATCAGTACAGATGCACAAATCTATTGCTGTGTTATGATACCCGAGAGATTCAATTGCTGATGAAACTGCACAAACAAAAAAACGATTGTGCGGAAAAGGCAGATGACTTGACAAAGATGGCCCTGCAATTGCCAAAAAAACAGGTAAGGATGTGTCGGGAGCCGGTACTATCTGTTTAATACCTGCTGCATTCCTGAAGATGTTTTTTAACCAGCGCCAGCCAAAATGTCCCCTTGTATTCAACACACTGGTGTGAGTCTTAATCCCCTGTCTGATCACAGCCCAGACTTCAGTCGCCTGATCAGGCCAAAGGGTATCTGAGGGTTTCCAGCTGACACAAAGAAGGGAAGCAAGATCATCCTCCAAAATTTCGTTCTCCAGAAACTGATGCAAATCAATACGCCCACCCGGAC
>CAZXJV010000049.1:0-3337 GCA_964641135.1 uncultured Treponema sp. | reverse complement strand
ATCCCACACCTGATCTGTTTCACGGAACTGTTCTGCAGTATAGCGGATTGCAAGTAAACGGGCCCCGGGAAAGCGACGACGTAAAGGAACAGCAAGCCATGATTCCCCCGGTTCTGTAAGCAGAATTATTGCCGGGGTGCCGGAAACATCAAGAGAAGCAATATACCTGTCAGCTTCGCGTTCCGGGTTGTATCTGGAATGCAGTGAAGGGGGAAGGTCTTGCATAATCATCAACAGCTGTAAAGGAATTCCAGTATTTCAAGGGCAAAGTCAGAATAGCCCCGCGATTCAAAACGTAAGGAAGAAACAATATCCTGACCGTATAACCGAACCAGGATTTTTTCCATTTGATGAAAATACATTGTCATGTCCAGGCGGCCGGTACTAAAAACTGAAACAGCAATACGACGAGTATCATGGACTACAGCTATATTACCGGGTCCAAGATGGGCATTTACAACACGGGCAAAATCATGGAATCGTTCAAGTTCGAGGGCTTCACGATCTGTTACAGACTGGGGAAAAACCTCTGAACAATCTATAAGGCCCATTGATGCATGCAGGTTTCGCTGGACAGATTCTTCAACCATTGTTTTAACCCGAAGGGGCTGACGGTTGACCGCCTGTCCCGAACCTGCAGTCTTTAAAAGAGGCAGGGTCTGACTCAACATTATTTTGGAGCTTTCAAGAATCCGGTCAATTTTCTTTGTGTCCAGTGTACAGTTTTCAGGATCTCGTGCGGAATCTGCAAACAGCAAAGCAGTGTCCGATTCTGTAAAGCGAAAGACCGAAAAACCGCGTAAACTGTCAAAGTCATGTGTTGAAAAAAAATTTTGCCAGCTTGTCAGCTCTGTTTTTTGAACACTGCTCCAGCCACAGGGAATATTCGACGTAAAAAAAATTGAATCCGGTACAAAACGCCGTGTAGTAGTCAAATCAAATCCGGATGACGAAGCAATTTGCCAACACCCTGATGATTCAATCAATAATGCATACAAAGAAACAGGACAGGCAAGAGCTATCTGATCCAGAAGACCAGAAACAGAGTCAGCGGCCGGGCAGGGTGCAATTCGGTTTAAACGCGACAAAAGCCCGGAGGGGCGCTCCGGACTTTTCGCATTCTGCAGAGTATGCAGCTGTGCAGCCTGTTGAAATAAACCCATGATCAGGAAATGCCAAGTTCTTCAAAGAGCCGCTTGTAAACCTCGAAGTGCTCGGATTTCGCGAACTCCTCAATTTTCTCTTCCGGAAGACTTTCAAGCAGCTGATCCATATACGATAACACAGATTTTATTTCATCCTTAAGCTCCAACGGCATGGCCGCTACAGCAGAGGGTCCGATCGGTGCAGTCTTTTCCGCAGCAGATTCGGGAGCGATGGATATATCATCCAGAAGGTCTTCACGTCCCGGTTCATCAACTATTTCCACAAAATCATCTGTTTCTTCAGAGGCCTGTTCAAATACAGTTCTGTCATCTGTAAAGGCTTCGGATATGGTAACTTCTTCTTCAGCCGGAACATCATCAAAAGCGGAAAAATCCGGAGCCTGTGCTACAAAAGGCTCTTCGATGGAAAGATCAGCCTCATCCATTGCTTCATCAAGTACAGTATCTGCAGATTCTGCAATAAAATCTGACTGTTCCGGGAAATCGGCGTCTGTACCGTCTGATCCGGTCAGCCTTGAACTTTCAAGCTCACCAATTGTTATATCGTTCTCTGTCCCCGGTGTTGCCTGCTGGGCATCCTCCCGGGAATCTGTAAATGATGCTTCTATATCGCCAAGATCAATAGAGAACTCATCAAGGATCGGTTCTTCAAGTTTTTCATCATTAAAATCGATTGTCTCTACATCACTTTCATCAATAGCAACTTCATCAATAGTCGGCTCAACATCATCTGAGCCTTCAAGATAACTGATATCATCAGTTACGGTAGTAACCGGTCTGATTTCAATTTCTTCGGAAAAACTGGAAGAAGGAGCCTCAAAAACGCCCTCGGGAAGGGTTTCAGGAACATCGGGATCCTTCGGAATATCAAAATCAATAGCGTCATCTGATGTGGCTGAAAGCTCAGAAATCTGTGAGCCGTCAGATTCATCGGAAGAAGAAAGGTCCGTTGCAATCTCTTTTTCTTCTGTAAAGTCAGCAGTAATAAGGATATTGTTTAATTCATCTCCGGTTAAGGCAATGGTTTCATCCGGATCATCATCCGAGAAAAAACCAGAATCGTCCTGGCTTTCCTGTGTTGCCGGCAGTGCAGCCACACCGCCTTTGCCCAACTCACCTTTCAGTTCGGCCAGTTCAGATTTTATAGAGGCCAGCTCGTCAGCAATTTTTTTGAGCAGGTCGGCAGATACATTTTCACCCACAGTGTCCTCCCCCTCAGTGATGCCGGTTTCATCCTGCAAATCCTGTTCCACAGCACTGATGTCATCAAAGGTAATCGGAGCGGTTTCTGCGAAAGCGTCCGGTTCCTCATCAGTATATACTGTAGGCGGGGTAAACGCAACAATTTCTTCTTGATCCTCAACCAGCGTTGAGTCCGAATCAAAGCCCGAAAAGTCAGCAGAACCACTTTCATCTTCAGTGTCGGCAAGCAGGTCAGAAGATTCACCCGGCATCAATATGACCGATTCTTCCCGGGGAAGAACCGTATCTGCATCATGGGCATCAGGTGCAGAGATATCGATATGCAAATCATCTGACGTATCCTCACCTGTGCTGGTATCATCGGTGAAATCCTGAACACTGTCTTCTATAGGACTGATATCGGTAAAGTCTTCAAAGTCTTCACTTCCGAAAGATTCCGCAGCATCATCAGACTCTGTTTCATCGAATGATTCAGAGGTTCGGCCGGAATTTTTTAATGCAAAATCACCAGGCTCTTCCACAGGAGGAATATAACCGGTATCAAAAAGAGGTACTGTCACATCTTCGTCAGTATTTGTTTCAGCGACAGGAGCAGCAACCGGGGTAGTTCCCTCATCCTCGACAACCTCAAGATTAAAGGCTGTTTTTTCCTGTTTGCTTGCTGATGCTGCATTCAGGACAGGTGCAGATTTAGAGTTCATATCACCGAGGAAGTCATCGAATTCCGTTGTAAATTCAATTTCCTGTGTTTGCACCTCAGCTTTATCACGATTACCTGATTCTGTTTCGCTGGTGTCAGGAATATCTGACAGAATTCTGTCAAGTTCATTGGTATCGGAGGACTGAACCCCGGTTTCATCTATCAGATCCACTCCGAAATCAGGATCATAAAACTCCGATTCGGGAACTGCGCCGGCTGCCTTGATTTTTTCTGTATCGCTGATATATTCTTCATCAAAATCAAGCAC
>CAZXJV010000048.1:0-22113 GCA_964641135.1 uncultured Treponema sp. | reverse complement strand
ATCAGCCGGTTATAGCGTGCAACGAAACTGATTATGGCTTCTTTGGCAAGCTCTGTATCAGGTTCTATTGCGATGGTTGCAGTCCGGTCGGTCGGTTCACGAACCGTCAGCGTTACTCCGGGAACAAGATCATCTATGTCATTTACAGAACGGCGTACGGTAATTCCCTCATATTTTACGATGGCATCCTGTGCCACAGAAACCGGATTCACCGGGATATAATCTCCTTGCGCCCCGGGATTATATACACGGATATCATCAATCTCTATTACACGGTCTGCTGTTGTATTGGAAACCAAAAGAGCCGTTACATCTCCAAATTCACTCAGGGGAAATTCCATTTGAACCGGCTCAGGACTGTCCTGTAAGGCAGGCAGCGGAATTGATACTCCGCGGGAGGAGCGAAGGGAAAGTACAGACAGATCCGGGGTTGACGATTCGGGTACTCGGGGTTCTCCGGGCGGCAGTGCAGTTTCAGAAGGACTGTTTTCAACAAAAATCCCCTGATACATGATGGATCCGCTGGATGTGTCTATCATCCCGTTCACGTTGGCGGTTTCTTTAACGGCCTGCTTTTCTACCCGGACAGAGAAGGAAAGAACATAACCGTCTCTTGCCCGTACAGTTTCGGAAAACTGGCTGTCAACTGTTGAACGGGGTTCTGCGGATAATTCTGTCCTGCTCGGGGTTACCTGTGATGTATCATTCTTTTTTATAAATCCGGCATCAAGACCAAAGGTCAGTGCCGCATCCTCAAAACTCAGCCGCTCTGCGGACCCTGTTTTTTGAGATTCAATCAGCATAGCCTGTGTTCGGCTGGTGGTGTTTATAATACGTGATTGAAGGATTCCGTCAGATCTTCTGTTAAGTGTGTCAGAAAAATCCCGGAATGTTCCTCCCCGCCAGTTCAAAGAAATACTCTTGTCACCGACACGGAACGTATAGGCGCCTGCCGGTACCGTTTTATCCCGCGGTAATTCTGCTGAAAGGAAACTGTCGCCTTTAGCAATCTGCTGGACATCTACCCTGAAGGATTCAAATCGTGCATCCCTGCGTGCAGTAGCTGTAACAGCACGTTCATCAGTTGAGGATGCAATTTTTTCCGAAAAAGGATTGTCAAACGAGTACAGGTTGCGTGAGATTTCCCGAAGGTTTGAAGCATGACGGTTCAGGTTTCGCCATGCATCCTGTTGGGTACGAAAGCCCTCAAGTTCGGTTTCAGCCCTGTCTCGTGGAATACGCTCAACGCGCATCAAACCCTGAATAAGTTCGTCGGTCTTGTATTTACTGGCAGTTACGCCGGGTATGCTTATATCGGACATGAACACCCCTCCCCAAGCCGTTGGTCAAGAAGCACAGCCTTGGTTGCCGGTCCATGCGCCCCGTCAGATGGATTCGTCGAACAACAGGCCCAATGCCTCCTTGATCCGGAGTTGAATCCTCTGAATTTCGGCTGACGGAATCTCCTTGATAACCTTATCGGTATTTGCATCGATAACCTTTATTACTACCTGATCCAGCTCCTTGTTCACTCTGAACTGTAGTTCCCTGTCAAAGGTTGAGGCTATTTCCTGAATTTGTTCAACGATTTTCTGTACCCGCTCCTGGGAAAGTCCTGCGGGTTCAGCCGGTTCGGCCTGTTTCTCTGTCTTTAGAGTAGCTGTTGCGTTTCGCATAGATGAATTAACTGACACTTCAAGACGGCGATCCATTGCCGTTAGTTGCTGTCCGATGCTCGCTGCTTCGATACTCATCGGCAACCTCCTTGAAACGTACCGCTTGATGCATCATCCCTGATGCGCGGCTTTGCTATATCTTCCGGTATACAGTTCATACCGGGTTTCTTGAGGTGGAAGGGGCAGGGCGCCTCTGCTCCTTCCGAAATAATGGCTCAAGAGATGACGTCCAGAATTCTCTTGAAAACCACGAGCTTAATACATACTACTGAAGCAGGCGCAGCACCGACTGGGGCTGTACATTTGCCTGTGCCAGCATGGCGGTACCGGACTGGCTGAGGATCTGGTTCTTTGTAAACTCGACCATTTCCTGGGCCATATTGGTATCACGAACGCGGGACTCGGCAGCCTGCAGATTTTCGGCAGCGATCGAGATGCCCTTGTAAGCCATTTCAAAGCGGTTCTGGTAGGCACCGAGATCGGCGCGCTGTTTTGAAACCGTCTTAAGAGCCGAATCAAGAGCTCCAATAGCCTTGTTCGCGCCGTCAACAGATGTTAGTGCGATCATTTCATCGGTTCCTTGGATTCCGGTCAGACCAAGAGCCTCGGCGGTCATGGTCCCGATAAATACCTGTTCATTCTGGTCCATGTTAGCTCCAACATGGAACTGCATGGTACCGGTAACAGAATCCCTTGCAAAACGTCCGGTGAGGATGTTCATACCGTTGAACTGTGCATGGCTGGCAATGCGGTTAACCTCATCCACCAGCTGGGAAACCTCGACCTGGATCTGCATGCGGTCTTCATCGGAATAGATCCCGTTGGCAGACTGTACAGCCAGTTCGCGGAGCCGCTGGATAATGTCGGTGGTAGTTCCCAGGTAACCTTCGGTTGCCTGAATGAACGATACACCGTTCTGGATATTCTGCCCGGCCTGATTCAGTCCCCGGATCTGGCTGCGCATCTTTTCAGATACAGCAAGTCCGGAAGCGTCATCACCGGCGCGGTTAATCCGCTGTCCGCTTGTAAGCTTTTCTATGTTCCTTGCCAGATCGTTTTCGATAGCACCGCTCTGGCGTTGAGCGAACATAGCGCTCATATTGTGGTTGATTACCATTGTGACCCTCCTTGAAGTCTCGAACAATCAGCCGGCAATCCGTGCCGACCTGAATGCCGCAGGTTCCGGACGGGCAGGGGATGATGTATGCGCCTCATCCTCTTCCCGTTCTTCCCGTACGGCAGGGATGGTCGCGCTGAAAACCAGCGTAACCGTCCATGCCGCTACCTGCATGTACAACAAAAAGGGTGTTTGTCAAAGATCGTGTACCTTTAAGGGTATAAAAACCCTCAAAGGAATGGTCAAGGCCGGTCTGCCGGCTTGAAGCCGACAGACCTTCCTTTCACATTATACTACGTTATCTGAGAAGCGACAAGACTTGCTGGCTGTTTGCGTTGGCCTGTGCAAGCATTGCAGTACCGGACTGAGACAGAATCTGGTTCTTGGTATATTCCACCATCTGCTTGGCCATGTCGGAATCGCGGATACGCGATTCGGCAGCCTGCAGGTTTTCGGCAGAAATGTCCAATCCAGCAACTGTATGATTCAGTCTGTTCTGGTAGGCACCAAGATCGGCACGCTGCTTGTTGACTTTCTTCAGGGCCTCGTCGATCACACCGATGTTCCGGTTGGAATCTTCGGCGGTCTCCAGGGTCATGATTTCGCCGGATCCTACATTACGTACACCAAGTGCCGCAGCGGTAAGGGTTCCGATGTATACACGTACGCGCTGATCCATGTTGGCGCCGATATGGAACCACATAGATCCGGTAATGGTGTTTTCACCGGTTTCACGGGCGAAACGTCCAGTCATCATGTTCATGCCGTTGAACTGGGCCGAGCTTGCAATCCTGTCAACTTCTGCGACAAGCTGGGAAACCTCGACCTGGATCTGCATGCGGTCTTCGCTGGAGTAGATACCGTTTGAAGACTGTACAGCCAGTTCGCGGATGCGCTGCAGGATGTCGCTGGTCGACTGCATGTAACCTTCGGTTGCCTGGATAAAGCTGATGCCGTTTGAAGCGTTCTGTGAAGCCTGATTCAGTCCGCGAATCTGGCTGCGCATTTTTTCGGAAACGGCGAGTCCGGAAGCGTCATCACCTGCACGGTTGATACGCAGTCCCGACGAAAGCTTTTCGATGTCCTTGGTGATTGCACCCGAAGTCACACCGAGAACGCGTTGCGCGTTCATTGCAGAAAGATTGTGGTTGATAACCATAGTAATTCCTCCATGGAATTGTTCTTACGGAGAGCATCCATGTTCTCCGTTTGATATCCGCAGACCACCCTGTGTGTTCCGGGATATCGCGATACGTGTCATTTCACGCTCCGTTTGCTGCCGGCAATCCGCCACCCGGCGGGTGAAAGCAGCAGCAGGGCTACATACGTGACATGCATGTACCAATATGGAGCCGGTCTGTTCCGCGCATCCTTCAACGAAGCTTAACGCGGGCAGAACATCCCCGATATAGGTATCGGCATGCGGGCTTGAGAACTTGAGGTTAAAATGAAAAAAAGTTGTTAAAAAATTGTGCAAAATCCCTTCATCGGGCCGGTATTATGTATCGGGAAAGTCAAAATCCGGACGGGAATCAGCCCGGCAGAACTTCATCAATCAGTTTTGCCAAAGCGCGTGCTGCCTTTGCACGATGAGAAATGCGATTTTTTTTGGTTTCGGATAATTCAGCTACGCTGCAGCCGAATTCCGGTATATATACCAGTGGATCATATCCAAAACCGCCTCTTCCGGCTGCCGACAGAGATACTATCCCTTCCAGGGTTTCCTGAACAGTAAAAAATCTGTCATTCCCCAGATACAGTACCATACAGCACACAAACCTGCACCGGCGATCTTCTATACCGTACATTCGCTCAAGCAGCAGGTCATTACGGCCCCGGTCATCAAGCAGATGCCCTGATTCACTGCCGTAGCGGGCTGAATGAATCCCGGGCGCCCCTGCAAGTGCATCGACACAGATTCCTGAATCGTCAGCCAGGGCAGGCCTTGACGTAAGCTCATACAATGCCCTGGCTTTTATCAATGCATTTCCCGAAAAGCTGTCTGCTGTTTCTTCAGGACAGAATACAAGATTGTCGTCCCGCGGAATTCGAATTATTCGGGGACTGAGAATATCCGCCAATTCCCGGCGTTTGTGTTCGTTTCCAGTTGCCAGATACAATACCATGTGTGTAAGGATAACGACCTCGAAGCATAACGGCAAGTGCCGAATCAATCGTTCCTCTTGGTATTCCGGTAATACGGGATATGAGACGATTGCTTGGCATCAATAATTGTCTGCTCGCCTTCATTCTTATACCCTTCCAGCGTTCAAGACAATACCGGTATTCCTGTGCGAGGCGTTCGAATCGGGCTGTCTGCGGTTCAACCTTTGCAAGCTCTGCTTTACAGCGAAGGCTGCGGGTGTAATACGATGTGGCCAGTTCTGCATACATGCGGCTTTTCGTTATTTTATGGGCCCCTGCCTGGTTGAGCCTGTCGATCAGATCCCAGAGACGGTTGAATCTGATTCCTGTACGAAGCGATATTGTGTTGACGAGGGTATCGGTTAAAAAAGGTGCATTTTTACACGCAAGCAGAAACAACCTTTTTTTCTCGAGGGGCATGAGGTGGTAATCTCCGTAAAATTGTTCTGTTTCAGCACAGTGTGCGGGATACTCTTGTGATTCTGCCGGTTCATTTGTGTAGTCGTACTGAATCTGGGCGAATACGGCTTCTTCACCTGCGCCATCACTGAGCTGACGACGTAAAAACCCGCGAAAGGCCAGGCGGGTGATCGACCGAAAATATTGAAGAATGTTGGCCCTGTCCGGATCAAATCGGAGCACTATACGTTCAATATAGGGATAAAACCAGCTGAAAAAATCCCGGACCCTGTCTTCGTCCCTGCTGATCACGCCGAATCTGTGCGGTGCCTGATACAGTACCACTGCCAGAGCCTTGTGAGCTTTTTCCAGATCGTAGCTGCTACGGCTTGCCCTGTAGCGGCTGACCAGTTCATGAATATCACTGTCGTTCATGCTGTTGCCTCCTGGGGCTGTACAGCATTTTTTGTGCCAAACAGGCAGAAAGAGTAAACAGGTACCGGATCTATGCTCCGGAAAAAAAAAGACAGGGTTATAAACAGATTCCTGCTCAGAAAAATAAAAAATAAATTATTATAATATAAAGACTTTTCATGCCCTGAATAGAAGCATTAAGGGAAGACGCGGGGTTCAAAAAAAATTGAGGCCGGCAGGATTCAGAATAAAGCCGGGTGATACAAGTACAAGAAAAACCTGAATTATTCAGGAAACAGGACAAAAATCAGGAATCCAGGAATTCAGGTTTGCTTTGGGTGTCCCAGGCAGGTTGGCCGGGAAAGTAATCAGCGAATGCTTCAACCAGGCGGGGCAGTACAGTTCGGATTGTTCCTTGAATGCTCAAACCTGATGCTTGACGGTGACCGCCTCCTCCGAACCGGGCAGCTATCCTGCTTACATCAACCCGGTCGCGTGACCTGAAACCGACAGTACAGTTGGTCTCTGTTTCCTGACGTACGATCACTATGGCTTCGACCCCTTCTATCGCCTGTATAAGCTGATACAGGCTGTCTGAATCACGTCCTTCAAGTCCGAATTGTTGTGTATCGGCCATGTTTTCCCATGTAACCATCAGACCGCCTGAGTAACAGGGGGTCAGCCGGTTAAGCACATGAGCAAGCAGTATGCGTGAATTAATGTTTTTACCACCGTACATCCAATGAAAAGTCTTTTTCGGGCTTGCACCGCAGAGCATCAACCGCGAGGCAGCGCACATACTGTCCGCACCTGTTTCATCCAGATGGCGGAAAAACCCGGTATCTGTGCAAAGGCCAAAAAGCAGGTATTCCGCTTCTTCTGCGCTTGGCTGCCCGCCAGCCCCTTCGATGATTGCCTGAACCAGACGGGTCGTAGCGGGTGCATCCGGGCGGACAAAGTCTGCTGGACCCCTTGAATCGTTTGTTGCATGATGGTCAATTACGGCTGTGTTCAGACCCGATAATCCTTCTGCTGCATCGCCCAGTCTGTCCAGATTCGAACAATCCAGAATCAACAGGATACTATCTTTTTTTTCGGGCGAGTCCGGTGCAGTGCGTAAAAAGAGATGCTCGAGATGTTTTATCTCCGGGCGCTTAAAGGGGCCTGCTGTCACAAGGGTTGTTTTTTTTCCGTGACGCCGCAGCCATGAATCCAAAGCCAGCATACTGCCGATACAATCACCGTCCGGTTCACGGTGCCCGGCAAGGATGAACTGTTCATTGTTTTGTAAAAGGGTCAGAAGAGCCTCTGGCGGTTTTATTTCAGTCATTGTTATACTCATTTTATCCTTATGTCAGCTGCCTGGCCTTGTATCAGCCTTTAAATATCAAGATATGGTCAGTAACCCGGACTGGGGTATGCCACCGGAAACAACCGGCCTGCCTTCAAGGATATACAGATTGATCTCCGTCCGCAATCCCCAGGATTTAAAATAGAGTCCCGGTTCAACTGAAAAACAGCTTCCTTCAAGAATCGGTCTGTGATCCGGAAATTCAACAGAATCCAGGTTAACACCCGAGCCATGGCAGTCTGTATCAATCCCGTGTCCGGTACGATGGCGCAGGGCAGTTTTATGCCCGGCAGATGTCAGATAATTCCTGACAGCTGCATCAAGCTCTGCGCCGGTAACCGGAAGTCCGGTGCCAAGGCATTGCATAAGCGTTTCAAAAACAAGGTCACGCGCACGGCACAGAATAGCGAATGTTTGAATGATATTCGCCGGTGCCTGAGCTCCGCTGAATCCAGACCAGGAGATATCCGCATACCATCCGCCGCTTTCTTTTGCCCACATATCCAGCTGTACTACCTGTTCCGGTTCAAGCAGCGCTCCACGCGGCCCGGAATGATCCTTACCCGGCGGCATGTAATGAGGATCTGCACTGTTTTTTCCGAAGCCGACTATAGGGGGGTGATCAGTTATTAGTCCGGAACGGTCGAATCCGTCCAGAAGGTAATCCTGAACCTCACCTTCTGTTGTGGGTATGCCGGCGGTAAAGCGGTCAGCTATCCAGTCCCAGGTATCATGGGTTAGCTGATACAGTTTTTTTGCAGTGCGTTCGTGAGAAACTCTGCTGTCGCTGTCCATCAAGCTGAAACAGCGCTGCATAAGAACAGCAGCGCTGACTGGTATAATACCTGCCGAACGAAGCAGATCAAGGGTTCCGCCGTCCATTGTCGAAATAGACGGCTGACCGCTGTCAGCAAGAACGGCAATGTGTTTGCCCTGCCAGACGGCAAGTTTGGCACGCATGGTTTCCCATGAATCATAGAGACACCTGGACGGGTTCAGATGATCAAGTATCGAAGGTTCAATTACATGTACAAGGACCTGTATTTGGCCTTCGGGTGGTACCAATGCAAACCATAATCGGGAGTTTGTGTGACCCTCCGGGACCGCCAGAAGGCTGTCAGAAAGACTGTCACGGTGAGCATAATTACAAAAAAGCCACCCGTCGAGGCCTTCGCCGCGGATGGCTTTTTGTGCTTCAATCAGATCCAGCATGAATACCCGATCAGAATTCGAGCGTCAAAGCTTCGATCTGGAATTTGTCTTCGATGGGAGCTCCAGGGCTCAAGACTCCCCAAACCGGGTGCTTCTGGTCTTTTGGCAGAACAAGCCGGACATGATCAAACTCGCCCTTGCGGAACATAATTGTCATGTACGGGTTGAGGTTTTCACTGATAAGATTCAGTATAGCCCTGTTATCACGGCGGTCAAACCATTGATGAGGAATATAAGCCTCCCCGGTTTTCAGGCCGGCCCGGCGGTAAATAACATAGTAGCCCAGGCGCCAGGGAAAAACCTTGAGAACCGGGACGTTCACATAATAGAATTCGGATTCTTCGGCGGCAAGAGGAACGGCTGCAGCCAGACCGAACAAAATACAGGCGCAGACCATGAGCAATACCGTCTTTTTCATAGAATCAACCTCCGTTTGTCCTACAGTATAAGGGTGTGTTCAGATTGTTGCAAGCAAAATTGCTTTAATCGTGTGTTTGCGGTTTTCTGCCTGATCCCACACCCTGCTTTGCGGTCCTTCAATAACATCTACCGTTACTTCCTCGCCCTTAACTGCCGGAAGACAGTGCAAAAAGATGGTATCTGATCTGCCTGTTTTTTTCAAAACAGCATCATTGACCTGGTAGGGTGAAAGCATTGCTTTTTTGTGGTCCCGCTGCGCTTCTTCGCCCATCGATACCCATACATCAGTGTACAGAACATCGGCACCGACTACAGCATCAATATCGGAAGCTGTGTGAAGTACAGCACCAGATTCTGCGGCCCATTTCTTGCACTCTTCAAGCAGTGCAGGATCAGGAGCAAGTTCGGGGGGAGAGATTATTGAATAATGTATCCCCAGCTTTGAGCAGATGATCATCAAGGACCGGGCGACATTATTGCCACCGTCGCCGATATAACAGATTGTGCGGCCTTCGATTGCTCCGAATACTTCCTTGACGGTCAGTATATCCGCAAGCACCTGGGTAGGATGATATGAATCTGTCAGGCCGTTATACACGGGAACACCGGCTTCCTTCGCAAGGGTTTCCATTGTCGATTGATGAAAACCACGAAATTCGATGGCACTGAACATCCGTCCGAGAACCCTGGCTGTATCTTCGACGCTTTCTTTTGATCCAAGCTGAATATCCTGCGTAGATAAAAAAACAGGATGGCCGCCTTCCTCTCCAAAGGCTGTTTCAAATGCGCATCGGGTGCGGGTTGAACGCTTTTCAAAGATAAGGGCGATTGTTTTTCCGGTAAAACGCTGACGGATACGTCCCCTGCGTGCCTCTTTTTTTACTGCTGCGGACAGGTCAAGCAGACTGCGGATTTCTGCTGCGCTGTAGTCTTTCCAGGTGACAAGCGATCTTCCTTTCAAAGCGCGAAGGTTCATTCCGTTACTCCGGGGTGTTAACAGTCTGCCGGACAAACAGTCTGCAGCTGCCTGATTTTTTTAAGGGGCGTCAGCATAACCTGATTTACGGTTTTTTATGGTGACATTCCCTTTCTTTCAGGGTTATACTATCGATCTGAATAATCGCTGTCAACGAGCAAAAAAAGAAAAGGCGAGGCCTGAATGCTCTATCTGTATGTTAACGTACGCTATCATAAACAATTACAACGGATTGCCCCCGAAGTACTGACCGGTTTCAATACGGAGCTGGCAGATGCGGTAAAACGGAATGGTGGCCATTTGCACCAGGCATCGGGATCCTGGTTTTGTATTTTTTCGGAATCATCAATCGGGTATCTTTTTGCATCCTCCCGTGTACTGGGTACCATTCGTGAACTGTTTGGCCGTTCCCGGGACCGGATTCGGGAATATCTGGTTGCCGTCGATCTTGCGCCGGATGACTGCTCCATGGATCTCCTTCAGCAGGAGGTTCATTGTTTTGAATCCATGCTAATCCCGGATGAAGCTCTATTGCTTTCTTCCCGGGCTGCGCGTCTGCTTGCGTCATATATACATGTAATTCCACATCCTGATTCCGGATGGCTTCAGTATACCGGAGGGAAACTGGCAGCCTGGGATGCATCAACGGCGGCCGCTGAGGCTCCTGTGCAGTCTTCTGCTACAGTATTGTATCCTGACAATGATAGTCATCCATGGAAACTGTTGAGAAACTGGTTATCATTCACCGGATATACGTCGATTCCGGCAACAGAAGATGATGACTTTACGCTTGAATACACTGCCAGTCGGCCTGCTGTCGGCCAGCATGAGGCCTGGCGCTTTTGCAGCACTCATCCGCATTGGCGTCTGCGCGGGATGCAGGCCTTTTATACGACAGTACTCGCACAGGCGGACCGTATATTTGAAGAACCCTTACAGATTGCAGCTGATGCTCAACGTTTTTCTGCACTGAAGGATGCTTTACAATCCCTGGTTCCGGGTCTGTCTTTTGTCCGGTGTGATCCGCCCCGGTTTCAACCCCTTGACCTGAAAAACATTCCGGAAGATTTACAGGATCTTGCGTACCTGACCTGGCTTGCATCCGATCTGCTTTTTCTGGATGAGATGCCCGGATTTTTTGACTTTTTGGGAAGAAAACCGGACTTTTTGCATGCACTGGGTATATGGCTTCATACATACGGCCTTTTAGCTGTTCCAGATGATTTACGCACCTTCAACCGCTCTGCGATGCTCAGGCTTGAAACACAGCTGGCTGAACGTTCCAATCCTCTAAAGCGTACTGTTGCGGGTTTTTTGTGGAGCTTGTATCAAAAGGGCAGTCTTGGTCCCTGCTTTGAACTCTTCGAACTGTTCTCATCTCTCGGCTTCGATTGTCCTGATGGTTTCCTGTTAGCCTGCGTATACCGTGAGTCCGATCCTGCATCTTTTCTTGCCCTGCATACAACAGATTTTCATACTCATTCGGTATATGAGTCTGCCCGTTTGCTTGAGTCTGCCCGCGAGAAGTATGAAAGCGGCTTCTTTTCCGAGTCTGCACAGGGGGTAAAGCGTGTTCTGCATGCCTTTCAACAGGAAGGCTGTCAGTCCGGTGAATACCGGGCATTGGATCTTTTAGCCATGCTGACGCTGGCGCAAAACTCTGATGGAGATGCGCTTACCTATCTTGAGTATGCCCTTGATACCGCTCGCAGCTTGAAGGATCAGGAAGCACAGTTAGCAACACGTATGGAGATGGTTACCGTTTCTTTTGTTCAGGGTAATCTTTATGCTGCCTTGTGCGGTCTTGAAACAGTATTATCCCTGTGTACCCGGCTGTATGCCAAAGACCGGGAGGTTTTTGCCCGGTTTCTTGAGGGCCGAATAAAACTTGAGCTTGGCGATTACCGGGCAGCCGAAGCATCTTTTTCTGCTGCTGCAGATCTTGCCATGAGTAATGGTATCGATTCTGCAATTCCCCTCTGCCGTGTTTGGCAAGCACGTTCCTGTGTATATCAGGGGCGGTATTCCGACGGAGAGCCGGTGTTGCATGAGCATGCTGAACAGATTCCGGATGCATGGTTGTTTATTTTAGAATCCGCCATCCTTTCCGGAAAAGCCGGCGGTGCAATACCGGCTTTACCGGTAATTGCAAGCCGGCTTCAGGCAGTACCCCGCGAGAATTTTTCAGCTTTGAGCTGGCAGAGCGGTTTTGCTGCGCTGGAAGACCGCTGTTACGGTACTGCACCGGACCGGCGTTTCAGTCTGCGCATGTTGCAGGCTTTTTCTGCATATCGTGACTGGACGGACGGAACCGAGCAAAGTCATACCCTGATAATCGGTCAGCTGGAATCTCTGGCACGTTCGGCAATGAACGCACATGATCCGTGGGCCGCTGTCTACTACTTCTTTTGTTATGATGTCAGCCGTGCATTGAATTCAGGCGGTGCAGATACAATAACCTGGTTAAGCAGGTCCTTTAAATACTTGCAGAAACGTGCACAGGCTATAAGCAGTAATGCAGTTCGCGAACAGTACATGCAAAAGAATCTCTGGAATGCACGGTTATACCGGGCTGCCCGGGAAAACATGCTCATATAAAGAAGTTCTTGATAAAACTCCCTGAACAGGAACCCTTGACTATTTTACCGACTTTTGATAGCTTATCCTTCGTTACGGCGGCATAGCTCAGCAGGTAGAGCATACGGCTCATATCCGTCAGGTCATAGGTTCAATCCCTATTGCCGCTATTTTTCAGGAAAAGGCTCACGCTTGTGCGTGAGCCTTTCTTTTTGTTCAACTTCTTTTTTTTATTTATCAGCAGAACAGTTCAACCGTGTTATACTTTCATTACAGATGCACAGTTTTATCGATTCTTCGGAGGTTGACCATGCTGGATTCCTGGTTTGTTTGGGCATTGGTTGGAATAGCCTGCATCGGACTTGAGATGCTTATTCCCGGGTTTGTCATTTTCTTTTTCGGGCTTGGAGGGCTTTCAACAGCCTTATTTTCTTTGATACCGGGTGTACAAGATCTTGTCTGGCTGCAGATAGTGTTTTTTATCGTCACATCGGTCCTTTCCCTGGTTTTTTTGCGTAAGCATTTTTCACGGATTTTTGTGGGTACTGTTTTTTATACACCGTCCCGCTCACTGTCCACGGATCCGGCAGGTACCCTGGTAGAGGTAATTGAAACCGTATCACCCCTTAAAGAAGGCCGGGTCCGGTATAACGGAACCACCTGGAAGGCTCGTTCACATAAAGAAATTTTGGAGGCCGGCTCCATGGCCCGGATTGTTGTTCAGGATGGTCTGACTATCATTATTGAGGCTGCCGATGTACAGGATGGCAGCACAGGAGGCAACTGATGAGCGTGTTTTTGATTTATCTTGCAGCATTCATTGTAATTATCGTGCTGTTCAAGATTGCTGTTGTTGTACCGGAGCAGGAATGCTACATCGTGGAACGGCTTGGCAAGTATACCGGATCACTGTCCGCCGGATTTCATCTGTTGGTTCCTTTTCTGGACCGTATTGCATATAAACAAAATCTTAAAGAAGAAGCTGTAGATGTTGACCCACAGTTGTGCATTACGAGCGACAACGTTCAGGTTCAGGTTGACGGAATCCTCTATCTGAAGGTGTTTGATCCGATTAAAGCAAGTTACGGTATTGATAATTATCGTTTTGCTGTTTCTCAACTTGCAAAAACTACCATGCGGAGCGAGATCGGAAAACTTGAGCTGGATAAAACCTTTTGCGGCCGCGAGGGGATCAATGATAAAATCGTAAAAGCTCTTGACGAAGCCAGTGATAACTGGGGCATCAAGGTGACCCGCTATGAAATCCGTGATATTACTCCGACCCGGACAATTCTTGAGGCAATGGAAAGCCAGATGCGTGCCGAACGTGTCAAGCGTGGCAGTATCCTGGCCAGTGAAGGCAAACGTGAAGCCCGAATAAATGTTTCCCTCGGAGAAAAACAGGATGCCATAAATCGTTCGATGGGTGAAAAACAGCGCCGAATCAATATGGCGGAAGGACGGGCAAAGGCAATCGAAATTACCAGTACCGCTACTGCAGAGGGTTTGCGTATGGTTGCAGAGGCCCTGGCGCAGCCCGGCGGTAAATCCGCTATGGGAATCAGGCTTGCAGAAGGCTATGTACAGCGTTTCCGGAGTGCCCTTGCCAATTGTGATGTTTCTGTGTACCCGGCAGAGATTGCCGGCATTGCTTCTGTAGCGGAAATAATCAAGGGTACTGCCCGCCCCGCAGCGGTTGCTGATGCAAACAAAAGCGCCTCTGCAGGCAAAGGAGTGCAGCAATGAATGTCTTTATTCCTCTTTTAATTGTAGCGGCGATTTTTGCCCTGGTAACCATTATTACCCTGTTCCGGAGTATCCGTGTTGTTCCTACCAAGACAGCCCTGATTGTAGAACGTCTTGGTAAATATAACCGGACTCTGGAAGCCGGGTTTCATGTCCTGTTTCCTTTTCTTGACGCTGTTCGCTATAAACAAACCCTGAAGGAGCAGGCTATCGATGTTCCGGCGCAGGACTGTTTTACCCGTGATAACGTTCAGGTCAGGGTTGACGGTGTTCTGTATCTGCAGGTAGTTGATCCGCGCAAGGCAAGCTATGGTATTCGTGATTACGCCTACGCAACAGTCCTTCTTGCCCAGACTACAATGCGTTCGGCCATCGGTCTTCTTGAACTGGATAATACCTTTGAAGCACGGGAGCAGATAAATGCTACGGTAGTTAAGGCTGTTGATGAAGCCAGCGATCCCTGGGGCGTAAAGGTTACCCGGTATGAAATTCAAAATATCCGGGTTTCAGAATCCATCATGGAGTCTATGGAAGCCCAGATGAAGGCAGAGCGAGAAAAGCGTGCAGAGATTGCCCGCTCAATCGGTGAAATGGAAACCAGGATCAACCTGTCGAAGGCTGCGTATGAGGAAGCTGTCAATCTGAGCGAAGGCCAAAAACAACGCATGATAAATGAGGCAGAAGGCGAGGCCAGCGAGATTGTATCAGTCGCCCGTGCAACTGCAGAAGGTATACGCAAGGTTGCCGCTGCAGTCAGCGCTACTGGCGGGGATGCAGCTGCCCGGTTGCGTTTAAGTGAAGACTGGATTGATGCCCTTGGCGGAATTGCAAAAAGCGGTTCCCGTGTTGTGTTAAGTGCAGATCTGACTGACTTTGAGAACATTACATCCAGGGCTGCTCATATATTGGACTGACAGATTGTGTCAGCAGATTTCTGACAAGCATCAGGTTTGCCGGAAATCTGCTACCGATGCTGATGACAAAGGCAATTGAGCCTTTTCCGGAAATCTGCTACCGAAGCTGTGCTGCAGGAACCCGTTCCCGTGCAACATGTACCAGGTTTTGAGTTTCTGCGGGTCCATACGGAGCCAGTGAGTCCCATTGCGGATCAAGACAGCATCCTGGAACAAATGAGGCAAGTTGCCAGTCTGCATCCCGGGGCAGCAAGGCTGACATTGCCCGAATCTCATCTGCACCGACAAGACCCGGAACAAGAACCGTGCGGTACTCGATGCGGGGTTTTTCACTCCCTGCCGGCAAGGATCCAAGTATCTGCAGGCTTTCACGAATTGCGGAAGTGGCAAATTCTGCACCCCCTATGCACAGCTCCGGATACCTTTCCGGAACAGTTTTAAAGTCACAGGCAATCATATCAGGACACAGATCAGGATCATTCAAAATGGATCTAAGCCTGTCGGGCAGGGTACCGTTGGTGTCGATTTTTACTGCAAGACCAAGCGAGCGGGCTTTTGCAATCACGGCCGGAAGAGCAGGGGATAACAGCGGTTCTCCGCCTGAAATAGCTACTGCACCGAGAACCTTTGCCCGTCGATCCAGATGAGAAAGTGCTTCTTCAAGAGTTACATATCCATCCCCGTCATCATCGGAACGGGGACCTGAAACAAGACTTGCGGTAGCCAGGGCGGCATTATGGCAAAACGGGCAGCGCAGATTGCAACCGGGCAGAAAAACGGCCGCGCAGACGCGGCCGGGGTAATTTACAAGACTTGTTTTTACAAGCCCTACCTGCATTTACAGACCCAGAGCCAATGGTTCGCTCTGGCGTGCAGAAAGGGCTGCCTTGATTTCTTTTACAGAGTGGGCCCGTGAGACCTCATTGCCTTCGCTGTCTATAAAGACCACGGTGGGTGCTGAAAAGATACCGCGTTCTGAAGCCCGTGTGAAACCTTCAGCGGTGTCTACATCAACGAGCCATGATTCCATGTCCAGTGATGAGCAGAATTCCTTGACAGGCGGGCAGTTCGGACAGGTTGCCCGCACAAAGAGTTCATAACCGGCTATTCCTTCTTCGGATGAAACTGTCTGAACTATTGATTCGCTTGCCTGACCGCAGCCGCATGAGGGAAGATTGCTTTGCACCTGCTGCTCTTCGGCAACGAAGAGTTTGCGGTGTTTGTATTCCTCACGCTTTCCGCGGTTCCAGTTACGGACCGAACGGTAATATCCTACGATACGGGCATAGACCTCTGTAGCGGTACCATGCACGTCCTGCATTTCGGCCTTCACCTGTGCGATGTCGGCATCAATTTCTGCAACTGTCCTCATTTTTCTTCCCCTCCCCAATTATCGGTTTTATATCCTGATGTATAATAGTTCTTTCAAGTGCCTTATCTGGCACGTCCGGCATCCTGCCGTTCTGCTTCCAGTTCTGCAAGCCTGAGCGCCAGTACCTCTTCACGTTCTGCCCGGCAGACCGGACATTCAAAATGCTCACCGTTTATGTAGCCGTGGATCGGACAGACCGAAAAAGTTGGTGATACCGAAAAATACGGCAGACGGTAATTTGATGCAACCGCCTTGACCAGATCGCGGCAGGACTCCCAGTCTTTAACCGCCTCTCCCAGAAAGATATGGAAAACGGTACCGCCGGTATACTTGGTCTGCAGGGCTTCCTGATGATCCAGTGCTTCAAAGACGTCCGTGGTATACCCGACAGGAAGCTGACTGGAGTTGGTGTAGAATGGATCTGTGTCACCGGAGGCAATAATATCCGGATATTTCGACTTGTCGTGGCGTGCCAGACGGTAGCTGGTGCTTTCGGCAGGAGTGGCTTCCAGATTGAACAGATCGCCTGTCTGTTCCTGGAAATCGGCCAGCTTTTGCCGCATATGCGACAGAACCTTCTCCGCAAAGGCCTTTCCCCGATGGTCTACGATGTCCACACCAAGGAAGTTAAGGCAGGATTCGTTCATGCCGCAGATACCGATGGTGGAAAAGTGATTGTTCAGATGTGTCAGATAGCGGCGGGTATAGGGGAACAGGCCCCCTTCCAAAAGGCGCTCTATGACCTTTCGTTTGAGCTGAAGGCTGATGCGTGCCTGATCCATAAGGTAATCCAGCCGCTCGAAGTACTGGGCCTCGGTTTTAGCCAGGTAGCCGATCTGGGGCATATTGATGGTTACAACACCGATGGAACCGGTGAACTCGTCCGAGCCGAAAAGACCTCCACCGCGTTTACGCAGTTCCCGCTTGTCCAGCTGCAGCCGGCAGCACATGGAGCGTACGTCGCTGGGGTTAAGATCCGAGTTGAGGAAGTTCTGAAAATACGGTGTTCCATAGCGGGCTGTCATTTCAAACAACAGTTGTGCATTGGGACTGGACCAGTCAAAATCTGCGGTGATGTTATAGGTCGGAATGGGATATTGGAATCCCCGTCCGGCGGCATCGCCTTCAAGCATAAGCTCTATAAAGATCTTGTTGATCAGATCCATCTCGCGCTGACAGTCTCCGTAGGTAAACGGGGTTTCAACGCCGCCTACAACAGCGGGCTTGTCTGCAAGATCGCCCGGACAGTTCCAGTCCAGGGTAATATTTGTAAAGGGGGCCTGACTTCCCCAGCGGCTTGGTGTGTTCACTCCGTAGATAAAACTTTGCAGACACTGTTTAACTTCTTTTTCTGTCATTTTGTCGTATTTGACAAAGGGGGCGAGATATGTGTCAAAAGAGCTGAATGCCTGGGCGCCAGCCCATTCGTTCTGCATGATGCCGAGAAAGTTGACTATCTGCTGAATAAGAGTAGACAGGTGCCGTGCCGGTTTCGAGGTAATCTTGTCGGGAACGCCGCCAAGACCCTCTGCTATAAGCTGACGGATGGACCAGCCGGCGCAATAGCCCGAGAACATGGAAAGATCATGCAGATGGAAGGCCGCGCTGCGGTGCGCTTCGGCTACCGTTTCCGGGTAGATGTTTTTAAGCCAGTAGTTGGCAGTGATGGTTCCCGAGTTGTGCAGGATAAGACCGCCAAGAGAGAAGTTTACGTTGGCGTTTTCCTTTACGCGCCAGTCAGACTGACTCAAATAACCATCCATTGTGGCGTTGATATCAAGCATCAGACGTTCTGTATCGCGGATAGCCTCATGGCGGGCGCGATACAGGATATAGGCCTTGGCTATGCGTACTTCTTTCGCTTCGATAAGAACCGACTCAACGATATCCTGAATTTCTTCGATGGCCGGGATCGAATGGGCATGACGGGCTGCCATTAATGCACGCAGATGTTCTTCAACGCGGTCGGTAAGACCGGCTGCCCGTTCCGGGTCGCCGTTTCCCTCTACCGCTGCGATGGCGCCGTCAATTGCCTTTTCGATCTTGGAGCGGTCATACTCGCGTATCTCTCCCGACCGCTTTACTACATTCCTGATGAACGAGGCCGCTTCGGGATCCTTTGATGTCCCGAGAAAATTCTTCCATTCCGGAAATACTCCCTGTTCCAGTTTTCCGGTCTCAGCTGTGGTTCCCATGAACTCCCCCCACTTTATTCACTTCCGAAATGAATTCTTCCATGTTTTCAAATTGTCGATAGACGGAGGCAAAACGTATGTATGCAACCTTGTCTACCTCATTAAGCTTTGCAAGAACCAGTTCGCCGACAGCAGAGCTGGCAATCTCCTGACTGCCTTTGCCGGCCATAACAGACTGATCCTCAATTTCGTTTACAATGTTTTCGATAGTCATTGTAGATACCGGACGTTTTTCTAGTGCCCGCTGTATTCCCCGTTCAAGTTTGCTGCGGTCAAAAGGCTGTCTTCGCCCGTCGCGCTTGATAACCATGAAGGGTTTTTCTTCTATACGTTCATAACTGGTAAAGCGGTAGCCGCAGTCATTGCATTCGCGACGCCGGCGGATGCTGTCGCCATTAGCCAATGTGCGGGATTCTATTACCTTGTCTTCAAAACTTCCGCAATGGGGGCATCGCATCGCCTGTTACATTTCTCCGTCTTTTTTTTATCAAAACTGACCGTTTCGAGCGGGACGCTATCCATAGTGTGCCAGATATAGCGTATTGAACCCGTAAGAATCATACTAGCACTATTTATGGTGTAGCGCAAGCGCTTTTTTGCGAATCCGGCCGAATTTTGATTATTCAGTTTCTGTTGCGAAGGGCCCGTTCTGTATCTGCAGCCCGGGCAAGGGCCAGAGAAACAAGGGCCGGAACCAGATGTGTGATGCGTCGCCAGACTGCCGGAATGGACCGGCCGGTACCTGCGCGGGAGCGCCATGCCCTGTCCAGATCCTGCCACAGGATGAAGATACGGGGAATAAAGCCGAGTGTAAGGGAAAAAAGTTCCGGAAGTCCGGCAAACAAAACAGATACAGGATGCGCCCGGTGTGCCGATCCTGCCAGAAGCCGGCGGATTTCAGCAGGACTGGTCGTTTCATAAAAAACGGTACCTGCAAGAAAGATAAGGGCAAGGCGGTACAGGTATTCTGCTGCAGGCACAAGTGCAGAAGTGAACTGAACGCTCAGGGACTCCTTGAAATTACTGCGCAAAAAAAGCAAAAAAAGGCCGTATATCCCCAGAATACGGGCAATACGCAAAAGGGATGAAGCAGGAACGCGGGCGATGAGAACCAGCACGACCAGAAAAAAGGCCGGGACTGCAAGCCAGGGCAGGGACAGGGATAAACACACAGGCGCACAGGCAAGACAGATGCAGAGTTTAATGCCTGCTGCCCGGTTATGAAGGGGCGTATCCCGCCATTGATAGGCGAACAAAGATCCGGACAGCACGCTTCCCATCAGGAGTCCTCCCATATGCAATCTGCAGCGTCCCGGTAGGAGCGCACAGGATTGCGTATTCCCCAGCTTTCAAGAGGGGCTGTCAGCAGGGCTGCATCAGGCGGCCCTTCCCAAACCAAAGAGCCTTTAAAGAGAACAAGAAGACGATCTGCGAGGGCCAGGACCTTTTCCAGCTCATGGGTTAAAATCAATACCGTATGTCCGGCTGCATGCAGCGAGCGGATAATTCCGTTTACCTGGCAGACCCCGGGCCAGTCCAGATTGGCGAAGGGCTCATCAAAGATGATTATCGAGCAGTCCATGGCAAGGATGCCGGCAACAGCCAGACGGCGTTTTTCCCCGCCGGAAAGGGTTCGGGCCGGGTGCCGTTCCTTTCCGCCAAGACCGCAGCGCTCAATCGCCGAAATGGCCTTTTCTTCGGCCTGTGCTGCAGTATACCCGAGGTTGCCTGGGCCGATACAGACATCCTCAAGAACGGTTTCACCCAGAATCTGCGAGTCCGCGTCCTGAAAAACCAGTCCCACGCGCTGGGCCTTTCCGGCTGCATCCACAACAGAGACTGTTCCCGTTGTCGGGCTGTCCAGCGAGGCGATCAGATTCATAAGGACGCTTTTTCCCGACCCGTTTGCACCCGAGATCACCAGACACTCACCGTCCGCAACAGAAAAACTGACAGAGTCAAGGGCGGTGATGCCCTGCGGGAACCGTTTTACCAGATTGCTGACGGTGATCATTGCTTCAGGAGTCTTTGGTTGTGCTTTCTGCATCCTGAATTTCGGGAAACAGATAGCGATCGACAACCGGTTTAAGACGCAGGGTTATTGGAATGAGGGCTGCAATCTTGATCAGATCCGGGATTAAAAAGGGGGTAAGGCCCCTGGCAACAGCTTCTGTAAACGACATTCCGGTTACAGAGCGCAAAACAGAAACACCGGGAATGTATATACAGATAAAACCTGCTATTGCAGCGCCTGCAATACGCATGGACGGCAGGGCAGCCAGGGCGCCCTCCCTGGCCTGCGGCCTGCGCCGGGCCAGAAAACCTGCAACAAGGGCACCGATAAAATAGCCTGCCAGGTAGCCACCGGTAGGGCCGACAAGGACTGCAATGCCTCCCCGTCCGCCTGAAAAAACCGGCAGACCGAGGGCACCTGCCAGCAGGAACAGACCGACGGCCCCTGCGCCCTGTATCGGTCCCAACAGTAGCCCCGCAAGAATGGCAAATGCATTTTGCAGAACAAGCGGAACCGGTCCCAGCGGTATGGCGAACAAACTGCCGGCACAGATCAGTGCGGCAAACAGTGCGGTAAATACCGATCGAAGATTGCTTGTCCGGTCAGTTTTGATCTTCATGTGTTTCATCCTTTTGTGTGAAAGCAGATTCTGGTTTGGGGAGCAAGCGGGTGCCGGGTTGAAGGCAGGCCTGTAGGGGCCGGCGACGCAGTTCACGCGCATGCCGATACATCAGAATCAGTAATATGACAGTCATGCACAGGGGAAACCAGTCGCCGAAGCGCGCGTAAAAGGTTCTCCTGTGGGGATATACAGGTATTTCTGCTGCAAGGGCAGCGCTGGTAAACACCGGCAGATCATGGGTAACCCGGCCGGCGGGATTAACAACGACCGTATACCCGCTGTTTGTTGAACGAAGCAGGGTGGTGCGTAATTCTATGCTGCGGAAGCTGGCAATAACAAAGTGCTGGTATTCCGCACTGTCTGTTTTTGACCAGGAATCGTTGGTCAGGTTGATGAGGATTTCGCTGCCGGTATTGTGCAGGCGCGTATTAAGCAGGGGGAAGGCGTCTTCAAAGCAGATTGGAGTGGTAAAATGCACTGTTTGACCGTGATGGTTGGTAACCTGCATTTTACGATAATCGGTTCCGGGAACCCAGCCGGAGGAAAACCCGACAATGGCTTTAAACAGATCCCGTACAAGCCGGTATTCAGTAAAGGGCATGTACTCTGCAAAGGGTACCAGCTGCATCTTTGCATACCAGTCCTGTTTTTTACCTTCAGAATCAAGGAGTATTACCGAGTTGGAGTAACCCCTGTTTACCGGGTCGACAAGAACGGGGGCACCGGTTAACAGGGGAATATTGATTTCTTCCAGGAATGAAACCATCGGGCTTGAAGACGGGAAATTCCGGTAGTAGTCACGGCTTTCCTGCCAGGGCCAGGGCAGGACAGATTCGCTCCAGATAACCAGATCGACCGGCTTGTCCAGCTGTGCCAGGGCGCCGCGGGTCAGTTCCTGGCTGGTACGTACTGCAGCAGAGCCATAATCGGAATCGTCCCAGGAATCGGTATTATGCTGAATCA